>NZ_JBSGCE010000043.1:0-82641 GCF_053601695.1 Nonomuraea sp. NPDC004702
GTGCACGGCCAGGCCGGCGCAGGCAAGTCGGCCCTGGCCGTGCACGCCGCCTGGCGGGCCCGCGAGTCCTTCCCCGACGGCATCCTGTATGCCGACCTGCGCGAGACCACGGCCCCCTCGGCCGTCCTGGAGGACTTCCTGCGCTGGCTCGGCTGCCCGGCCCAGGCCATCCCGGCCGGGCTGGAGCAGCGCGAGCGCCTGTTCCGCACCTACACGGCCAACCGCCGCCTGCTGGTCCTGCTGGACAACGCCGCCGGCGAGGCCCAGGTGCGCCCGCTGCTGACGTCCTGCCCGACGGTCGTGACCAGCCGCTCGTCGCTGGGCGGCCTGACCGGCGCGACCCGGCTGTCGGTCGGCGTGCTCGGTCAGCAGGACGCCCTGGCCCTGCTCGTGGCCGGCTCCGGACGGCCCGCGGACGAGGCGCTGCACCGGCTGGCCCGCTTCTGCGGCGGCCTGCCGATCGCGCTGCGCATCGCCGCGTCCAGGCTGGCGGCCCGCCCGAACTGGACGGTGGACTACCTGGTGGGCCTTCTTGAGGACGAGCACAAGCGGCTCGACCGGCTGCACGCGGGCGACCAGACGGTCCGCAGCGTGTTCGCCATCGGCTACGACGGGCTGCCCGAACCGGCCAGGCGGACGTTACGCGGCCTCGGCGCCCTGTCGGCCCCCGACTTCGCCGACTGGCTCACCGACCGGCTCGGCGGCGGCGCCGAGGCCCTGGTGGACGCCGGCCTGCTGGAGACGCACGGCGTGGACGCGGCCGGCCAGATCCGCTACCGCATGCACGACCTGACCCGGCTGTTCGCGCGCGAGCAGCCGCTGCCGGGCGTGCTGGCCGAGGTGTCGGAGCTCGTTCTGGCCCGGGTGCGCGCCTCGCGCTTCTCGCTGGTGTCGGGCGACCCCGCCACGGCCGTGGCGACCAGGGACATCAGGGAGTCGGTCGAGTGGCTGGACGCCGAGCGGCCGTTCCTGGTGAGCCTGGTGGCCGACCTGCACGCCGCCGGGCTCGACGAGCCGTGCTGGCGGCTGGCGCACCTGCTGGGGCCGTACCTGGAGCGGCACCGGTTCCTCGACGACTGGCGGGCGGTCTCGGAGCGGGCGCTGGAGTCCGCGCGGCGGGCCGGCGACGACCGGGGTGAGGCGCTCGTCCTGCTCGGCCAGGGCGACCTGCACCTGGCCGAGCGCGAATGGGACCTGGCCCACGAGAAGCTGCGGCTGGCGCTCGGCATGTTCCTGCGGCAGGGCCGCACCCGCGACGTCAACCACACCCGCCGCCGCCTGGGCCGGGTGCACCTGGAGCGGGACCGGCTTGAGGAGGCCGAGCGGGCGCTGCTGGCCTGCCTGGAGGCAGCCGACCACCAGCGGGACGCCGCCGACGCCGAGCGCGTGCTCGGCGCGGTGCTGCGCCGCGCGGGCCGGCTGGAGGAGGCCGCCGTCCACCTCCTGGCGGCCGTCGGTCACCTGACGGAGCTGGGCGACCGTCATCGGCAGGCCGACACCCTGCTCGACCTGGCCGCCGTACGGCTGGCGCAGGGCGCCAAGGCCGACGCCAGGTCGGCCGCCGAACGTGCCAGGGGCATCGCCGTACGGCTCGGCGACCGCCTGCTGGACGCGTACGCGCTGCTGGCCCTGGCCGGGGTCAACCGGGCCGAGGGGGCCGCCGGGCGCGCCCGCGAGCTGGCCGCGGCCGCCCTGGAGGTCTTCGACGAGACCGGCGACCGCCGTGCCGCCGCCAACGCCCGCGCCTTCCTCTCCACCCCCTGACCCCGTCCCCCGCCGCCCCCGCTGCTCGGCTTGGTGACGAGTCCGTCGCGTCGGGTGGTGGGGGCCGGGGGCGCGGCTTACAGTGATCGTGTGGCCGATGACCTCAAGCCCGCCCGGACGACGTCCGCCCGCCGCGGCGCCGCGCTGGCCGTCGCCGTCGCGGCCGCCCTCCTGGTGCTCACCGCGATCATGCCCTGGGCCGGCGTCGAGGCCCGCAGCGACCTGATCGGCGCCGGCGTCTCCGACGACGTGCGCGGCGTCGACGTCAGCACGGGCCTCTACACGCTGCTCGCCGGGCTGGCCGCGCTGGCGCTCGGCGTCACGGGCCTGCTGGGCGGCCGGCCGCGCGTGGCGGCGCTGGCGGTGGTGCCGGGCGCGGTGGCCACGCTGCTGCTGGTGATGTTCGTCGCCGACCCGCAGCGCGTCGGCGACCGGCTCTCCATCGACCTGGGCGGGCTGCTGTCGGTCGAGCCGGTCATCAGGTTCGGCTGGTTCGCCGCGCTGGCCTGCTCGGTCGCGATCGTGGTGCTGTCCGTGCTGGCCCTGGTGCGCCGCGCACGCTGACCGCCCGGCCCGGCGGGATCACCGGCGGGGTCAGTCGAAGAAGCCGAGGCGGCGCAGCTGCTTGGGGTCGCGCTGCCAGTCTTTGGCCACGCTGATCCGCAGGTCGAGGTAGACCCGCGTGCCGAGCAGCGCCTCGATCTGCTTGCGGGCCTTGGTGCCCACGTCGCGCAGCCGCTCGCCCTTGTGCCCGATGACGATGGCCTTCTGGGAGGGCCGCTCGACGAACATGTGGGCGTAGATGTCGAGCAGGTCGTCGCGGCCCTCGCGGGGCATCATCTCGTCGACGACCACGGCGATCGAGTGCGGCAGCTCGTCGCGCACGCCCTCCAGGGCCGCCTCCCTGATGAGCTCGCCCACCATCACCTGCTCGGGCTCGTCGGTGAGCTGCCCGCCCTCGTACAGCGGCGGCGACTCGGGCAGGTGCTCGATCAGCACGTCGCCCAGCACGTCGAGCTGCTCGCCCGACTGCGCCGACACCGGCACGACCGCCGCGAACTCGGCCACCTGCGACACCGCGAGCAGCTGCTGGGCGACCTGCTCCCGGCTCGCCAGGTCGCACTTGGTCACCACGGCGACCACTGGCGTCTTCTTCACCGCCGCCAGCTTGTCGGCGATGAAGCGGTCGCCCTTGCCGATCGGCTCGTTGGCCGGCACGCAGAAGCCGATCACGTCGACCTCGGTGAGCGTGGACAGCACCAGGCTGTCCAGTCGCTCGCCGAGGAGGGTGCGCGGCCGGTGCAGGCCCGGCGTGTCCACGATGACGATCTGGGCGTCGGGGCGGTGCACGATGCCCCTGATGACCCGCCTGGTCGTCTGCGGCTTGGACGAAGTGATCGCCACCTTGGCGCCGACCAGGGCGTTCATCAATGTGGACTTGCCGACGTTCGGCCTTCCCACGAAGCAGGCGAATCCGGCGCGATGATTGTCTGGCGAAGTCACATTGTGCATTGTCGCTTATCAGCTGCCATGTTCACGCCACCAGGCGAACGCGTCGGGCAGCGCCAGGGGTGTCCAGGCCGGCGTCGTCAGGCCGCCGGCCTCGTGCTCGGTCACCCACCGGTAGTCGTTGATCTCCTCGCCGTCGGGGGTCGGCGTGCCGGCGGCGAGGGTGCAGGCGTACATGGCGATGACGTACGCCACCTCGTGGCCGTTGGGGTAGACCGTGCGGTACTCGGGGCCGCCGTAGACGCCGACCAGCCCGCGCACCTCGACCTCGATGGCCAGCTCTTCGCGCAGCTCCCTGACCACCGCGTCCTGCGGGCGCTCGCCGGGGTCGACGCCGCCGCCGGGGGTGGCCCACAGGCCGTCGTCGCCGTGCCGGGCCATCAGCACCCGCCCGGCGCGGTCGAAGACGCACCCGTTGACCGACGGCAGCATGAGCAGGTCGTTGCCGATCTTGGCGCGCAACCGGGCCAGGAACGGCGACATGGCCACGTCAGGACCTCAGCGTGCCGTCGGGACCGGCCACGAGCAGGGCTTTGACGCCCAGCTCGGCCGCGACCGCCTCGTCGGCCGGGTCCGGCTCGCCCGCCGTCACCAGCGCGACCGCCTCCAGCGAGCGCGCGCCGCCGGAGACCGCCATGGCCACCGCGACCTGCACGGCCGACAGCCTCAGCGACGACAACGCGACGCCGGTCGCCGAGTACGTGCGGCCGGTCTCGTCGCGCACGGCGGCGCCCTCGGCGGCCTCGTTGCGCGCCCTGACCGCCCGCGCCAGGGTGATGATCTTGCTGTCTTCAGGATCGAGAGTCACGGGAACCAGGTTAGGCCGTGGACATCGACAGCAGGGCGGCGACCAGCTTCCTCGTCCGGTCCCGGTCGACGTCGCTCATGCCCGCGTGCACGACCGACACCAGCGTGTCGCCGTCCCGCGACAGCACGACGTCGAGGGCGTACGGGTAGCCGTTCAGCCGTCCGCGCAGCCGTGCCGCGGCGGCCTCGTCCCCGGAGCGGGCGGCGTCGCCGACGTCCAGCCTGCGGGCCCGCAGGGCGGTGCCGCCCGACGTCCGGATCTCCCTGCACGACTCCAGGGCGTCGCTGAGGTCGTCGAAGCGCGCCTCGGCCTCGTCGCCGGCGTACCTGGCCAGGCCGACGGCCGCCCGCTCGCCCAGGCCGTCCCCCTGGTAGCTGACCGCCGCCTGGCCGGTGAGCCCCTCCTCGGGCGCGTGCCCGGCCGCCACGTCGAGCGCGGCCCGGCACGCCTGGTCCACCCGGCCGAACGGCACCCGCCAGGCCTGCTCCGGCCGTTGCGCGAAGCCGTCCGGCAGGCTCGGCCGCCTGGTGAGCACCTCCCGGAGCTGGGCCATGGCCTGGGCGTCGACGACGGCCGCCACCTTCCCGTCCGCCCCGCCGCCGCTGCCCGCGCAGCCCGCCAGGGTCGCGGCCAGCAGCCCGTACACGATGATCCGCGCTTTCATGATTCCCCCTGGACCGCAGCCTCCCCCGGCGACGAATGCGGCAATCTCCGCAGAGGTTCCACCAAACGCAAAAAGGGTGCCCTCGCCCGGTTTCCAGACGAGAACACCCTTTACGCCGATCGACGTCCTGGCCGGCTAGCTGGCCGGAACGCCGTCGTCCCCCCAGGAGCGCCCTCCGGCCGCGAACCCCACCCGGCGTTCGGACGCTTCCTCGTGACACCCACCGCACCGGGTGTCAGGTATGAGACTGCCGGACCCCGCTTGCAGACGACTTGTAGAACGCTTGCGACATCTCCCCGCAAAGTGGTCAGTCACGGTCGGCGGCGGCCTGGACGTCGTCCTCCGCGGACGGCGCGACCCGGCGGACGACGACCGTGCTGATGCGGTTGCGCCGCCCGGCCAGGCTCTCGGCCGTCAGCTCCAGCCCGGCCACCTCCGCCTGCGACCCGGCGATCGGCACCCGGCCGAGCGCGTGGGCCAGCAGGCCGCCGACGGTCTCGACGTCGTCGACCTCGATCTCGGTGTCGAACAGCTCGCCCAGCTCGTCGACCGGCATGCGGGCGGTCACCCGCAGCGCGCCCTCGGACATGGTCTCCACGCGCGGGGCCTCCTGGTCGTACTCGTCGGTGATCTCGCCGACGATCTCCTCCAGGACGTCTTCGATGGTGACCAGGCCGGCGGTGCCGCCGTACTCGTCGATGACGATCGCGATGTGGATCTGCCGGGCCTGCATCTCGCGCATGAGCTGGTCGATGGGCTTGCTCTCCGGCACGTACGCGGCCCGCCGCATGATCGACTCGACCGTCTCCTTGCCGCCGCCCTCGCCCGACTCGTGGATCTTGCGGGCGATGTCCTTGAGGTAGGCGATGCCGATGACGTCGTCCTCGTTCTCGCCCACGACCGGGATGCGGGAGAAGCCGCTGCGCAGCGCGAGCGACAGCGCCTGGCTGATCGTCTTGCCGCGCTCGATGTAGACCATGTCGGTGCGGGGCACCATGACCTCGCGGACCAGCGTGTCGCCCAGCTCGAAGACCGAGTGGATCATCTCGCGCTCGTCCGGCTCGATCACCCGGCGCTCCTCGGCCAGGTCGACCAGGTCGCGCAGCTCGGCCTCGGAGGTGAAGGGGCCGTCGCGGAAGCCCTTGCCGGGGGTCAGGGCGTTGCCGAGCAGGATGAGCAGCTTGGGCAGCGGGCCGAAGATGCGGGTCAGGCCGTAGACGATCGGCGCCCCGGCCAGCGCGACCGGCTCGGCGTGCTGGCGCCCCAGCGTCCGCGGCATGACCCCGACGACGACGTAGCTGACCACGATCATGACGGCCGCGGCGGCCACGTAGGCCCAGCCCTGGTCGTGCATGAGGTCGATGAACAGCAGCGTGGCGATGACCGTCGCCACCAGCTCGCAGCTCAGGCGCAGCAGCAGGAGCAGGTTGAGGTAGCGGGGCGGGTCGGTGACGATGGCCTGGAGCCGATCGGCCCCGCGCCGGCCCTCGCGCACGAACTCCTCCGCGCGCACCCGGGAGATGCGCGTCAGTGCCGTTTCCGCACTGGCGATCAGGCCACCGATGATCACAAGGGCGATGGCCCACAGCAACCAGGCGTTCACCGCGAGTCGCGCACCTCCTGCCAGGACTCGAGCATCTGGGCCTGCAGCCCGAACATCTCCTTGTGCTCCTCGGGCTCGGCGTGGTCGTAGCCGAGCAGGTGCAGGATGCCGTGGGTGCACAGCAGCTCCAGCTCGGCCTGGGCGCTGTGCCCGGCCTCCTTGGCCTGCCTGGCCGCGACCTGCGGGCAGAGCACGACGTCGCCGAGCAGCGCCGGGTCGGCCGGGCTCTCGCCGTCGCCGCGCGCGCCGCCGCCGGGACGCAGCTCGTCCATCGGGAAGGCCAGCACGTCGGTCGGGCCTGGCTCGCCCATCCACTTCTCGTGCAGCTCGGACATGGCGTCTTCGTCGACCACCACGATGGACAGCTCGGCGAGCGGGTTGATGCCCATCTCGCCGAGCACGTGGGTGGCCAGCGCGACGAGGTTCTCCTCGTCGACGCCGACGCCGGACTCGTTGTTGATCTCGATGCTCACGGGCGTCGTTTCCCCCGGTGGATGGCCTTCGGCTCCTGGGCGGCCTGGGTGGCGTCGTAGCGCCCGTAGGCGTCGACGATGTCGCTCACCAGCTTGTGGCGCACCACGTCGGCGCTGGACAGGCGGGCGAAGTGGATGTCGGGGATGCCCTCCAGGATGTCCTGGACGACCCGCAGCCCGCTCACCGTGCCCGAGGGCAGGTCGACCTGGGTCACGTCGCCGGTCACCACGATCTTGGAGTTGAACCCCAGCCGGGTCAGGAACATCTTCATCTGCTCGGCCGAGGAGTTCTGGGCCTCGTCGAGGATGATGAAGGCGTCGTTGAGGGTACGGCCGCGCATGTACGCCAGCGGCGCGACCTCGATCGTGCCCGCGGCCATCAGCTTCGGGATCGAGTCGGGGTCGACCATGTCGTGCAGCGCGTCGTAGAGCGGCCGCAGGTAGGGGTCGATCTTCTCGTAGAGGGTGCCGGGCAGGAAGCCGAGCCGCTCGCCCGCCTCGACCGCCGGCCTGGTCAGGATGATGCGGTTGACCCGCTTCTCCTGCAGCGCGCGCACGGCCTTGGCCATCGCCAGGTACGTCTTGCCGGTGCCCGCGGGCCCGATGCCGAACACGATCGTGTGCTGGTCGATCGCGTCGACGTACCGCTTCTGGTTGACGGTCTTCGGCCTGATCGTGCGGCCGCGGGAGGACAGGATGTCGAGCGAGAGCACCTCGGCCGGACGGTCGGAGGTCATGCGCAGCATGGCGATGCTCCGCTCGACCGCGTCGGGCGTGAGCTCGCCCCCGCTGCGCAGCACCTCGACCAGCTCCTCGAACAGGCGCACGACCGCGCCGCTCTCGTCGGGGCTGCCGGTGACGGTGATCTCGTTGCCCCGCACGTGGATGTCGGCCCTGAAGGCGCCCTCGATGACGCGAAGCAGCTCGTCACGGGAGCCGAGGAGGCTGACCATCGGGTATTCGTCCGGAATCAGCACCTTGGCTTGAGTGCGCGAGGGAGGTGCCGTGCGTCGGGATTCATGTAGTTCGGACATGGGCAGGCCAGCGGCCTGATGCCTCCCGGTCTGTTCGGTGTTCTTCTCCGCCCATCGTATCCGGCACCAGGCTGATTGCTCGCGTCAATATCAGCCGGGCGGCCACGTGAGGTCACGCCCTCCGAGAACATGGGCGTGCACGTGGAAGACGGTCTGGCCGGCGCCGGGCCCGGTGTTGAAGACGATCCGGTAGCCCCCCTCGGCCACGCCGTCCTGGACGGCGACGGCGTGCGCGGCCTTGAGCACGTCGTCGGCGAGCCCGTCGTCGGCGGCGGCCATGGAGGCCGCGTCGGGGTGGTGCGCGCGCGGGATGACCAGCACGTGCGTCGGGGCCTGCGGATTGACGTCGCGGAACGCCAGCGCCCTGGCGTTCTCGTAGACGACGTCGGCCGGAATTTCCTTGGCCACGATTTTGCAGAAGAGGCAGTCGCTCACGGCAGTACCCTATCGAGAGCGACCGTTCGGCAGTCCGTTGCGAATCGGTAATCCGTGGTGTCGTGCGCCCGAAGATCCGCGCGGTTAGGGTGAGTGTGCGACACTTCAGAGCAAAAAAGTTGATTCAGGGTCGGGCGAGCGCCACCTGGCGAGGAACACGACTGGGTAATGCACCCTAAGGAACCGGGGAAACCTTCAGAACCGGAAGAGAGTAAACCCTCTGGGAAGGCCGCGCGTCCCACTGATGTGACCACCGAAACCCTTCTGGCCGACAGGTCGATGGGGGCGGTGCCGGTCGGGTGGGATGCCGACATGGCCGTGACCGCGCTCTACAGCGCGCATTTCCGGTCATTGGTGCGTCTCGCGGTGTTGCTGGTGCGTGACATGGCAACCGCCGAGGAAGTCGTGCAGGACGCGTTCGTCGCCATTCACGGCGCCTGGCGCAGACTGCGCGATCCCGACAAAGCACTCGCTTACCTGCGTCAGTCTGTCGTCAACCGGTCCCGTTCCGTGCTGCGTCACCGCGCGGTCGTCGAGAAGTACGCCCCCAAGGGCCTGCCGGACGCCCCGAGCGCCGAGAACGGCGCGATCGGCGAGCTGGAACGCTCCGCCGTCATCGAGGCGTTACGCGCCCTGCCGACCCGACAGAGAGAAGCACTGGTTCTGCGTTATTACGGAGATCTGTCCGAAGCTGAGATCGCCCACGCCATGGGCATCAGCAAGGGCGCGGTCAAGAGCCACACCGCCCGTGGAATGGCCGCGTTGCGGTCCGTCCTGGAGAAGATGTCATGACCCAGCCCCCCGACGAGTACGGCGACGTCCTGCGCCGTGCGCTCCGCGCGGAGGCGGACGCGGTCGTGCCCTCGCCGGAAGGACTGCAGATCATCCGCGCCCGCATCGAGCGGCGCGGCGTCCGTAACCTGTTCTGGTGGCGTGCGGGCGCGGCGGCGGTCAGCGCCGTGCTGGTGGCGGGGACGATCGTGATGGTCGTTCCCGGGCTGCGCTCCCAGATCTTCGAGACGCCCGTCAAGGTGGTGGACAACTCGACCACCACCCCCGGCAACTCCTCGACCAGGCTGTCCACGCCGCCCAGGCGCGACAGTCACAGCGCCGAGCCGCCGCCCGCGGTGATCGTGCCGCCGAGCCACAGCGAGACCCACCGGCCCTCGGAGACGGCCAGGTCGACCAGACAGCCCACGCCGTCGCCGACGCCGTCCTCGACGCCCTGCCCGAGCGGCGAGCCCGCCGGCGACCAGGAGTGCCCCGAGATCACGCCGACCCCCACGCCGACCCCGCCGGAGACGACCGAATCGCCGACGTCGTGCCCCTCCGACGAGTGCCCGCCGGACGACCTGCCCACCGGCCCGAGCGACCTGAGCAGCCCGCTGGTGGACGTGCCGCACACGACACCCTGAGCTGGGATCACCAGCGCCCGGTACGCGCGAGCAGCACGGCCGCCGCCGCCACCCCCGCCGTGGAGGTGCGCAGCACGGTCGGCCCGAGCAGCACGGGCACCGCCTTGGCCGCGGCGAACCTGCGCAGCTCCTCCGCCGAGACCCCGCCCTCCGGCCCCACGACGACGACGATGTCGCCGCCGGGCGGCAGCGCCACCTTCGACAGCGGCTCGGCGGCCTCCTCGTGCAGCACGAGCCCCAGCGCCGCGTCGGCCAGCAGCCCCTCGACCTGGGCGGTGGAGGCGAGCTCGGCCACCTGCGGCAGGTGGAACCGGCGCGCCTGCTTGCCGGCCTCGCGGGCCGTGGCACGCCACCGGCCCAGCGCCTTGGCGATCTTGTCGCCCTTCCACTGCGTGATGCTGCGCGAGGCGGCCCAGGGCACGATCACGTCGACCCCCACCTCGGTCATCATCTCGACGGCCAGCTCGCCCCTGTCGCCCTTGGGCAGCCCCTGGACGACCACCAGCCGCCGCGCGGGCGGCTCGACGGTGTAGCGGGCGAGCACGTCGAGCGCGAGTGCGTCCTTGAACACCTCGCGCACCACGCACTCGGCGACGTCGCCCGCGCCGTTGGTCAGGTCGACCCGCTCGCCGGCGCGCAGGCGCCGCACGGAGGCCGCGTGCCGCCCCTCAGGGCCGTCGAGCGTGAGCTCGGCGCCGTTGAGGTCCTCGGCGAGGAACACGGGGACGGTCACGGGTGATCGTCACCTGCCGTTGAAGGCGTCACGCAGGCGGGAGAAAAAACCCTGCTGCCCCGGGGCGAACTTTCCCGGCGGCCGCTCCTCGCCGCGCAGCCTGGACAGCTCGCGCAGCAGGTCCTCCTGCGTCTGGTCGAGCCGCATCGGGGTCTCGACGTTGACGTGGATGAGCAGGTCGCCCCTGCCGGACTCGTTGAGCCGCTGCACGCCGCGCCCGTACATGGTGATGACCTGGCCGGACTGGGTGCCGGGGCGCACGTCGATCTCCTCGGAGCCGTCGAGCGTCTCGACCGCGAGGATGGTGCCGAGCGCGGCGGCCGTCATCGGGATCTGGACCGTGCAGTGGAGGTCGTCGCCGCGCCGCTCGAAGATCTCGTGCGCGCGTTCGACGATCTCCAGGAACAGGTCTCCGGGCGGGCCGCCGCCGGGGCCGACCTCGCCCTCGCCGGCGAGCTGGATGTGGGTGCCGTCCTCGACGCCCGCGGGGATGCGGACCTTGATCGTACGGCGGGTGCGCACCCGGCCGTCGCCCGAGCACTCCTGGCAGGGGTGGCGGATGATGCTGCCGAAGCCGCCGCACTGGGGGCACGGCCGCGAGGTCATGACCTGGCCCAGGAACGAGCGGGTGACCTGGGAGATCTCGCCGCGCCCGTTACACATGTCACAGGTGTCGGGATGGGTGCCGGGGGCCGCGCCGGCGCCGTGGCACACCTCGCACAGCACGGCGGTGTCCACGACCAGCTCGCGGGTGGTGCCGAACGCCGTCTCGCGCAGGTCGAGCTCGACCCGGATGGTGGCGTTGCGGCCCCTCCTGGCGCGCGAGCGCGGCCCGCGGGTGCCGCCCGCGGTGCCGAAGAAGGCGTCCATGATGTCGCTGAAGGGGAAGCCCGCGCCGAAGCCGCCGGCGCCCGCACCCGCGCCGCCGCCGAAGGGGTCGCCGCCCAGGTCGTACATCTGGCGCTTGTTCGGGTCGGACAGCACCTCGTAGGCCTGCGTGATCTCCTTGAACCGCTCCTGGGTCTCAGGATCGGGGTTCACGTCGGGGTGCAGCTCGCGGGCGAGGCGGCGGTAGGCCTTCTTGATCTCGTCCTGACTGGCGTCACGGCGCACCCCGAGGGTGGCGTAGTAGTCGCTGTTTGCCACTTATCGACCTCTTAAGATGCAGCCAGGATCTGGCTGACGTAGCGTGCCACCGCGCGTACGGCGCCCATCGTCACGGGGTAGTCCATCCTCGTGGGACCCAGCACGCCGAGCCGGGCCAGTTGGTTGTCGCCAGAACCGTATCCGGTTGCGACGATGGACGTGCCGCGAAGGTAGGGGTTTTCCGAGCCGATGCGCACGGTGAGCGCGGACGGGGTGTCTGTGGATGTCTCGCCGAGCAACCGCATGAGCACGACCTGCTCCTCCAGCGCCTCCAGCACGTCGCGCAGGCCGGTGGAGAAGTCGGCGCCCGCGAGATTGGCCGCGCCGGCGAACACGATCTTCTCGTCATGGCGTTCGACGAGGGTTTCGAGCAGCACCGACAGGATCGTGGCCACGGCGGGCCGGTCCTCGGCGGGCAGTCGCTCGGGCAGGTCGGCGACCAGCTCGGGGACGTTGCTCAGCCCGCAGCCGTCGAGGCAGGAGTTGAGCACCGCGCGCAGATGGGCGATGCGGTCGTCCTCCACCACCTCGGGCAGCTCGATCACGCGCTGCTCGACGCGCCCGGTGTTGGTGATCAGCACGAGCATGACCCGCCGCTCGTTGAGCGGGACCAGCTCGACGTGCCTGACCGTGGAACGGGTCAGCGTCGGGTACTGCACGACCGCGACCTGCCTGGTGAGCTGCGCGAGCAGCCGCACGGTGCGGAAGACCACGTCGTCGAGGTCGACCGCGCCGGCGAGGAAGGTCTCGATCGCCCGCCGCTCGGCCCCCGACAGGGGCTTGACCTGCGAGAGCCGGTCGACGAACAGGCGGTAGCCCTTGTCCGTCGGCACGCGGCCCGCGCTGGTGTGCGGCTGGGTGATGTACCCGTCCTCCTCCAGAGCGGCCATGTCGTTCCTGACCGTTGCCGGGGAGACCTTGAGGTTGTGGCGCTCCGCCAGCGCCTTGGAGCCCACCGGTTCGTTGGTGGACACGTAGTCTTCGACAATGGCGCGGAGCACCGCCAGCTTCCGTTCGTCGAGCACGTGCTCACCTCCTGCCTCTGCCTAACAGGGAAACGACAGGTCTAGCACTCCGTGTTCCCGAGTGCCAAGTGTACGGCTCTCGCCCACAAGGTGCGATAACACCAGGTCCCATCCTGTTGCTAGCGACTTACAAGCGACAGGCCTCACACTTGCCGCATGACCGACAATTCCCAGCCCCCGCAGTACGGACCGCCCCAGGGGCAGGGTCCCTACTACGGTCAGCCGAACCAGTACGCCCAGCCTCCGTACCAGCCCCAGCAGCACGGCCAGCCGCCCTACCAGCAGCAACAGCCGCCCGCCCAGTACGGCCCCCCGCCCCAGTACGACCAGCAGAACCAGTACGGCCAGCAGAACCAGTACGCCCACCCCGACCAGTACGGCCCGCACAACCAGTACGGCGGGCAGCCGCAGTTCCCGGCCAGGATCGACGGCAAGGCGATCAAGCCGCGCCTGTGGTGGATCGCCGTCGTGTGGGCGGTGGCCGTCGTGCTCGGCGTCGTGGGCGTGGTCGTGTTCGCCGGCGGCGTGCTGAGCAGCGTCTCGGACATGGCCCCGACGAGCACGTTCGCGTCGGGCGAAAGCGTGAAGGTCGCGATCGACCCCGCCAAGCGTCCGGCCGTCTACATCGCGACCGACACGCGGGTCAACTACCAGTGCGAGATCTCCGGCGGCCCGGCCCAGGCCAGGCTGGTCAAGGTCTCCGGCACCCAGACGCTCAGCGCCGGCGGCACCACCTGGCAGGAGATCCTCGCGGTCAACGCCCCCGCCAAGGGCGACTACCAGCTGACCTGCGCCACGCAGGAGGAGTCGTCGGCCCGCTTCGGCGTGGGCCGTGACGTGCTGTCCGCGGCGGGCGGCCTGTTCGGCGGGGTGGCGGCGCTGTTCCTGTTCCCCGGCGCCGGGCTGCTCATCGGCATCATCGGAACCGTCGTCGTCCTCGTACGGCGCAGCGGCGCGCGTAAGCGCCTTGCGGTCAGCGGGTGATTTGCTACGGTCCCCGTGTGTACGAGGGCGATGTGCTGGCGGGCAATTGGCGGCGGCCGGGCAAGGGCAAGATCCCGAAGGTGCCCGCCGAACTCGACCTGGTCGTGGAGGACGCCGACAGCGGCTTCTGCGGCGCCGTGGTGGCCTGCGACAAGGAGGCCGTCACGCTGGAGGACCGGTTCGGCAAACGCCGCCTGTTCCCGCTGGCGCCGGCCGCGTTCCTGCTGGAGGGCAGGCCCGTGACGCTGGTGCGCCCGGCGGCCGCGGCCCCGGCGGGGCCCAGGCGCAGCGCGTCCGGGTCCATCGCCGTGGAGGGGCTGCGGGCCCGGGTCGCCAAGGAGAGCCGGATCTACGTCGAGGGCGTGCACGACGCCGCGCTCGTGGAGAAGATCTGGGGCCACGACCTGCGGGTCGAGGGGGTCGTGGTCGAGTACCTGGAGGGCGTCGACGACCTGCCCGCCATCGTGGCCGAGTTCGCCCCCGAGCCGGGCCGCAGGCTGGGCGTGCTGGTCGACCATCTGGTGCCGGGGTCGAAGGAGAGCCGGATCGCGGCCCGGATCACCTCGCCGCACGTGCTCGTCGTGGGTCATCCGTACATCGACATCTGGCAGGCGGTCAAACCGTCCGTGCTGCGCATCCCGGGCTGGCCCGACGTGCCGCGCGGGGTGCCGTGGAAGGAGGGCGTGCTCGCCGCACTGGGCTGGCGCATGGAGCCCGCGGACGCCTGGCGGCGCATTCTGGGCGCCGTCTCGTCCTACGCCGACCTGGAGCCGGAGCTGCTCGGCCGGGTCGAGGAACTGATCGACTTCGTTACGGAGGCATCATGAGCCAGGCCCCGCCACCCCCCGACGACTCCACCCCGGACGTCCCGCCCTCTGACGTACCGCCTTACGACGTGCCGCCTTCTGACGTGCCCCGCGACCAGGGCTCGGGCCCCCAGCTCGGCTACGGGCAGCAGCCGGGCTCCCAGCCCGACTACGGGCGGCAGCCGCCGAGCCGGCCCGGTCCGCAGCCCGGCCCCATGCCGACGCCGCCGCCCTACGTGCCCCCGCCGCCCGGCTACGGCCAGCCCCCCGGCCACGGCCAGGCTCCGGGCTACGGGCAGCAGCCGGGCTACGGCTACCCCGCCGGGCCGTACGTGCCCGGCCGGTTCGGCCCGCGCCGCGGCAGCGACGACACCACGATGGCCATGCTCGCCCACCTGCTCGGCCTGCTGGTCTCGTGGATCGGCCCGCTGGTCATCTACCTGATGAAGAAGGACGAGTCCCCCTATGTCAGGGATCAGGCGGCCGAGGCGCTGAACTTCCAGATCACGATGTTCATCGGCTACGCGGTGGCGATGGTGCTGTCGATCGTGCTGGTCGGCCTGCTGCTGTTCCCGATCATCTGGATCGTGTCGCTGATCTTCCACGTCCAGGCGGCCATCGCCACCAACCGGGGCGAGAACTACCGCTACCCGTTCGCCATCCGCCTCGTCACATGAGCTCGGTGATCAGGGCGTCGGCCAGCAGCCGCCCCTTGAGGGTGAGCACCATCCGGCCCGCCCTGAACGGCTCGGGCTCCAGCAGCCCGCGCGCCAGCGCGCTCGCCACGGACGTGCGGGCGCCGGGGGCGACCTCGGCCAGCGGGTAGCCGGAGATCAGCCGCAGCTCCAGCATCAGCCGCTCGGCGGCCCGGTCGTCGCCGGTGAGCACCTCGCGCGCGTGCGCGGGCGAGGTGTCCGCCGCCAGGCGCTGGGCGTAGGCGGCCGGGTGCTTGACGTTCCACCAGCGGGTGCCGCCGACGTGGCTGTGGGCGCCGGGGCCGGCGGCCCACCAGTCGCCGCCGGTCCAGTAGAGCAGGTTGTGCCGGCAGCGGGCCTGCTCGGAGGTGGCCCAGTTGGACACCTCGTACCAGGAGAAACCGGCCTCGGCCAGCATCTCCTCGGCGATCAGGTAGCGGTCGGCGGCGACGTCGTCGTCGGGCATCGGCAGCTCGCCGCGCCGGATCCGGGCCGCGAGCCTGGTGCCGTCCTCCACGATCAGCGAGTACGCCGACACGTGGTCCGGCCCGGCCTCGATCGCGGCGGCCAGCGAGGCCCGCCAGTCGTCGTCGGACTCCCCCGGCGTGCTGTAGATCAGGTCGAGGTTGACGTGCTCGAACCCGGCCGCCCGCGCCTCCTGAACGGCCCGCGCCGGACGGCCCGGCGTGTGCCTGCGGTCGAGCACCTGGAGCACGTGCTCACGCGCGCTCTGCATGCCGAAGCTGACCCGGTTGAAGCCGCCCTGACGGAGTTTGTCGAGGTAGGCGGGGTCGACGGACTCGGGGTTGGCCTCGGTGGTGACCTCCGCCCCCGGCCGCAGCCCGAACTCGGCGTCGATCGCGGCCAGGACGCGCGCCAGGTCCTCGGGCGGCAGCAGCGTGGGCGTGCCGCCGCCGAAGAACACCGTCTCCACGGGCAGGTCGGCGTCGCCGAGCACGCGCCGGGCCAGGCGCACCTCCGCCACGACCGTGTCGGCGTAGTCGCGGTGGGAGGCGCCGGGCCCTAGCTCGGCGGCGGTGTAGGTGTTGAAATCGCAGTAGCCGCAGCGGGTGACGCAGAAGGGCACGTGCACGTAGAAGCCGAACGGGCGCTCGCCGAGCCCGCGCAGCGCGCTGTCGGGCAGCTCGCCGGAGGCGGGCGCCGGATCGCCGTCGGGCAGGGTGGATGGCACGTCATCCAGTGTGCCTGCTCACGGGTGTGCTCCGAGCCATCGAAGGAGGCGGCACATGACGGGCGTGGGAATCGTGGGCGCGGGGATCTCCGGCCTGACGCTGGCCCTGCGACTCCAGCAGCTCGGCGTCGCGACCACGCTCTACAGCGAGGGCGACGCGGCCGACCTGGGCCGCGGGCGGCTGCCGAACACGGTCGGCAGGATGGGCCGCGCGCAGGACCGCGAGCGGGAGCTGGGCAGCCTGCACTTCCTCGACCCCGGCTGCCTGCTGGTCAGCGGCAGGCTCTCGATCAAGGGCGATCCGCCGCTGGAGTTCACCGGCCGCGTGACCGAGCCGTTCCACGGGGTCGACTTCCGGGTGCTGCTGCCGGCGCTCATGGACGACTACACGAGCAGAGGCGGCCGGCTGGTCGTCGATCCCCTCCCGCCGGACGCGGGCCAGGTCGCCCACTGGTCGCGCGACCACGAGCTGATGGTGGTGGCCACCGGGCGGCGCTCGGTGCGCGAGCTGTTCCCGCGCGTTCCGGCCTGGTCTCCGTACGAGGCGCCGCAGCGGATCCTGGCCGCCGGGCTGTTCCACGGGTTCGATCCCGGGCCGGCCTTCGGCTTCAACATCTCGCCCGGCTGCGGCGAGATCCTGTGCATGGCGATGATGACGCGGTCGGGCGTGCATGGCGGCGTCCTGGTCGAGGCGATTCCCGGCGGGCCGCTCGACGTGCTGGCCCGGGTGCCCGCCGACGAGTTCTGCAAGACCTTGCTCGCCCTGCTGCCCGAGCACGCGCCGCGCCTGGCCGAGCTGATCGATGCGGCGGCGTTCGAGCTGCTCGGGCCGGAGGACCTGTTGCAGGGCGCGATCACGCCGGTCGTGCGCGAGGCGGTGGCCGAGCTGCCCGGCGGCGGCGTGGCGCTGGCGATCGGCGACGCCTGGGTCACCAACGACCCGATCACCGGGCAGGGCGCGAACCTGGGCTCGGCCTGCGCCTGGATCGCGGCCGACGCCATCGCGGCGGGCGGCCCCTACGACGCGGCGTTCGCGCGGGAGACGGCCCGGCGCATGTGGGTGGCGGCCGAGCCGGTCGTCGCGTGGACGAACGCCTTCCTGCGGCCGCCGGCCGAGCACGTCCTCACCCTGCTCGCCGCCGCCGCGACCAGGCAGGAGGTGGCCGATCTGGTGCTGTCGCTGTTCGGCGACCCGGCGCGGGCGTGGCGGCTGTTCTCCAGCGCCGAGGAGGTGTCGCGCGTCGTTGACGGCACGGGGTGACGGTTCTACGATCGCGTCAACTTATAGGAAAGTTTCTTATAAGTTCACCCCCCAGGAGCGCCCGTGAAGAAGATCGTCCTCGCACTCTCGCTCTTACTCGGGCTCACGGCGGTGTCCGCGCCCGCCGAGGCCCATCCCGGATTCAAGCGGGTCGCCTACTTCATCCAGTGGGGCGTGTACGGGCGCAACTACCACGTCAAGGACGTGGACACCAGCGGCGCCGCCGCCAAGCTCACCCACCTCAACTACGCCTTCGGCTTCGTCAACGCCGAAGGCTCCTGCTACTCGGCCGACCCCTGGGCCGACTGGCAGCGCCCGGTGCCGGCCGAGCAGAGCGTGGACGGCGTCGCCGACCAGCCGGGCCAGGCGCTCAACGGCAACCTCAACCAGCTGCGCAAGCTCAAGGCCAAGCACCCCGGCCTCAAGGTGCTGATCTCGCTCGGCGGCTGGACCGGGTCCAAGTACTTCTCCGACGCCGTGCTCACCGCCGAGTCGCGGTCCGCGCTGGCCCGGTCGTGCGTCGACCTGTGGCTGCGCGGCAACCTGCCGGGCCTGGAGCCCGGCGCGGGCGCCGGCGTGTTCGACGGCGTCGACCTGGACTGGGAGTGGCCGGGCTCGGCGGGCAACGACGGGAACGTGATCAGGCCCGAGGACCGGCGCAACTTCACCCTCTTCGTCGAGGAACTGCGCGCCCAGCTCCGGGCCTTCTCGGCGAGCTCCCAGCTCACCGCCTTCCTCCCGGCCGCCGCCGCGAAGATCGACGCCGGGTTCGAGGTGCGCCGGGTGTTCCGGTCGCTCGACTTCGCCACCGTCCAGGGGTACGACCTGCACGGCACCTGGGAGTCGCGGACCGGGCACAACGGGAACCTGTTCAACGACCGGCGCGACCCCAACCCCGTCAGGTACAGCGTGGACCAGACCGTCCGCGACTACCTGTCGCGCGGCGCGCCCGGCCGCAAGATCGTCGTGGGCGTGCCCGCGTACGGGCAGGGCTGGACCGGCGTGACCGGCGGCGGCGACGGCCTCTGGCAGCCCGCGACCGGTCCGGCCGCCGGCAAGTGGGGGCCGGGCAGCGAGGACTACAAGGACCTGGCCGCCAAGCCCGGCAAGCGCTACCGGGACGTGCGCACCGGCGCGATGTGGCTCTACGACGGCAACGAGTTCTGGTCCTACGACGACCCGGCGTCGCTGCTGGAGAAGGCGGCCTACATCCGGCTCAAGGGCCTGGGCGGCTCGATGATGTGGTCGATCGACCAGGACGACGCCCGCGCCTCCCTCACCTCGGCCCTGTACACCGTCCTGCGCTAGACGGACGCCCGGCCGGGTGGGCGGTTCTCCAGACGGACGCCCGGCCGGGTGGGCGGTCCCTAGTCGCTCGCCCGGCCCGCGCGCGCGGCCAGCTCGTCCCATTCCGGGGCGTGGCCGGGGACCGCGAGCACCCGGGCCAGCGCGTCGGCGTCGCCGTGGCGGGCGCGGAAGGCGTCCGCCACGGTCATCCCGGTCTCCGGGCGCGAGACGATCTCCACCTCGTCGCCCGCGCCCAGCTCGCCCGGTTCGACCACGGCCAGGTAGGCGCCCGGCCGCGCGGCGCGCGTGAAGCGCTTGAGCCAGCCCGGCTCGTC
This sequence comes from Nonomuraea sp. NPDC004702, assembly GCF_053601695.1. Lineage (NCBI taxonomy): Bacteria > Bacillati > Actinomycetota > Actinomycetes > Streptosporangiales > Streptosporangiaceae > Nonomuraea > Nonomuraea sp. NPDC004702. The sequence continues at coordinate 19,170 of NZ_JBSGCE010000043.1, forward strand.
CATCCAGTTGCGGAACACCACGCAGGGGATGCGCGGGCCGGTGACCTCCAGCAGGGCGCTGCCGACGCGCCACCGCTCGCCCACGAGGGCGCCGTTGACGTCGAGGCCCGCGGTGGTCAGGTTCTCCCCGAAGCGGCCGTCGCGCAGGTCGCGGCCGAGCTCGCCCTGCCACCAGTCGTAGTCCTCGCGGGCGTAGGCGTAGACGGCGTGGGTGGGGGCGCCGTGGTTGGGCGTGTCGGCCCGCTCGTCGCCGGCCAGGCCGTTGCGCAGCACCTCCACCCGGTGGGGCACGGCCCGCTTGTCGATCGCCGTACGGCCGAGCTTGCCGGCCCATTCCGCGTCGGACGACAGCCCGACGTTGACGGAGAGGATGCGCATGCCGCGACGGTAGCGGACGGACGGGCCCGCGACGCACCGATTTTTCCGCCTTTCTCGCCCTACCAACAGAGAAGTACGGACATGTGCCTATTCGGTCTGTTCGCCGAGCCGTCACCCGGGCCTGTCGCCGGGCTCCGGCGCCACCCGGGCGAGCTGCGACTCGGCGTCGAACTCGGCCAGCTGTAACAGGGTCTCCAGGGCCGCCTGCCTGGTCTCCTCGACCGAGCCGCCGCGTTCGCCGAAACATTCGGCCGCGACGTCGAGCAGCGCCGCCACCACCGCCGCGTCGGGATAGGGCACGTCGACCACCACCCTGCCGTCGCCGCCCACCTCGGCGGGTCTCAGGTGAAGCCGCAGCAGCCGCCTGGTCTCCTCCGCCACGGCCACCCCCAGCACAGCGGCACGCTCGAATCGCTCAGAAGCAATCACGTCACCCTCCAGTAGCACTGGTGTTCGGGAACAGCAAAGGTAGCGACCGGCACCGACAGAATCGGCTCTCCCGCCCCGGGAAGGCCCCGGGAAGGCGGGGGGAAGGCCCCGGGAAGGCCCTGGAGACCGGTCGCGCGGGCGGCCGGTGGGGTGGCTACGCTCGAACGGTGAGCGGTTTGATCATCGAAGTCGCGGACCTGTCCGTCGAGCTCGGGGGCAATCCCGTGCTCCGGAGCCTCGACCTGGCCGTCGAGCCGGGTGAGGTCGTGGCGGTCGTCGGGCCCAACGGATCGGGCAAGTCCACGTTGCTGCGCTGCCTGGCCGGCCTCCAGCCCGCCACCTCCGGCGAGGTCCGCGTGTTCGGCGCCGAGCCCGCCGACGACGCGCCCTTCTGGCGCCGCGTTGCGCTGCTCGGCGACGAGCCCGCCTGGTACCCGGGGCTGACGGCGCGCGAGCACCTGGAGCTCATGGGCGCCGTGTACGCCGAGGCGCGCATGACGGTGGACTCGGCGCTGGAGGAGTTCGCGCTGACCGAGCGGGCCGACGCGCCGCCGCTCAACCTGTCCACCGGCCAGCGCCAGCGCCTCTGCCTGGCCGCCACGCTGCTCAGGCCGAGCACGCTGCTGCTGCTCGACGAGCCAGAACGCGGCCTCGACGCGGCCTTCCGCGTCCGGCTCGGGGAGCTGCTGGAGGAGTACGCCGGCGAGGGCGGCACCGTGGTGATGGCCACCCACGACCAGGCCCTGGCCGACGCCGCCCGCCGGGTCTCCCCCGCCGGGGTGCCCGCATGAGCGGCCACGACGCCGTCGTCCGGGAGACCGGCCTGACGGGGAAGGCGGGCGGGCGGTGAGCGCGGGCGAGGTGAGCGTGCGGTCGGTGCGGGCGTTCGTCCGGGCGCGCGGGCGCGCCCCGGCCGGGCTGATCGATCGTTACGTCAGCCTGTTCGGCCTGTGCATGCTGCTCGCCGTCGTCGGGCAGCCGCTGTCCTCGGTGGTCTCCGGCCTGGGCGGGACGGTCGAGCCGGGGCGGATGGGCGCCGGGGTCGCCCTGGTGCTGCTGGGGTTCGCGGGCTGCCTGGCGCTGGCGCGGGCGGCCGGGCCGGTGATGGTGCCGGCGGCGGAGGCGTCCTGGTTGCTGACCTCGCCGCTGGACCGGCGGCGGCTGCTCGGGCGTTCCGGGCGGGTGCTCATGGTCGTCGCGCTGGTGGCGGGGCTGCTGCTCGGGATCGGGCTGCTGGCGGCGCTCGGCGCGCCCGGCGCGCTGGTGTGGCGGCTGCTGGCCGCCCTGGCGGTGGCGACGGCGGCGAGCGTGGCGGGCATGGCGCTGGCGATGCTCGCCCAGTCCTCCCCGACCTGGAACCTGTGGCTGACCGGCGTGCTGGTCGCGCTCCTGGTGCTGGCCGTGGTCGCCGTCAGCGGGCAGGCCCGTACGGCGCTCGCGGCCGCCGCGAACGCGCCCCTGCCCGCGCTGGCTGCAACGGCGTCGGCCATGGCCGCGCTCGCCGCCGTCCTGGCCCGCCGGGCGTGGGGGTCGCTGGCCGCCATCCCCACCCGTCTGCTGCTGACCGCCTCCACCCGGGCCGGGCACGTGGCCAGTGCCGCCGTCACCCTCGATCCCGGCGCGCTGACCTGGATCGCCGAGGACAACCACTGGCGGGCCAGGAAGCTCGCCTCGCGGCCGTGGCCGGGGCTGCCCGCGCCGCTCGCGCTGGCCTGGCAGGACTGGGTGCGGCTCGGCCGCCGGCCCTGGCGGCTGGCGGCCACGGCGGCGAGCGCGGCGTTGCCCGCCGTGTTCGCCCAGGCGGGCGCCGCTCCGGCGGCTCTCGGGCTGGTCGTGCTCGGCGGGGCGCTGGCGGTGGCGGCGTCCGGCACGTCCGGGGCGCGCCGGGACGCCGACAACCCCGCCCTGGCCCGGCTGACCGGCGTGGGCCGGCGTCCGGCGCTGGCGGCGCGGGCGCTGCTGCCCGGCCTGCTGGGTGGCGTGTGGGCGGCCCTGGCCCTGGCCGGTGTCGCGGCGGTGGGCGGCCTTCCGTCCGGCACGTGGGTGTTAGGGCTGCTCACTGCGCCCGCGCTCGCGGCCGGCGCGTTGCGGATGGCCAGGAGGGGGCCGGTCGACCATTCGATGCCGGTCATCGACACCCCCGGCGGCGCGGTCCCGACCGGCCCGGTGTTGTGGGCGGCGACGGGCGCCGACCTGGCGCTGCTCGGCTGCCTGCCCGCGGTGGTCGCGCTGGCCACCGGGCCGGCCGCGCCGGGCGGGTTCCTGGCGGCCCAGGCGGTGGCGGGCCTGGTGGCGCTGGCGGGCGTCCTGGTGCGGCCCCGTCCTGGCGGGCGTTCCCGCCTCTGAGCGGCCAGACGACGGCTCAGGAAACAACTCAGAGCGGCCAGGCGACGGCACACGCGACCCGGCTCAGAGCGGTCAGGCCGCTCTGGGCGGTCAGGCGACGTAGCGGTCAGGCGACGTAGCGGTCAGGCGACGTAGCGGTCAGGCGACGTAGCGGTCAGGCGACGTAGCGGTCAGGCGACGTAGAGGTCGCTCGGCACGCCGCCGTACGGGATCGTGCGCTCCCTGTGCAGGCCCGCCTTCTCCGCCACCCGGCGGGACGGCTCGTTGCCGTCCCCGATCAGGGCCACCACGGTGCCCAGGTCGCGCCCGACGCGCAGGGCCGCCCTGGCGAGCTCGACCGCGTACCCGTGGCCCCAGGCGGTGGGGCGGAAACGGTAGTACAGGTGGAGCACGTCCTCACCGTCCAGGGCCGCGTGCCGCAGGCCGCCGACGCCCAGCACCTGCGAGCCCTCGGTCAGCCGGGCGGCCCAGTAGCCGATCCCCCGGTCCGCCCAGTCGGCCAGCCACAGGTCGAGCATGACCCGGCTGGCCTCCAGGTCGACGGTGGGCCCGGCGGAGCTGTAGACGTTCGTGCGCGGGTCGGAGTGGATCTCGTGCACGGCTTCGAGGTCCTCCGGGCGGATCCGGGACAGGACCATTCGTTCCGTACGCACCACTTCCACCCTTTCAGGGTATCCGCTGCCATCGCTAAGCTATCGGTAGCAATCGAACAGCGATGAGGGAGCGCCGATGGACATCGCCCGCGTGCAGGCCTCGCTGCGTCTGATGGCACGCGGCCTGGAGGAGCTGGCCGCCGCCCTGGGCGACGAGGAACTGGGCGAGGCCGAGCGCACGGCCCGGGTCATCGCGGAGTGGGGCCGCCGCGGTCTCACCCAGAAGGAGGCGTCGGCGCTGTTCCAGCGGCACGGCTTCGCCCCCCAGACCACGGGCGGCTGGGCCCGCGGCGACTGGGTGGAGCTCGGCGACGACGGCCTGCGCTACCTCACCGCCAAATCGCACGCCTGGCTGGAGGAACGATCATGACCTTCTCGGTACGCATCGCCGTACGCGGCTACGAGCTCGACACCCAGGGCCACCTCAACAACGTGGTCTACCACCAGTACGGCGACCACGCCCGCTGGGAGTGCCTGCGCGCGGCCGGCATCTCGACCGAGGACCTGCGGGAGGCCGGCGTCGGTCCGGTGACGCTGGAGAACACCATCCGCTTCCACCGCGAGCTGCGCGCCGGCGACGAGGTTGAGGTGACCTGCGCGTTCGAGTGGGGCGAAGGGAAGACGTTCCGGATCAGGCAGGAGTTCAGGGGCGCGGACGGCGAGCTGGCCGCCGAGCTGACCGGCGTCGGCGGCCTGATGGACCTGCGGGCCCGCCGCCTGCTCCCCGATCCGGGCACGCGCTGGCGGGCGCTCGCGCGAACGCCCGCCGTGCTGGGCCTGTAGCGGCTACTTCTTGCCCTTGTCGGCGGCGGCGCTGGAGTCGGTGGACAGGGCGGCGACGAAGGCCTCCTGGGGCACCTCGACGCGGCCGACCATCTTCATCCGCTTCTTGCCTTCCTTCTGCTTCTCCAGCAGCTTGCGCTTACGGGAGATGTCACCGCCGTAACACTTGGCCAGGACGTCCTTGCGGATGGCCCGGATGTTCTCGCGGGCGATGACCCGGGCGCCGATGGCGGCCTGGATCGGCACCTCGAACTGCTGCCGCGGGATCAGCTCGCGCAGCTTCTTGGCCATGTCGACGCCGTAGGAGTAGGCCTTGTCCTTGTGGACGATCGCGCTGAAGGCGTCGACGGCCTCGCCCTGCAGCAGGATGTCGACCTTGACCAGCTCGGCCTCCTGCTCGCCGGCGGGCTCGTAGTCGAGCGAGGCGTAGCCGCGGGTGCGCGACTTGAGCTGGTCGAAGAAGTCGAAGATGATCTCGCCGAGCGGCAGCGTGTAGCGGATCTCGACGCGGTCCTCGGACAGGTAGTCCATGCCGAGGAGCTGGCCGCGCCGCCCCTGGCAGATCTCCATGATGGCGCCGATGAACTCGGCCGGCGCCAGGATCGTGGACTTGGTGACCGGCTCGAAGACCTGCGCGATCTTGCCGCCCGTCGGGAACTCGGACGGGTTGGTGACCGTGAGCTCCTTGCCGTCCTCCATGACCACGCGGTAGACCACGTTGGGCGCGGTGGAGATCAGCGACAGGCCGAACTCGCGCTCCAGCCGCTCGCGCACGATCTCCATGTGCAGCAGGCCGAGGAAGCCGACGCGGAAGCCGAAGCCGAGCGCGGCCGAGGTCTCCGGCTCGTAGATCAGCGCGGCGTCGTTGAGCTGGAGCTTGTCGAGCGCCTCGCGCAGCTCGGGGTACTCGTCGCCGTCGATCGGGTAGAGCCCGGAGAACACCATCGGCTTGGGGTGCTCGTAGCCGGCCAGCATCTCCTTGGCGGGCTTGACCGAGGAGGTGACGGTGTCACCCACGCGCGACTGGCGCACGTCCTTCACGCCGGTGATCAGGTAGCCCACCTCGCCGACGCCGAGGCCGCGCTCGGCGGGCTTGGGCTCGGGCGAGATGACGCCGATCTCCAGCGTCTCGTGCGTGGCGTTGGTGGACATCATGAGGATGCGCTCGCGCTTGCTCAGATGGCCGTCGATGACCCTGACGTACGTCACGACGCCGCGGTAGGTGTCGTAGACGGAGTCGAAGATCAGCGCCCGCGCGGCGGCGTCGGCCTGGCCCACGGGCGCCGGGACGGTCGCCACCACGTGGTCGAGCAGCTCGCGCACGCCCACGCCGGTCTTGCCCGACACCTTGAGCACGTCGGAGGGGTCGCAGCCGATCAGGCCGGCCAGCTCCTCGGCGAACTTCTCCGGCTGGGCCGCGGGCAGGTCGATCTTGTTGAGCACCGGGATGATGTGCAGGTCGGCGTTCATGGCCAGGTAGAGGTTGGCCAGGGTCTGCGCCTCGATGCCCTGCGCGGCGTCGACCAGCAGGATCGCGCCCTCGCACGCCTGCAGCGACCGGGACACCTCGTAGGTGAAGTCGACGTGCCCGGGGGTGTCGATCATGTTGAGGACGTGGCCGTCCCAGGGCAGCCGCACGGCCTGCGACTTGATCGTGATGCCGCGTTCGCGCTCGATGTCCATCCGGTCGAGGTACTGGGCGCGCATGGAGCGGTCGTCGACCACGCCGGTGATCTGCAGCATCCGGTCGGCAAGGGTCGATTTGCCATGGTCGATGTGCGCGATGATGCAGAAGTTGCGGATCAACGCGGGGTCGGTCTGGCCAGGCTGAGTGCGCACCGAAGTCCGTTTCGACAGGGTTGAGGTCAAGCGTCTTTCATGGTGACATGCCCAGATGATTATCCGGACCGTCGTCCGCCGCGGCCTGCGCCTGGTCGCGCTGGCCTTGGCCGTCGTGGTGGCGCTGGCCGGCCTGCTCGCCGTCGCGCTCCGTCTCCAGTTTACCGGTGCCCCGGCGGCCTGGGCGAAGAGCACCGGCAACGACGCCCTCTGGCTCGGCCACGCCTGGGTCGACGGCCGCCGTACGGAGCGGGACGTGGAACAACTCGCCGTCCGTCTGCGCACCACCGGAATCAAGGACGTGTACGTCCATTCCGGCCCGTTCGAGTGGGACGGCCGCCTTGATCCCGCCAAGTACCCCAAAGCCGCAGATTTCGTGACCTGGATGCATCGGCACCTGCCCGGCGTCCGCGTCTCCGCCTGGCTGGGCCAGTCCGTCAAGAACGGCCTCGACCTCGACGACGCCCGGTCCCGGGCGAACGTCCTGGCCGGCGTGGCCGCCGTCATGAAGGCGGGCTACGACGGCGTCCACTACAACTTCGAGCCGATCGGCGACGGCGACAAGGAGTTCCTCGACCTGCTGGACCGGACGAGGACGCACACGAAGCTGCTGTCCACCTCGACCCCGCAGATCGAGCCCTATCCCCTCATGCGCCCGGCGGGCAGGCTCGTCCTGGGCCACGACAAATACTGGTCGCAGGGCTACTTCCAGGAGGTCGTGAACCGGGTGGACCAGGTCGCGATCATGACGTACGACTCGGGGGCGCCCGCCCAGTCCCTCTACGGCGGCTACGTGGCCAGGCAGGCCGCGCTCGCCCTCGACCTCGTCCCGGAGGGCAAGTCCCTGTTCGTCGGCGCCCCCGCCTACCACGACCACGGCCTGCCCTGGCTGGACGCCGCCGAGAGCGTGGCGATGGCCGCCGAGGGCGCCCGGCTGGCCCTGTCCGGCCATGGCCGCCGCGAACGCTTCGGCCTGGCCCTGTACGTCGACTTCGCCGCCACCGAAGAGGACTGGACGGAGTACATGACCCGCTGGCTGGCCTAAACTGAGAACACCCGGGGCGTTGATTTGAGCAGCCACCTGGGTTATTGGTACCCTGTTCACTTGCGTGTGGCGCGCCCTCTCATCGAGCCCGCGCGCCCCATCCATCCTTAGACTTTCACCGAGGCTTCTTCGTGGCGAACATCAAGTCCCAGATCAAGCGCAACAAGCAGAACGAGAAGGCGCGTCTGCGCAACAAGGCGGTCAAGTCCTCTCTGAAGACGGCCGTCCGCAAGTTCCGCGAGGCCGCCGAGCAGGGCGACGTCGAGCAGGCCGCGGCGCTGCAGCGCGTCGCCGCCCGCCAGCTCGACAAGGCCGTCAGCAAGGGCGTCATCCACAAGAACCAGGCCGCCAACCGCAAGTCGGCGATCGCCAAGCAGGCTGCCGCTCTGGCTGCCAAGTAAGCTCCTGCCGCCCGGACACCCGGGCGAGCGCTGACGCCGCACTCCTTCCCGGGGTGCGGCGTTCTTGGTTTTGTGCACTTCTTGTCACAGTTTCGATATCACATCGGCATCGCCGCGGGGTATCGGCTGAGCATCCCTTAACAAGATCACCTTGCCTCCCGTCCGCCCTCTCCGTGAGGGTTCACCTAAACGGACGAAGGGGGACACATGCGGGGGCCGTTGGTCGTCAAACGGGCGTTCAGCGAGCCTTTGCTCCTCCTGGCCGCGTTCGGCTCGATCCTGCTCGCCACCACCACGCTGGTGGCGCTCACCATGTACGCCTCCTCCATCGCCGACGCCGGCGTGCGCAGGACGATGGAGACCGCCTCCCTGCGCCAGACGTCCGCGACGATCAGCGCGCCGGTCACGGACAAGACGTTCCCCGTCTACGACCGGGCGGTGCGCGCCGAGCTGGCCAAGGCGTACACCAAGGCGCCGGCGCTCACCACGAGCTTCCGCTCCGACTCCTACGCCATGCCCGGCCAGGAGCAGCAGGAGCGGCCCGAGCTGCTCAGGTTCGGCAGCTACGACGGCCTCGACCAGCACGCCAAGCTCGTCTCCGGCGCCTGGCCCAAGGCCGCCGACGGCCGGGTGGAGGCGGCGGTCTCGCTGTCGGCGGCCTCGGCGGCCGGGTTCAAGGTCGGCCAGGAGCTGACCACCGTGGGGCGGTTGTCGCCGGAGCCCGTCCAGGTGCGCATCACCGGCGTGTTCCAGCTCGACGACCCCTTCGGCGAGCGCTGGACCGGGGAGACACTGCTCAGCAGAGGCGTCGAACGCGGCGACTTCACCACGTACGGGCCGCTGATGGTCTCGCGCGAGACGTTCATCGGCCGCTTCGCCACCAACGTGAACGCCACCTGGACCGCCGAGCCCGACCTGCGCTCGCTGACGCCGGCCCAGCTGCGCCCGCTGGCCGCGGCGGTCGGTGAGGTGGGCGCGCACCTGAAGGCCGGCGACTGCCCGAGCTGCGTGACCACCAGCCGCCTGCCCGAGATGCTCACCCAGCTCGACACCGCCTCCCTGGTGGCCCGCTCCACCATGCTGATCCCAGTGCTGCAACTGCTGCTGCTGGCGGCGTACGCGCTGATGCTCACCGCGCGGCTGCTGGCCGACCACCGGCGCATGGAGGTCGCGCTGCTGCGCTCGCGCGGCGCGGGCACGCTGCGGCTGGCCGCGCTGGCCGGGGGCGAGGCGATGCTGGTCGCGCTCCCGTGCGCGATCGTCGCGCCGTTGCTCGGGCCGCCGCTGCTCGGGCTGGTGAGCCGGCTGCCCTGGATCAAGGCGTCGGGCGTGCGGCTCGACCCCTCGGTCGGCCTGGGCACCTTCCTGGTGTCGGTGGCCGTGGCCGTGGCCTCCGCGGTGCTGCTGGTGCTGCCCGCGCTGGCGGGCGCGCGGCGCACGTACGTGGAGGAGCAGTCGGCGCGCGGGCGCGGCGGCGGGCGCGGGCTGATCCAGCGCGCGGGCGCCGACGTCGCGCTGCTGGTCGTGGCCGGCCTCGCGATCTGGCAGCTCCAGCACTACGGCGCGCCGGTCACCACGACCGCGGGCGGCGGGCTCGGCATCGACCCGCTGATCATCTCCGGTCCCGCGCTGGCCCTGCTCACCGGCGGCATGCTCGGCCTGCGGCTGGTCCCGCGCATCTCCGCGGTGGCCGAGCGGATCACCTCCAGGCGCCCGTCCCTCGCCCCGGCGCTCGGCGCGTGGCAGGTCAGCAGGCGCCCGCTCAAGTACGCCGGCCCCGCGCTGCTGCTCACCATGGCCATCGCCATCGGCATCGTGTCCATGGCCACCGCCGCCACCTGGCGTGGTTCCCAGCTCGACCAGGCCCGCCACCAGGCCGGCGCCGACCTGCGCCTGTCCGGCCCGCCGGACGCCCCGGAGCTCGGCCCGCTGGGCCGCGGCACGGCGTTCACCGCCCTGCCCGGCGTGACCGCCGCCTCGCCCGTCTTCCGCGGCCAGACCGAGGTCAGCAGCGAGAACGCCATCCTCATCGGGATCGACGCGGCCAAGCTCGGCACGCTGTTCCAGCTCCGTCCCGACCTGGCCGACCGGCCCGTCGCGGAGATCTCCCGGGCGCTGACCGGGCCGCAGGCGGGCAAACTGGACCTGCCGGGACAGCCGGCCGCGCTCACCCTGCGCGCCACGGCCGACGACGACCTGCCGGTGCGGCTGGTCCTGTCCGACGCGCTCGGGGTGTGGCGCGACGTGTCGCTGGGCGTGCTGAAGAAGGGCGAGAACACCCTCGACGTGGACCTCGCGGCGCTGGCGGGACGGAGCGGGAAGATCACGTACCCGCTGTCGTTGCGCGGGCTGGTCGTGAGCGCGCCGGCCTCCGGCAGCGGGAGTCTGACGGTGACCGGGATCAGCGCCGACGGGCGGCCGGTGACCGCGCCCGCCATGTCGGTGAAGGCGGCCGGGCGGCAGCCCGCGACGGCCGTCTTCGGGTCGCCGCCGGCTCAGGGGCCGCTGCCCGTGGTGCTCACCGCCGGCCTGTCCGAGTCGCTCAAGCTGGGCGTCGGCCAGGTGGGACGGGCCAGCATCGACCGCAGAGTGATGGACGTCAAGGTCGTGGCCGTCGTGGAGACGATGCCGACGACGACCGCCGGGCAACACGCCGTACTGGCCGACTGGGGGACGATGCAGGCGCAGGATCTGGCGGCGGCGCAACTGCCCAGGCCCGCCACCGAGTGGTGGCTCGCCACCCCGGACGGCCGGGCGGCGGCGGCGCTCACCAGCCGCCCCGCATGGGACGTCACCGCGATCGACCAGCGCGCCCTGGCCGCCAAGATGCAGGACGACCCGCTGGCCAGCGGCCTCCAGGGCGCGCTGATGCTGGGCTTCCTCGCGGCGCTGGTGTTCGCGGCGCTCGGCTTCCTGGTCAACGCGGCGGTCGCGGCCCGCGAGCGGATGAACGAGTTCGCGATCCTGCGGGCGCTCGGCGTGAACTCCCGGCAGATGTTCGGGATGCTGGCCATCGAGCAGACGTTCGTGATCGCGCTGTCACTGGCGGCCGGGACCGGGCTGGCCGTGGTCGTGGGCATGCTCGTGGTGCCGCACATCGTGCTGACCGGGCAGGCGTCGGCGGTCACCCCCGGCGTGGTGCTCGACATTCCGTGGGGCGCCACGGGCGCCATGCTCGCCGGAGTGGCCGCCGTGCTGCTCGCCATCGTCGCCGGACTGGCGCGCAACCTGCGCAGGCAGGGTCTCGGCATTCGGGAGGAACAGTGAGGATCCCGCTGCTGGCCCGTACGCACCTGGGCGCGGTGGCCGTGCTCTTCGTGCTGACGCTGAGCGCCTGCCTGCTCGTCGCGGGGCTGCCCAGGGCGATGCAGTCGTCGTTCGACCAGGCGCTGCGCGAGGCGCTCAGGACCGCGCCCGCCGAGCAGGCCGACCTGACCGTGACCGTCGGGTCGATGTCGAAGGAAGAGGACCTGCACGAGCGCGAGCAGTTCGAGTCCAGGGACCGGCGCTGGCGTCAGCTCCTGCCCCCGGCGCTGCGGCCGCTGGTGGTGCCCGCCGGCACGGGCGACAGCCACATGAGCGCCAAGACCGAGGTCACCCCGATCCACGGCTCGGGCGGCACCATGTTCATGAACCTCGGCTGGCTGTCCGACGCCGACCGGCGGGTGGACTGGGTCCAGGGGCAGGCGCCGGGCAAGCCCTCGACCATGCGCTTCGAGGGCGAGACGATCCCGCTCATCGAGGTGGGCCTGGTCGAGTCCGCGCTGACCGCGATGGACCTGAAGATCGGCCAGGTCAAGGTGCTCGGCGAGAGCCACTACGTGGCGGTGAAGCTGGTCGGCGCGTTCAGGGCCAAGAAGGCCGACGACCGCTACTGGAGCCACAACAGCGACATCCTGACCGTCACCAGGATGTTGCCGCCGGGCAAGCTGGAGTTCGAGAAGCACATCACGACGATCATGTCCGACGACGGGCTGACCGCGCTCAGCGGCGACGGGCGCAACCTGTCCTACTACTGGGTGCTCCCCATCGCCCCGGACAAGGCCGACGCGCTGGCCGCGACCGACGTCCAGGCGGCACTCAGCGAGTTCGAGCGGGTGATCGGGTTGCAGGCGTCGGGCTCGTACAGCCCGTACCGGGTGCTGACCGCGCTGGCCAAGCTGCTGACGGACTTCCTGGCCGCCCAGTCCACCGCGCAGACCGTGATGTACCTGGTGCTCGGCGGGCTGCTGCTGGTCGCGGTCGGCGTGATCGTGCTGGCGGTGCAGCTGCTCTCCGGCCGGCTCGACCAGACGCTGGCGCTGACGCGGGCGCGTGGCGGGTCGCTCGTGCAGGTGGCGGGCACCGGCGCGGCGCTGACCGCGCTCGCCGTCGTGCCATCCGGGCTCGCCGGGTACGCGCTGTCCTGGTTCGTCCCCGGGCCCGTGCTGCCGATCGTGCACGTCGGGCCGCTGCTGGTGGTGCTGGCCGCCGTCGGGTTCACCGCCGCCGGGCTGGCGGTCACCCACCGGGTGCCGCTGCACGAGCAGCGCGCGGACGTCAGCACCGCCCGCCCGTCCGCCCGCCGGCTCACGCTGGAGGTGCTGGTCGTGGTGCTCGCGCTGGCCGGGGCGTACCTGCTGCGCACCCGCGGGCTGGCCGCCTCGGCCGGGTTCGACCCGTTCCTGCTGGTGGTGCCGATCGCGCTGACGCTCGCCGCGGCGGTGATCATCCTGCGCTGCTACCCGTACCCGTTGCGGCTGCTCGTCCGGCTGACCGCGCGGCGGCCCGGTGCCGTGCCGTTCCTGGGGTTGACCAGGGCGGCCAGGGCACGCTCCGCGTCGGTGCTGCCGGTGCTGATCCTGCTGCCCGCGCTCGGCGTGTCGGTGTTCGCCGCGGTGATCTCCGACGGCCTGGTGAGCACGCAGCGGCTGGCGTCCTGGCAGCAGGTGGGCGCGCCGGTCAAGATCACGTCCCGGGTCGAGATCCCGGCCGACGTGATCGAGCGGGTGCGCAAGGTCGCCGGCGTCGAGCAGGTCGTGCTCGCGCAGACCGGCCGGGTCCAGGTCGGGTACGGCGCCGAGCGCGCCGAGGCCATCGCCGTGGACCTGCCCGAGTGGCGGCGGCTGCTGGCGGGGGCGCCGATCGGCGTGCCCACCGGGAGCGGCGCCTTCGTCTCGCCCGACCTGAAGGGGCGGGGCACGTACGAGATCGGCTGGCAGTCGCGGCTCAAGGTCCCCGAGGGCGGTGTGATCACCTCCGTGCCCGGCTTCTACACCCAGGGCAAGTTCATGATCCTGCCGATGGACTCGCTCGTGCGGCCCGCCGTGAACACCCTGCTCATCCGCGGCAACCCCGCGCTCGACCAGCTGCGCCCGCTGGTCCCGCTCAGCACCGTGGAGTCCCAGTCGCTGGCCCTGGCCGCCATCCAGGACGACCCGCTGACCAGCACCGTGCGCACCACGCTGGTCGTGGTCACGGTGTCGCTGGCCGCGTACGCGCTGGTCGCCGTCATACTCTCGCTGGTGATCGGCGCGGCCGACCGGGCCAGGGCGCTGTCGTTCCTGCGCACGCTGGGCCTGTCGGACCGGCAGGCGCAGCGGCTCACCGTCCTGGAGATCATGCCGATGATCCTGCTGACCGCCCTGGCCGGCCTGCTGCTCGGCCTCGGGCTGCCCGCGGCGCTCGGGCCGGGCGTCGACCTGTCCTCCTACGCCGGCGACCTGCCCGTCGGCGACTACTCCCTAGACCTGATCACGCCGACCGCGCTGGCGGCCGGGCTGGCCGTCGTGGCCGTGCTCGGCGCGTACACGCACACCGCCATCAGCCGCCGTCGCAGCCTCGGCGCCGTCCTTCGAGTGGGGGACCTCACATGAACCCGACCCTGTCAGAGCTGGAAGCCAAGGCCACGCGGGAGAAGACCGCGTTCGGCGCCGACGCGCACATCGTCTGCGACAACCTGGTGCGCATCTACAAGACCGAGGGCGTCGAGGTCGTCGCCCTGCAGGGCCTCGACCTGGTGATCGACAAGGGCGAGCTGGTGGCCATCGTCGGCGCGTCCGGGTCGGGCAAGTCCACGCTGCTCAACGTGCTGTCGGGGCTCGACGTGCCGACCGCGGGGGTGGCCAGGGTCGCGGGCACCGACCTGCTGGCGATGACCGCCAAGGACCGGCTGCGCTACCGGCGGTCCGTGGTGGGCTTCATCTGGCAGCAGACCGCGCGCAACCTGCTGCCGTACCTGACCGCCAGGGAGAACGTCGAGCTGCCCATGAAGCTGGCCGGCGGCGGCCGGGCGCGCCGCGCCCGCGCCGGCGAGCTGCTGGAGCTCCTCGGCGTCGGCTACTGCGCCGACCGCCGCACGCCCGAGATGTCGGGCGGCGAGCAGCAGCGGGTCGCCATCGCCGTCGCCCTGGCCAACGAGCCGCAGCTCATCCTGGCCGACGAGCCCACCGGCGAGCTGGACAGCGAGACGTCCGAGCAGGTCTTCGACTCCCTGCGCAAGGCGAACCGGGAGCTCGGCGTGACCGTGGTCATCGTGACCCACGACCCGCTGGTGTCGGAGCAGGTGGACCGCACCGTGGGCATCCGCGACGGACGTACCAGCAGCGAGACGCTGCGGCGCGAGGGCGCCGAGGGGCAGATCGTCGCCGAGGAGTACGCCGTGCTGGACCGGGTGGGCCGCCTGCAGCTCCCCCGCGACTTCATGAACGCCCTGGACATGGAACGCCGGGTGCGCCTCGAACTCGAATCCGACCACATCGGCGTCTGGCCCGCCCGAGAGGAGCCCTCCCATGAGCAATGAGCCCCTGGTCGTGGTGGAGGGGGTCCGCAAGGTCTACCGGAGCGGGCCCAAGGAGGTCGTCGCGCTGCGCGAGGTGTCCTTCGAGGTGTTCCCCGGCGAGCTGGTGGCGGTCCGCGGACGTTCGGGGTCGGGCAAGACCACGCTGCTCAACCAGATCGGCGGCCTGGACCGTCCGGACGCCGGACGGGTCGTCGTCGCCGGGCACGAGGTCACGTCCATGTCCGAGGACGCCCTGCTGGCGCTGCGCCGGGACGTGGTGGGCTTCGTGTTCCAGTCGTTCGGGCTGATCCCCGTGCTGTCGGCGGCCGAGAACGTGGGGGTGCCGATGCGGCTGGCCCGCGTGCCGTCCGCCGAGCGGGAGGAGCGGGTCCGGCTGCTGCTGGCGCTGGTGGGGCTGGACAAGCACATGAACCAGCGGCCGTACGAGCTGTCGGGCGGTCAGCGGCAGCGGGTGGCGATCGCCCGCTCCCTGGGCAACCGGCCCAAGCTGCTGGTGGCCGACGAGCCGACGGGGCAGCTCGACTCGCAGACCGGGCGGCAGATCATGGAGCTGTTGCGCGCGCTGGTGCGCAGCGAGGGGGTCACGGCGCTGGTCGCCACGCACGACCCCAACCTGATCACGCTGGCGGACCGGGTGCTGGAGATCAGCGACGGCGTCGTCCGGGAACCCTCCCTCACCTGACCCGCCCCTCCTCTGCCCGCTCCGCCCGCTCACCGGCGGGCGGAGCGGGCGCGGGCCTGGGCGAGCGCGCCACGGCGGCGAGGTTGGCGACGGCGACCACCACCCCACCGGTGACCATCAGCACCCCCATCCCGGTCACGCCCGCCAGCGGCGCCGCGACGGCCAGCCCGACCGGCCGCGCCGCGAACGAGATGAGCTGGTCGAACGAACGCACCCGGCCCAACGCCCCCTCCGGGATCTCCTCGGCCACCACCGTCTCCCACAACGGGCTGAGCACCCCGAGCCCCACCATGGCCACGAAGTACGCCACCGCGACCACCACGGCCGACAGCCCGAACCCCACCGCCACCGGCAACGCCACCATCGGCAGCAGATAGAGCGCGGCCCCCACCTGAACGGCGACCAGCGGCCTGCGCACCGGCAACCGCGGCGCGACCAGCACCCCCGCCAGCAGCCCGACCGTGCCGCTCTGCACGATGATCATCCAACCGGTCTCGCCTCCCAGCCGCTGCACGGCCGCCACCGGCCCCAGGGTGAGGAACAACCCGGCCATGAAGTGCCACACGCCGTGCGACAGGACACAGGCCAGGAACCACGGCCGCCTCCTGACCTCCCCGAACCCCTCGACCAGCTCCCGTCCGAACCCGACCCCCCACCGCCGACCGGCCTCCCCGCCGGGGACCGCCTCCCGCTCCTGCACGACCTTCTCGCGCCCTGCGCCCCCGGCAGCCGTACGGACCCCGCCGAGCGTCAGCGCCGAGCACGCGAACAACATCGCCGTGCCCCCAGCGGCCCACCCGGGCCCGGCGGCCAGCGTGAGCGTCCCCGCGAGCGCCGGCCCCAGGACGGCCGACACGCTGGTCACCACGCCGATCCGGGCGTTCACCCGCAACCGGTCCGGGCCTGGCACCACCGCCACCACCAGCCGCGGCACGGCCGGACTCCCGAACGCGATCGCCGCCCCCGAGACCGCCGACAACACGGCGAGGTCGGGAATCCGAGCCACCCCGGCCAGCAGCTCGACCGCCATGAGCCCCTGGGCCAGGCATCGCGTGAGGTCGGCGAGCAGCACGACCCGTCCGGGCCGGACGCGGTCGGCCAGCACGCCGCCGACCGGCAGCAGCAACAACAGCGGCACCATCTCGCAGGCCAGCACCAGCCCCAGCGCCTCCCCCGACCCCGTGGCGCGCAGCACGGCCAGGGTCAGCGTGGTGGGGATCATGGCTGTGGCCAGCGCGGACATGCAGCGTCCGGCCAGCAGCCGGTTCCTGGGTCCGGCGAACAACGAGAACGACATGACCAGGAAGGTATTTCGTCAGCGAATGATTCGTCAACAAATTACTTGTTGGCGTATGATCCTGTGCCGTGGAGGACTCCGTCGATCGTCATCTGGCCCGCTGGCGCGGCAAGGCGCCCTTCGACGAGCGGGTGGAGGGCATCGTGACCCGCATGCAGTCGCTGGTGAAACACCTCGGCCACGCCAAGGCGGCCGCGCTGGCCCAGACCGGCGTCCAGGACTTCGAGTTCCAGACGCTCCACCGGCTCGCCGCCCACAACGGCACCGCCACCCCGACCGAGCTGGCCGCCGAGCTGCTGCTCTCCCCCGCCGGCATGACGGGCCGCCTCGACACGCTGGAGAAGGCAGGTCTGGTACGCCGCGTCCGCAGCACCGAGGACCGCCGTCGCGTGGACATCGAGCTCACGCCCAAGGGGCACGACCTCTGGATGGAGGCCATGGCCGTCCTGGCCGTGCTGGAGACGGCCATGGTGAACGCCCTCTCCCCCGACGACCAGGACACCCTGGACAACCTGCTCAAACAGCTCCTGCTCTACGTGGAGACGAACCCCCATCAATTGCATTGAGGCGGGCGGGCGTCCGGTGATACCCATGCTGGGATGACACTTCCGACCTCGGAGCCCACATGGCCGTGACGCCGTTCCGCATAGAGGTTCCCGACGACGTACTCGACGACCTGCGCACCCGTCTCCGCAACGCCAGATTCACCCGCTCGCTGGACCACCGCCCCTGGGAGGGCGGAACCGACCCCGCCTACCTGCGGGAACTGGTGACGTACTGGGCCGACGGCTTCGACTTCCGCGCCCAGGAAGCCCGCCTCAACGAGCTGGACCACTGCAAAGCCCCCGTCCGGGGACGAGACCTCCACTTCGTCCGCATCCCCGGCACCGGCCGCGCGCCGCTGCCCATCCTGCTCTGCCACGGCTGGCCGAGCAGTTTCATGGAGATGCTTCCCCTGGCGGCCCGCCTGGCCGACCCCGCCCGGTACGGCGGCGACCCCGGCGACTCCTTCGACGTCGTGATCCCGTCGATGCCCGGCTTCCTCTACTCCGACCTGCCGGACGAGCCCCTCACCCGGCCCGCGATGGCCCGCATGCTGCATCTGCTGATGACCGAGGTCCTGGGCCACGAACGCTACGGGGCCTTCGGCGGCGACATCGGCGGCGCGGCCGTCGGCTGGCTCGGCGCCCTCTATCCGGACCAGGTGACCGGAATCCACCTCATCCACCCGCCCGCCCCCGCGTCCCTGGACGTCCCGCCGCTGACCCCCGACGAACAGGCCTTCCTGGACGCCGAGGCGGCCTACGACGAGCGCGACGGCGGCTACAGCGAGATCATGCTGACCCGTCCGGACACGATCGCCGCCGCCCTGCTCGACTCACCGGCCGGACTGGCCGCGTGGATCGTGGACAAGCTGCGCGCCTGGAGCGACTGCGACGGTGACCTGGAGTCCCGGTTCGACCGCGACACCCTGCTCACCATGCTGACCCTCTACTGGGCCACCGGCTCGATCGGCACGTCGTTCAAGTCGTACTACGACTGGCCGAGCAACCCGCCCCGGCCGCCGATCACCGTGCCGTCCGCCGTGACCCTCAGCCACGAGCCCTCCGTGGCGAGCCTCCCCCGCAGCTTCGCCGAACGTGCCCTGACCGACCTGCGCCACTGGAACACCCCGGCCCGGGGCGGCCACTTCATGGCCCTGGAGGAACCGGCCCAGCTGGCGGCCGACATCACCACGTTCTTCCGCGCCCTACGCCTCGCCTGAGGAGCGCCGCCGCCGTGCGGGTGTTCGCTACCGGCCCGTACGGCTGGCGACGATCACCTGCACGGCATGCTCCAGGGCGTAGGCCGTGTCCGCGCCGCCGCCCTTGACCTGCTCGTCCGCGGTGGCCACCGCCTGGATCGCCCGGGACAGCCCCTCCGGCCCCCAGCCGTTCAGCTGGCGCTTGACCCGGTCGACCTTCCAGGGCGGCATCCCCACATGGGCGGCGAGCTGCCCCCCGCGCAGGTTGCGCGGGGCACTCCCCACCTTGGCCAGCGACCTCAGCCCGCCGGCCAGCGCACTCACCAGCAGCACCGGGGCGACGCCGGTGCTCAGAGCCCAGCGCAACTGCTCCAGGGCCTCGGCCAGGCGCCCCTCGATCGCCGAGTCGGCCACGTTGAAGCCGGTGACCTCGGCCCGGCCCTTGTGATAGCGCGCCACGGCCGCCGCGCTGATCGTCTTGTCCTCGGTGTCGAACGCGAGCTGGCTGCACGCCGCCGCCAGCTCCCGCAGGTCGTTGCCCACCGCGTCGAGCAACGCCTGGGCCGCGTCACCCGCGATGTTCCGCCCGGCCCGCTTGACCTCTCCCTTGATGAACTCCAGCCGCTCGCCGGGCTTGGTGACCTTGTTGATCGTCACCACCTGGGCCCCGGCCTTCTTCACCCCGTCGACCAGCGCCTTCCCCTTCACCCCACCCGGGTGCGCCAGCACGAGAACCGTGTCGTCGGAGGGCTGCTTCGTGTACGACACCACCTCGGTGATGACGTCCTTCGGCAGGTCTTGCGCCGAGCGGATGACGACCACCGAGCGGTCGCCGAAGAGCGAGGGCGAGGTCAGCTGGGTCAGCTCGCCGGTGGCGACCTTTCCGCCGACGAGATCATGCACCTCGGCCCCGGGATCGCCGGCCCGCGCCGCCGCGACGACGGCGCCCACCGCCCGCTCGGCAAGCAGCTCCTCGTCGCCGAGGACCAGGGTGACTAGTGCTGGATCGGTTCCCGCCATGTCAGGCAGCATGCCATGCGGCACCGACAACCTGGTACTCGACCGTTGCAGTTCGTGTCACGAACGACTATAGTTCGGGGCGCGAACTACATTTGGTCGGAGTCATGATGAGTCGTACGGTTGTGATGATCGTGGGGGGCGCGGCGGCTCGGCGGTCCCACGGACGTCGGCCGCCGAGATCGCGTTGCGCGAGGGCCCGTCCGGCAATCGCTTCGCCGAGCAGTCGGTCTGTCGGTGCCCCAGTTGGCTCTGGGCACGATGATTTTCGAGGCGGAGACGTCCGAATCAGACAGTCACGCGATCATGGATCCGCACACGAGCATGGCATCGACTCCTTCGACACCGCCGACGTCTATGCCGACGGCCGCACCGGGCAGATCATCGGCCGCCGATTCGCCCAAGGGGACGGCAGGCGCGACAGTACCGCAAGCACCCCCGACCAGGCTGGACGAGTTGTTCCGCCGCCTGGTCCCACGGCTCCAAACCCGCACCAGAAGCGTAAGCCTGGTGACCTCCTCTTTTTCTCCGTGTGACGTATGAAAGGCAATACTGTGTCTGCATCTGATGTGGTGTTCGGTTTCGGCGCGCATTCCGGTTTCGAGGACCTGCCCGAGCTGTTGCGCATGGTTCAGCAGGCCGACCGGGACGGGCTCGATCTCTTCTCGCTGTCCGACCATCCCTATCTCGGCGAGCGCCTGGACGCCTACGCCACGATCGGCTTCCTGCTGGGCGGCACGCGGCACATCGCCGGTCTGGCCAATGTCACCAACCTGCCGACCAGGCCCGCCCCCATGCTGGCCAGGACGGTGACGTCGTTGTCGGCGCTGTCGAACGGCCGCGTCGTGCTCGGCATGGGCGCGGGCGGGCTGTGGGACCGCATCGCCGACATGGGCGTGCCCCGGCAGTCCCCCGGCGACGCCGTGGACGCCTTCGAGGAGGCGATCGTGCTGATCCGGAAGCTGTCGGGCGGCGGCGCGCCGGTCACCCACGAGGGACGCCACTACCGGGTACGCGGGATCGAGCCCGCCCCCGTGGCCGCACCCCCGGTATGGACCGGCTCGAACGGGCCCAAATCCCTGGCCGCCACGGGCAGGGTGGCCGACGGCTGGATCCCCGGCCACGCGGCCGACTGGCGCAGCGAGCGGTATCGCGCCTCGCGGCCCATCATCGATGAGGCGGCCGCCGCGGTGGGCCGCGACCCACGCGAGATCCGTACGATCTACAACTTCCCGGGCCGCATCACCGACCGCCCGTTGCCCGCCACCCGCGACCACGACGGACGCTGGATCGGCGGCTCGGTCGGGCAGTGGGTCGAGGAGCTGACCGAAGCGGTGCTGGAGCACGACGCCTCGGGTTTCGTCCTCTTCTCCGCCGGCCACGGCGCCACCGACCTCACCACGCTGGCCCGCTGGGCCCAGGAGATCGTGCCGTCCGTCCGCGAGGCGATCGCGAAGTAGCACGACGTGCCGTCCGCCTGCACGCGGCCGCCCTAATCCACGGACTTGCCGAGGGAACGGAGCTCGCGCTGCAGATCCCGCCAGTGGCCAGGCAGTCCCGCGTCGATCAGGGTGATGCCCTCGCTGGTGTCGACGAGATAGCACGCCACGACGTCATTGCCGAGGCGGTGCAGATGAGGCGCCAGTCATGGAACTTCTTCCGGGAGGACTGGACGGAGGACTGGGCTGAGGACGGAGACTGACGGCGCGGCCCTCGGCCCGCGGCCTGACGGCGAAGGCCGCACTCGGCGGGCGAGGCCGCAGCCTGACGGCGAGAGCCGCAGCCTGACGGCGAGAGCCGCAGCCTGACGGCGAGAGCCGCAGCCTGACGGCGAGAGCCGCAGCCTGACGGCGAGAGCCGCAGTCGGAGGGCGAGAGCCGCAGTCGGAGGGTGAGGGGCGCGGACTGAGGGCGAGGGGCGCGGCCGTGATCGCTAGCCCGCCAGGCCGTGCAGTGCGGTGATGACGCCGCGGCCGACGGGGGCGGTGAAGTCACGCACCATGCTCGTGACGAAGCTCGCCACGGACGTCACCGTGCCACCCGCCGCTTCGATCTGGCGGAAGGCCGCGCTCTCCGTGCGCTCCGACATGCCGCCGCTCGCGTCAACCAGCACGATCACGTCGTAGCCGTCAGCCAGGGCGTCGAGCGCGGTGTGCAGGACGACGATCTCCGAGGTCACACCGCAGACGGCCAGCGTCTTGCGGCCCTCGGCGGCGATCGCCTCGCGCCATGCCTGGTCGTCCCAGCAGCACGGTCCGCCGCGCACGAAGGGGGACGCCTCGGGAAGTTCGGCGATGACACCGGGCCCACCGGGCCTGGGGGCGACCGACACGGTGAAGGGGATGTCCAGCGCCTGCGCGACCGCGGCGAGCACGCCAGCCGACCGCCTGATGACGTCGGGGCTGTTCGTGCTGCTCAGGGCGACGATGCTGTCCTGCAGGTCCGCGAAGACGATCTGCACGGTACGGGGGTCGATCACTATTCTCTCCCAAAATCGTTCAGAAGTTGAATGATAAGAGGACAGTAGCATGTCGCACATGAACGATGCCAAGTGAATCTGCCCCCCGTTTTCGGCTCAGCGGGCCGACTCGCGACGCCCTGCCCGCATACCTCGACCCATCCGGGCACCCTCGAACGGCCCCACGCACCGACCGGCCGTGGGCCGCCACGCCGCAAGGCCCGCCCGTGCCACCACCGCCGACCCCGACCCTCAGTGGCCATGGCCTCCCGAAGGCCAGGGGCCCTGGCCGGACGCCAGTGGCCCTGGCCTCCCAAAAAGCGGCCGCCGCAGAGGACCGCGTTTTTCACGGTGGCTGATGGTCACACCTGCCCCTGACCTCTGCAAGCAGCGCAAACACTGCCGAGAGGGTGGGGAGCGGGCCGCCGGTGACTCTCCACGCCGGCGGCAAGCCGATCTCTCGGCAGGAACGCTGCATCAACCGCACAGAGGATCTGCAGGCCGGCCTTCTGATGCGACAGAACACCCGGCAGCCGTTCGAGCGGCCCACGTCGGCGGGGAGCCCTTACTGCCCCGGGCTCCTCCAACCGGCCCAGAGACCCAACTGGGCATGAAGAGACACCGTCCCTCGCCCCACTGACATCCCCGTCGGAAGACCGGCTCGCCACCAGGCGCGAACGGTCACCGCCCCAAGAACCGCTGACATGCCCGTCCAGGGGATCAGCTCCCCCATCGGACGTGAAGGGGCACCGGCCCGAGCCCCAGCGTCACCCCCGTCCGGAAGACCGGCTTGCCACCAGGTGTGAGACGTCACCAGCCCGTGACCCGCTCATGCCTCGACCACGGCTCCGGTGGCCAGTTCCTGATCCGTTCGTGCGACCCACCGGTGCCAGTTCCTGCCCCCTTCCGCCTCAATGAGCCTGGGTCGCGCTCGTTCGGTGTCGGATCACTCATGGCCCACGGGGGACTACGGCCAGGCTGCCTTCGTGTTCGACGACTGCCAGGTCACCCGATCGATCGGTGCGGTAGATGGCGGTGCCGAGGCGGTGGAGGAGGGCGAGGGTCGATGTGGCCGGGTGGCCGTAGTCGTTGCCGGCGCCCACGCTGATCAGGGCGGCCCGTGCACCCAGCGAGCCGAGGAAGGCCGGGGACTGGCGATTCGAGCCGTGGTGCGGGGTCTTGAGGATGTCGGCACGCAGGGCGAGGTGGCGTGCGAGATCGTCCTGGGCCTCGGTCTCCAGGTCTCCGGCGAGCAGGGCGGAACCGGCGCGCCAGCGTACGTGGATCACGACGCTGGAGTTGTTGATCACGCTGCCTTCGCCTTGGCCGTTGCTCCCGCCTGACGTCGGGTCAGGGGCGACGACGGTGAGCTCGGACGGGCCGAACCGCCATCGCGTGCCAGGTTCCGCGTTCCCTTCGGGAATCCGGTGTCGAGCCAGTACGGCCGAGATCCGCGCGCTGGACTGCACCGCCGTCGGCCGAGGGCTGACGATCACGGCTCCCACGCGTCGGTTCCTGAGCACGCCTGGCAGGCCGTCCACGTGGTCGGCGTGCGGGTGGGTCAGGACGAGCAGGGGAACGTCCTCGACGCCGAGCCTGCGCAGGCATCGATCCATGACGACCGGGTCCGGGCCGGTGTCCACGACCACACCTCGTCCAGGTCCGGCCGCCACCACCAGCCCGTCGCCCTGCCCGACGTCGCACATCACCATCAACCAGCCCTTGGGCGGCCAAGCTCCCGCCAGCGGACGGATCACCAGCACGGCGACCAGAGCGGCCCCTGCCGTCAGCAGCGCCATCGTCCGCCAGCGGCGGTGCCTGAGCACCGGGATCGCGACGGCCACGGCGAGGGCGAGGAGCCCCAGACCGGGGAGGCCGCCCGGCCAGGGCAGGGTGGCGAGAGGGACGTTCACGGCCCAGCGAGCCACGGTGACGATCCAGCCCACCGCGTAACCGGCCGGGATGACCAGCATGCCGGCGGCGTCCGGCCAGATCGGGGCCACCAGGGCGGCGGCGAAACCGAGCAGGGTCGCGGGAGCCACGGCGGGAGCCACGAGCAGGTTGGCGGGCACCGCCACCAGCGTCAGCTGACCCGACATGAGCACCAGGACGGGCGTCACGGCCGCTTGCGCGGCAGCCGACACGGCCAGCGCCTCCGCCAGCCATCTCGGCAAGCGGCGCATCCTTGCGACGGCACGTCGTCGTCCGGTGGACGCGGCTTCGAGGGGAGAGGTCGCGCGGCAGTCGCCGGCCTCTTCGGATGCACTTGCCGCACGCCCCTGTACGTTGCCGCGTTCCCTTCCCTTCTCCGGTTTCCGGTCTGTCGTCGTGGGCGCTTCGGTGGCGTCGCGGTCGCCGGTCTCCGTCGGTGGTGGAGTGGAGAGTTTGTCGCGCCAGCGTGGTGCGAGGAGGAGGATGCCGGCGGTGGCCGCGACCGAGAGGGCAAAGCCGTACGAACGTGCCAGTTCCGGCGCGAACAGAACCAGCAAGAGGACGGTTGCCGAGAGGGCGGCGAGGCCGTCCTTCGCCCGCCCGGTACCCAGGGCGAGGGCGGCGGCCAGGCCCATCAACAGGGCACGCAGAACGCTCGGGGACGGCCTGGCCACCACGGTGAACGCGAGCATCGCGACAGCCGCGAAGACGGCTCTCAGCGGCAGGGAGAGGCCGACCAGGCGGGAGAGTGCCAGGGCGGCGCCTGCGACGATGGCGAGGTTCGCGCCGCTTACGGCGTTCAGGTGGCTCAGGCCCGCCTCTTTGAGGTCGGCGGCCACCTGAGGGTCGATGCGGGAGACGTCTCCGACGACCAGGCCGGGCAGGAGGCCGCGCTGGTCGGGCGGGAGAGGGTCGGCGGCTGTCCGGAGGCCGGTTCTGAGGGTGCCCGCCATGGTGTGCATGGACGAAGGCGGCGTCAGGATGCGGGGCTCGCCTCGTACCAGGAGGATGGCTGCCACCAGGTCGCCGGGCGTTGGTTGCGCCAGGCGACCGGTGACCTGGAGGCGTTGGCTCGGCAGCAGGCTGCTCCAGGCGTTGCCGCCGGCGAACACCGTGATGGGGACGTCGACGGCCTGGCGCTCCGGTGGCGGAGATGCCTGCGCCACACCTCCGTCACTGCCTCCAGGGACGTCGGGACGGTTCCCCTCAGGGCCATCAGTAGTGGATCTGCCTCTTTGTCGCACAGCCAGCTCGATGATCTTGAGGGTGGCCGGGATCACGTAGCTGTCCCGGTTGAAGTGGCCGCTTCTGCGTGGCCTGCGCTTCGGGTCGTCGGACAGGACGATCTGAGCGGTCACGTTCGCGTTACTGGCGGCGAGTTCAGCCACTGGGCCGGTGGTCAACGCCTGGACGCGGAAGGCGACAGACGCGGAGGCCGCCGCCGCGCAGATGAGTGTCGCGAGCACCACGTTCCGCCAAGCCCCCAAGAAGGGCGAAGGCCGACCGGGAGGGATCCGTCCTGAGGGAGGGGGCGACGAACGGTGGGGCCTGAACGGTGGGAGCAGTGGGAGGGCGGACAGAACGGATCCGAACGACGCAGGCAGGAACCTGCTGATCAGCGAACCGATGAGGGGCCAGCGGGTGAACGGTGAGCGGGTGCGCCAGGTCAGGACGCCTGCGGCCAGGGCGGTGACGGCGGCTGTCGTCATACCCACAATGGGCGATTGGCCGAGCATGATCAGGGCGCTCGCCCAAGCGGACAGCGCCGGGAGGACCAGTGTCCAGGAGCGCTTGTGCTCGCCGCCGCCTGCGGTGGCCAGGCGCAGAGGGTCGGTGGCGGCAGGGCGCGGAGGATCGGTGGCGGCGAGGCGCAGAGGATCGGTGGCGGCGAGACTCAGAGGGGCGGTGGCAACGGGGCGTATGGGGCTGGCAGAAGGGCCGGGGGCCGAGGGGTCGTTGAAGGACGG
The DNA here is from genome assembly GCF_053601695.1 of Nonomuraea sp. NPDC004702. Lineage (NCBI taxonomy): Bacteria > Bacillati > Actinomycetota > Actinomycetes > Streptosporangiales > Streptosporangiaceae > Nonomuraea > Nonomuraea sp. NPDC004702. Next base: position 44,921 of record NZ_JBSGCE010000043.1, read on the forward strand.
CATGTCAGACGCGGACCTTCGGCTTGATTTCCTCATACTTTCTCGGGCCGATGCCACTCACCTCGCGGAGCTGGTCCACGCTGGTGAAGCCGCCGTGGGCGGTACGGAACTCGGCGATCCTGGCGGCCAGCACCTCTCCCACTCCCGGGAGTTCTTCCAGTTGGTCGGGGGTGGCGGCGTTGAGGTCGAGGATGGCTGTGGCGGGGTCCGCGCCGGGATATCCGGGAGGTACGGCGGCGACGACCGCAGAGGGGGCACCCACGATGATCTGCTCTCCGTCGATCAGGCGTCGGGCCAGGTTGAGAGGGCCCGTGGAGGCGCCGTGTTTGAGCCCGCCCGCCGCCGTCACCGCGTCCGTCACACGGGAGCCCTGCGGGAGCAGGTAGACGCCGGGGTTGCGGACCTTGCCCGCCACCTGGACGGTCACCTTGGCAGCGGTCGGGGACGGGGATGGAGGGGTTGTCGCAGGTGGCGGCGGGAGGGGCTCCGGAGTGGGCTGGGAGCGCCAGACGAAGAAGACGGCGACCGCCACGGCCAGGGCACCGACGGCGACGAGCACGCGCAGGCCGGGCTTGCTGAGATCGATGGTGGTGGACGGCTGGGCCGAGGTGATGGCGTCGCGGAACGCTTGGAAGGTCGGGGGCATGGGTGCTGGGCTGCCTGTGACCCGCCGAGGGATGTGCGGGGGCGCCCCTGCGGCGGCCTGGGGCTCGATCCCCGGCCCGCTCCGACGCCCAGCCCGACGCTCGGCTCCGGGGACGCTCTCCTCCGGCTCATCCTGCCGCACTACCTGCTGCTCAGGCTGCGACATCGCCTGAGGCCCCGCCGAACGCCCGCCCCACGATTCAGGCCGAGGCTCACTCCACAGTTCGGACGAAGGCTCATCCCCGCCCTCACTCCCCGGCTCGCGGGAAGGCGCAACCCCACGGTCGCCCCACAGCTCGGAAGCTGACTCAACCCCACGCCCATCCCACCGCTCGGAGCAGGGCTCAACCCCGCGCCCATCCCACCGCCCGGGAGACGCGAACGCAGGAGCATCGAGCACAGGAGCACCGAGCGCAGGAGAAGCGCTCACAGAAGAAGTAGGCGCAGAGGGTGATGGGGATGCGCTGAGTCGGGAGGTCGGAAGGTTCTGGGCCTCGTCGCCGTATGGATGTCGGTTGCGTCGTCCCGGACGCGGCCGCCGGGCAGGACTCGTGATCGACCGGAGCCTGGATTCGGCTATGGTCCGCTCTGCCGTCGGGTCCTGAGATCGCACGCCGACGAACCTAGGGATGTCACCCCCACCTCCGAGCTACCGAACCGAATTCTGGGGACGACGGAGCCAGTACACGAGACGACTGTGGAAAACACAGCACCGACCAGAGAAAGGCCCTCAAAAAAAAAGCCGATCTACCCCTCGTACGCCGTAACAGTCACCCCCAGCATCCCGGGCCCCACATGAGCCCCGATCACCGCCCCCACCTCCACCACCCGCACCTCACAACCCCCCGCCACCCGCTTCGACAACCGCTCCCCCAACGCCTCGGCCCGCCCCCGAGCCCCCATGTGCTGCACCGCCACCCCGGCCCCGCCCAGCTCCACGGCCGCCTCCACCGCCAGGTCCTCCAGCCGCGCGATCGCCCGTCCCGACGTCCGCACCTTCTCCAGCAGGGAGATGCGCCCGTCCACGATGTGCAGCAGCGGTTTGATCATGAGGGCCGACCCGAACAACGACGTGGCGGCGCCGATGCGGCCGCTCCGTCTCAGGTACTCCAGGGTGTCCACGTAGAAGAAGGTCCGGGTGACGGCGGCGGTGCGGCGGGCGGCGTCGGCCACGTCGCCCAAGGAGGCTCCTGCGGCGGCCGAGCGCGCCGCCGCCAGCACGGGATAGCCCAGGCCCATCGCGATGGACCGGCTGTCGATCACCTCCACCGGCACCGGCGCGTCCTTGGCCGCCGCGAGGGCGGACTCGACGGTGCCGGACAGTTCGCCGGACAGGTGGATCGACACCACGCCCGTGGCGCCGGCGGCGGCCAGCTCGTCGTAGCAGGCCGCGAAGCGCGCGGGCGACGGACGTGAGGTGGTGGCGGTGGCCAGGTCGCCGGTGAAGGTGTCCTCGTCGCGTGGGATGCCGCGGGCGACCACTTGTACCGGCACCACCGTCACACCGGGCACAGCGGGCAGGTAAGCGGTGGAATCGGTGACAACAGCGACAGAGGGCGGCATATCCCGAGATTAGCCACCCGCTCCCGAGTCCGGGATTACTGGACCGGCGTGCCGCCCCGCCAGACCCGGCGCGGCTTGAGCCCGAAGGACCAGGCGAAGGCGCCTTCGTGGTCGGCGTCCCACTGGACGATGTCGGCCAGCCGCCCGGGAGCCAGCACCCCGCGGTCGGGCGCCCCGAGGACGGTCGCGCCGCCCAGCGTGGCCGCGCGCAGCGCGTCGTTGACGCTCATGCCGAACGCCGACACCGCCATGGCGATGACCAGCGACATCGAGGTGATGCCGCAGTAGCCGGGGTTGTGGTCGCTGCCGAGGGCGATCTGCACGCCGTGCTTGATCATCTGACGGACCGGCGGCACGTGGCCGCGCTGCAGCGCCGTGGCCGGGCAGACCACCGCGGGCACGCCGTAGCGGGACATGATCGCGATGTCCTCGTCGGACATGTGGTGCAGACCGTCGGCGGAGGCGCAGCCGAGCTCGGCGGCCAGCTGCACGGCGCCGCGACGGCTGAACAGGCCGGCGTGGATGCGCGGGAGCAGCCCCACGTTGCGGCCCGAGGCGAGGACCCAGCGGGACTCCTCGGTGGTGAAGTGGCCCTCGTCGCAGTAGACGTCGACGCTGTCGGCGCCGGCCGCCGCCGCGTCGGCGCACCAGGCGCCCACGGCCTCGACGTACTCGCGCTGACGGCCGAAGTACTCGGGAGGCACGACGTGCGCCGCGAGGAAGGTGACGTGCACCCGCGGCATCATCGGCTCCTTCTCCAGCTCGCGCAGGAGCCGCACGTCGGCCAGCTCGCCGTCGCGGGTGAGGTGGTAGCCGGTCTTGGCCTCGACGGTGGTCGTGCCGCTGAGCAGCCAGCTCCGCAGCCGCTCGCGCACGCCGTTGCACAACGTCCAGGGGTCGGTGCCGCGCGTCACGGTGACGGTGGAGCCGACGCCGCCGCCCGCCGCGGTGATCGAGGCCGCGCTGGAGCCGCCGGTGCGGATGGCCAGCTCGGCGTAGCGGTTGCCGGCGTAGACCGGATGCGTGTGGGCGTCGATGAGGCCGGGCGTGACGAGCGCGCCGCCGAGGTTCTCCACGTGGTCGACGTCGACGATGTCGTCGACGACGCCGGGCACGCTCTGCGGGAGGTCGGGCGCCCGCCCGACCCAGGCGATGCGGTCGTTGTGCACGAGGATGGCCGCGTTGCTGAGGACCTCGTTACCCGTCCACAGGCGGCCGATGTTGGTCAAGAGCCGAACGGTCATCGCACCACCGCCCCCTGCAGGCGCAACACCCAGCGCACGGCCTGTGCCGCGCCCACTGAGTCCGCTCCGGGTCCGGACGACATGGGGGGTCTCCTGCTCTCATCCGCGTGATGTTGTGCGGTGACCGTATCGCCGGAGACATGACCCGGCGATTTCAGTTCAGTTACGTTATTTCACAGCCGGGCTTGGTGTACAGGGTTATTCGGAAGAAAGACCACTCATCCCATCCGTCACCCAGCCACGCCTTGCCCCCCTGGCCCCCGCTGACGACTGCCGCACTCAACGTCATCATCCGAAACCCAGAACCGAAACCAAAAAACCAGACCAACGTTAGGTCTGGCCATCCTAGCAACCCCAGGGTTCCGGGACCACTGCACTATTTGGGCAGCTCTGCGCTACTTTGAGCGAGAGCTGCCCAGCCGTCCCGCTAAGAGACGCGTTCGACCGGCTTGCCCACCCGCTCCAGCTCCTGGAACAGGCTCGGCAGCACGCGGGCGTGCAGGACGGTGCCGTCCTGGACGTGTTCCACGGAGAGCACCTCGCCCTCCTTGTGGGCCCGCGAGACCAGGTCGCCCCGGTCGTAGGGCACCAGCAGGTGGACCTCGTGGTCGAGGCGCGGCAGCCGCTCCTCGATGAGCCGCATGAGCTCGGGGATGCCCTTGCCGGTGCGGGCGGAGACCACGATGCTGTCGCGCTCGCGCCTGGCGATGCGGTCGAGCACCTCCTGGTCGGCCGCGTCGGCCTTGTTGATCACCACGACCTCGGGCACCTCGGAGGCGCCCTCGATGTCGGCGAACACCTCGCGGACGGCCGCGAGCTGCCCCTCGGGGTCGGGGTGCGAGCCGTCGACGACGTGCAGGATCAGGTCGGCGTCGGCGACCTCCTCCAGCGTGGACCGGAACGCCTCGACGAGCTGGTGGGGCAGGTGGCGCACGAAGCCGACGGTGTCGGCGATCGTGAACAGCCGGCCCTCCGGCGTGCGGGCGCGGCGCACGGTCGGGTCGAGCGTGGCGAACAGCGCGTCCTCGACCAGCACGCCCGCACCGGTGATGCGGTTGAGCAGCGAGGACTTGCCAGCGTTGGTGTAGCCCGCGATGGCCACGGCCGGGACCTCGCGCCGCTGGCGCCGGTGGCGCATGGTCTCGCGCGAGGTGGACATGCCGCTGATCTGGCGGCGCAGCTTGGACATGCGGTCGCGGATGCGGCGCCGGTCGAGCTCGATCTTGGTCTCACCGGGGCCGCGGCCGCCGATGCCCACGCCGCCCGCGGCGCGACCGCCGACCTGACGGGACAGGTTGCCACCCCAGCCTCGCAGGCGCGGCAGCAGGTACTGCAGCTGCGCCAGCTCGACCTGGGCCTTGCCCTCACGGCTCTTGGCGTGCTGGGCGAAGATGTCGAGGATCAGCGCCGTACGGTCGATGACCTTGACCTTGACCGTCTCCTCCAGCTGGCGGAGCTGGCCGGGGGTCAGCTCGCCGTCGCAGATCACGGTGTCGGCGCCGGTCGACTCGACCACGTCGCGCAGCTCCAGGGCCTTGCCCGAGCCGATGTAGGTGGCCGGGTCGGGCTTCTGGCGCCGCTGGATGAGCCCTTCGAGCACCTCGGACCCGGCGGTCTCGGCCAGGAGCTTGAGCTCCAGCAGGGAGTTCTCGGCGTCTTCGGCGGTTCCGGAGGTCCAGACACCGACGAGGACGACCCGCTCGAGCCGCAGCTGCCGGTACTCGACCTCGGAGACATCCTGGAGTTCGGTGGAGAGGCCCGCCACGCGGCGCAGCGCCTGGCGCTCCTCGAGGTCCATGTCGCCGGTCTCGAACTCGTCGAGCGCGGTGTATTCGTGCATTCGTGTCATCTCTATGAGGGAACGTCTGGACACCTCGGTGTCTTCCCACGATGGTGGCACGACATCCCCGGCGTCATCACCTGGTTATCCCGCCGAGAGTGTCACGTTGCCGGAACTGGCGGTCAGCGAGATCTTGTGGGGGGAGCTCGGGTCGGACTTGACCGAGACGGTGGCGTCGCCGGAGTCCACGTCGGTCTTCACGTCGTAGGACCCCGTGGGCACCCTCAGGACGACGTCGCCCGAGTCGGCCCGCAGCTCCGCTCTGTCCGGCGCGGTGGCGTACTTGAGCTCGACGTTGCCCGAGTCGGCCTGGACGTACACCTTCTTGCCGGTCATGCCGGAGCCTTCGAGGTCGCCGGAGTCGAGCTTCGCGTCGAGCTGACCGCTCAGCGCCCGCAAGGTGATGTCACCCGAGTCACTGTCGAGGTCGACGGCCAGCCCCCTGGGGATCTCGATCTTGTAGTCGACGCTGCAGCTCCCCCAGTTGGACGGGCAGTCGTACGTCACGAAAAGCGCCTGGCCCTCGACCTTGTGCTGCGGCTTGGGCTTGTCGTCGCCCCGCCAGCGCAACGTCTCGACGACCCGGACGGCGGTGCCGTCGGTCTCGGTGATCACCGTGTCGCCGGCGTCGCTCTTCACCTGCAGCTTGGAAACCTTGTCCGTCACCTGGTAGGACACGGTGTCCTGGTTCGTGGAACCGCCGAAGCTCTCGATCCGGCAACCCGTCAGCACCAGCGCGGCGGCCAGCAGCCCGCCCGCCACAGCAATCGTCTTCATGCCCCGATCCTTTCGCGGGCATGACCCCCTCCGCATCGGGGATGCCCCCGAAGACGCCCCAGGGGTACCCCAGCCTTTGACCCGGGAACCCTGAGCGGAGTAGCTTCACTTCCACAATCCAGAATCAGTTTTCCACTCTACGGAAAAGAGGGGGACATGGAGATCACCGGCCCGATGCTCGAACGGTTCGACGAGATCCTCACGCCGGAGGCGCTCGGCTTCGTGGCGGCTCTCCAGCGGGAGTTCGGCGCCAGGCGGCTGGAGCTGCTCGAAGCCCGCCAGACGCGTCAGGCGGAGCTGTCGGCCGGCGGGACGCTCGACTTCCTGCCGGAGACCAAGGAGGTCAGGGAGGGCGAGTGGCAGGTCGCGCCGCCGGCCCCGGGCCTGGAGGACCGCCGTGTCGAGATCACCGGGCCGGTCGACAGGAAGATGACCATCAACGCGCTCAACTCCGGCGCCAAGGTGTGGCTGGCCGACTTCGAGGACGCCAACTCCCCCCTGTGGGAGAACTGCGTGTCCGGGCAGCTCAACCTGCGCGAGGCGCTCGACCGGGCGATCGACTTCGAGACCGGCGGCAAGACGTACGCGCTGCGGCCCGACGACGAGCTGGCCACGATCGTGGTGCGCCCGCGCGGCTGGCACCTGGACGAGAAGCACGCCCAGGTGGACGGGCGGCCGGTGTCGGCATCGCTGTTCGACTTCGGGCTCTATTTCTTCCATTGCGCGCAGCGTCAGCTGGACAAGGGCAAGGGGCCGTACTTCTACCTGCCGAAGATGGAGTCGCACCTGGAGGCGCGGCTCTGGAACGACGTGTTCACCCGGGCCCAGGAGCTCCTGGGCATCCCGTACGGGACCATCAGGGCGACCGTGCTCATCGAGACCTATCCGGCGGCGTTCGAGATGGAGGAGATCCTCTACGAGCTGCGCGACCACTCGGCCGGGCTGAACGCGGGCCGCTGGGACTACCTGTTCAGCGTGATCAAGAAGTTCCGCACGCGGGGGCGGGAGTTCCTGCTGCCCGAGCGGAACGCGGTGACGATGACCGCGCCGTTCATGCGGGCCTACACCGAGCTGCTGGTGCGCACGTGTCACAAGCGCGGCGCGCACGCCATCGGCGGGATGGCGGCGTTCATCCCCTCCCGGCGCGACCCCGAGGTCAACGCGGTGGCGCTGGAGAAGGTGCGGGCGGACAAGACGCGCGAGTCGGGCGACGGGTTCGACGGCTCCTGGGTGGCGCACCCCGACCTCGTGCCGGTGTGCCGCGAGGTGTTCGACGGCGTCCTGGGGGCGCGGCCCAACCAGCTCGACCAGCTGCGCGAGGACGTCCGCGTCTCGGCCGCCGACCTGCTGTCAGTCTCCGAGACGCCCGGCGAGATCACCGAGACGGGCCTGCGCAACAACGTCGACGTGGCCCTGCGCTACCTGGCCGCCTGGATGGGCGGCCTGGGCGCGGTCGCGATCCACAACCTCATGGAGGACGCCGCGACGGCCGAGATCTCCCGTTCGCAGATCTGGCAGTGGATCCACAACGACATCACGCTGGCCGACACCGGTGAGCAGGTGACCAAGGAGCTGGTCGAGCGGATCATCGCCGAGGAGCTGGCCCGGATCTCGGCCGAGCCGGGCTACGACGAGCGGCTGTTCGGGCAGGCGACGGCGCTGTTCAAGGAGGTCGCGCTGGACGACGACTTCGCCGAGTTCCTGACGCTGCCGGCGTACGCCCAGATGCCGTAGATGTTGAAATTTCCGCTTATGTCCGGCGCGCCAGCGCCGGACATAAGCGGACCTCAAGCGCCGGACATAAGCGGCCCCCCGAAACCCAGCCAAACCGCCTCCGAAAACTGGCCAGACCGGTGGAAACAGTCGCACACTAGAGGTGACGGATCTGGAGAGTGACTGGTGCTCGACACGCTGACGGCGGCGCTGCGCTCGCTGCTGCCTCCCGACTCGGTGATCACCGATCCGGTACGCCTGCGCACCTACGAGTGCGACGGCCTGACCAGCCACCGGGCGACGCCGGGCGTGGTCGTGCTGCCCGCGACGGCCGAGCAGGTCGCCGGGGTCGTCCGGACGTGCAACGACTTCGGGGTGCCGTTCGTGGCCAGGGGGTCGGGCACGGGCCTGTCCGGCGGCGCGCTCCCCCGCGAGGACGGCGTGCTCATCGTCACCTCGAAGATGCGCCGGATCCTGGAGATCGACCTGCCCAACCGCAGGGCCGTGGTCGAGCCGGGCGTGACGAACCTGGCCATCACCGAGGCCGTGCGCGACGCGGGCTACTACTACGCCCCCGACCCCTCCAGCCAGCAGGTCTGCTCGATCGGCGGCAACGTGGCGGAGAACTCCGGCGGCGCCCACTGCCTCAAGTACGGCTTCACCGTCAACCACGTCGAGGCGTGCGAGATCGTCACCCCCGACGGCGACCGGGTCGTCCTCGACCGCATGGACCCGGGCTACGACCTGCTCGGCGCGTTCGTCGGCTCGGAGGGCACGCTGGGCATCGCCACCAGGATCACCGTGCGGCTGAGCCGGGCGCCGGAGGCGGTGACCACGGTGCTGGCCGCGTTCGAGGACATCGAGCAGGGGGGCCGGGCGGTGTCGGCGATCATCGGGGCGGGCATCGTGCCGGCCGCGATCGAGATGATGGACGCGCTGGCCATCGCGGCCGCCGAGGCGGCGGTCGCCTGCTCCTACCCGCGGGGGGCGGGCGCGGTGCTGATCGTGGAGCTGGACGGGCCGCGGGAGTCGGTCGAGCGGGAGTTCGCGCGGCTGACGGAGATCTGCTCGGACGCCTTCGAGCTGCGTGTGGCGGCCGGTCCCGAGGAGCGCGCGGCCATCTGGAAGGGGCGCAAGTCGGCCTTCGCCGCGGTCGGCCGGATCAGCCCGGCCTACATCGTCCAGGACGGCGTCGTGCCGCGCACGTCGCTGCCCGGCGTGCTGGCGGCCATCGACCGGCTCTCGCGCGAGCACGGCATCAGGGTGGCCAACGTCTTCCACGCCGGCGACGGCAACCTGCACCCGCTGGTGCTGTTCGACGACGCCGAGCCGGGGGCGGGCGAGCGGGCCGAGGCGGTCTCGGGCGCGATCCTCGACCTGTGCGTCGAGCACGGCGGCTCGATCACCGGCGAGCACGGCGTCGGGGTGGACAAGGCCCGCTACATGCCGAAGATGTTCACCGGCGCCGATCTGGACACCATGCAGCTCGTCCGGTGCGCGTTCGACCCGGGTGGCCTGTCCAACCCGGGCAAGGTGTTCCCCACGCCGCGGTTGTGCGGCGAGGTGCCGGGCGTGCGCAAGGGCGCGCACCCGCTGGTCGAGTCGGGCAGGGCGGAGCAGTTCTGATGGCGGATCCGTTCTCGGGCGCCGGCGTGCCGGTCAGGGCGGCCGGGCCCGAAGACCCCGCGCACCGGTGGGGCGCCCGGTGGGTGGCGCTGCCGGGGACCGTCGAGGAGGTCTCCGCCGTGCTGCGCGCGTGCGCCGCGGCCGGCCTGGCGGTGGTGCCCGCGGGAGGCGGCACGAAGCTGCACTGGGGTCCGCCGCCGGAGCGGTGCGACGTGCTGCTCGGCCTGTCCCGCCTGGACGCGGTCCTGGAGCACGCGGCGGGCGACCTGGTGGTGCGCGCGCAGGCCGGCGTGCGGACGGCGGCGCTGGCGGCGGCGCTCGCGGCGCGCGGGCAGGAGCTGGCGCTCGACGTGCCGTTCGCCGGGCAGGCCACCGTCGGCGGCACCCTCGCCGCCGCCCTGCCGGGCCCTCGCGCCTTCCGCTACGGCACCGCCCGGGACCTGCTCATCGGCGTCACGGTGGTGCTGGCCGACGGCACGGTCGCCCGGTCGGGCGGCAAGGTGGTCAAGAACGTCGCGGGCTACGACCTCGGCAAGCTGTTCACCGGCTCGTACGGCACCCTCGGGGTGATCGCGGAGGCCACGTTCCGGCTGCATCCGCTGCCCGGCGAGCGGTGCTGGGTGGTCGCCGGGATGCCCGCGGACGACGTGCCGGGCGTCGCGGCGGCGCTGGCGGCCGCGCAGGCCGAGCCGAGCGCGGTCGAGGTGGACCGTCCGGAGCCGGGCGGGCCGGTGACGCTGGCGGTGCTGGTGGAGGGCACGGCCGCGCGGGCGCGCGCCGAGACGCTGCGCGACCTGACCGGCGGCGGGGCGGTGACCGGCGAGCCGCCGTCCTGGTGGGGGGTCGTCCCACGGGGTGAGGTGCTGGTCGAGGTGCGTTTCCCGCCCGCGGCGGCCGGCGCCGTGCTGCGGGCGGCGCAAGGGTGCGGCCTGTCGCTGCGCGGATCGGTGGTCGCCGGCCGGGTGCTGCTGGAGCCGGGCGCGCCCGTCGCCGAGGACGCGCTGCCTGGCCTGGTGAGCGGGCTGCGGGAGCGGGTCGAGGCCGCGGGCGGCCGGGTGAACGTGCTGGCCGCGCCGTATGCCGGGGTCGACAGGTGGGGGCGGGTGAGCGCGCTGCCGTTGATGCGGCGGGTCAAGGAACGGTTCGACCCCGGGCGCATGATGTCGCCCGGACGGCTGGCGGGAGGCCTGTGACCATGGACCCGGAGCTGATCGGCGACTGCGTGCACTGCGGGTTCTGCCTGCCGACGTGCCCGACGTACGCGTTGTGGGGCGAGGAGATGGACTCGCCGCGCGGGCGCATCCACCTGATGAAGCAGCACGTCGAGGGCGTTCCGGTCACCCCTGAGATGGCCGGGCACTTCGACGCCTGCCTGGGCTGCATGGCGTGCGTCACGGCGTGCCCGTCGGGCGTGCGCTACGACCGGCTGATCGAGCAGACCCGCGCCGAGGTCGAGCGCACGCACGTGCGCGAGCCGCGGGATCGGGCGGTGCGGGAGATCGTGTTCAGCCTGTTCCCCTACCCGCGCAGGCTGCGGCTGCTGCGGCCGACGATGTGGCTGGCCGGGCGGATGGCGCCGTTCCTGACGCGGGTCCATCCGAGCCTGGGCGCCATGGCCGCGCTCGCGCCGCGCGTGGAGCACCGGCAGCGCCTGCCGCGCCTGGTCAGGGCCAGGGGCAGGCGCAGGGCCGTGGTCGGGATGCTCACCGGGTGCGTGCAGGGCGAGTTCTTCCCGCAGGTGAACGCGGCCACCGCGCGGGTGCTCGCGCTGGAGGGCTGCGACGTGCTCGTTCCGGCCGGGCAGGGCTGCTGCGGGGCGCTCAGCGTGCACGCCGGGCGCGCCGATCAGGCCCGGCGGCTGGCCCGCCGGACGGTCAGGGCGTTCCGGCGGGCGGGGGTCGAGACGGTCGTGGTGAACGCGGCCGGCTGCGGCTCCGTCATGAAGGAGTACGGCGAGCTGTTCGGCGCCGATCCCGGGTTCCGGGTGCGGGACCTGTCGGAGTTCCTGGCCGAGCTGGGCCCGGCGGCCAGGCGGCATCCGCTGCCGCTCACCGTCGCCTACCACGACGCCTGTCACCTGGCCCACGCCCAGGGCGTCCGGGCGCAGCCGCGCGAGCTGCTGCGCGGCATCCCCGGGCTGGAGCTGCGGGAGGTCCCCGAGTCGGCGATCTGCTGCGGGTCGGCGGGGACGTACAACATCCTGCAACCGGAGGCGGCCCGCGACCTCGGCGACCGGAAGGCCGGGGCGGTCGCCTCGACCGGGGCCGAGCTGCTGGTCTCGGCCAATCCGGGATGCACGATGCAGATCGCCACGGCGATGCGCCGGGCCGGGAAGGAGATCAGGGTGGCCCACACCGCCGAAGTGCTGGACGCCTCCCTGCGCGGGGTGTCGTTGTGAGCGTGCAGTCGGTCGAGCGGGCGCTCGACGTGCTGGAGGCGCTGGCCGAGCACGGCGGCGAGGCGGGGCTGTCGGAGATAGCGGCGCGGACGGGCCTGCCGTACGGGACCATCCACCGGCTGCTGCAGACGCTGCTCGCCCGCGGTTACGTGCGCCAGGAGTCCGACCGACGGTACGCGCTGGGCGGCGGGCTGGTCCGCCTGGGCGGCATCGCGGAGAGCATGGTGGGCGGGTGGGCGCAGCCGTACCTGACGCGGATGGTGGAGCTGTCCGGCGAGACGGCGAACCTGGCGGTGCTCGAAGGCGACTTCGTCGTCTACGTGGCGCAGGTGCCCTCGCCGCGCAGGCTGCGCATGTTCGCCGAGGTCGGCAGGCGGGTGCTGCCGCACAGCACGGCCGTGGGCAAGGCGCTGCTGGCCGGGCGGGCGGCCGCGGAGGCGATGGCGGTGTTCGAGCGTACGGGCATGCCGCGGCGCACCCCGAACACGATCACCGATGCGGCCGGCATGCTGGCCGAGCTCGGCCGGGTCAAGGAGCGCGGCTACGCGACGGACCTGGGCGAGGAGGAGCTGGGCGTCCACTGCCTGGCGGTGCCCGTCCGGGACGGCGAGCGGGTGGTGGCCGCGATGTCGGTGTCGGGGCCGGCCGAGCGCATCGACGCCCTCGACCGCGACGAGCTGGCCGAGGGCATGCGGAGGATCGCCGCCGACTTCGGCCGCGAGCTCGCCCCGGCCTCGTCGAAGTAGCGCCTGCCGAACGGCTCCGGCGGCTATTCTGTTGCGCTGTGAGCAACAGCACGACGGTTCAGTCCGTCGACCGGGCCATCGCGATCCTGGAGATCCTGGCCCGCGAGGGCGCCACCCGGGTGACGGACCTCGCGGTCGAGCTCGACGTGCACAAGTCCACCGCGTTCCGGCTGCTGGCCGCCCTGGAGCAGGGCGGGCTGGTGGAGCAGAGCGGCGACCGGGGGCGCTACCGGCTGGGGTTCGGCGTCGTCCGGCTGGCCGGCGCGGCCACGGCCCAGCTCGACCTGTCCAGGGAGGGCCGCGAGGTCTGCCTGCGGCTGGCCGAGGCGGTCGGCGAGACCGTCAACATCGCGGTCCCCCAGGACGGCGACACGGTCAACATCAGCCAGGTGCGCGGCCCGGCGGCGATCAGCGGCCACAACTGGGTCGGCCAGCGCACCCCGTCGCACGCCACCTCCAGCGGCAAGGTGCTGCTCGCCTTCGGCGCCCTGCGCCTGGCCGGCGAGCTGGAGCGCTACACCCCCCGCACCGTCACCTCCCCGGACGGCCTGGGCCTGGAGGAGATCAGGCGGCGCGGCTGGGCGGCCACGGTGGAGGAGCTGGAGGTCGGGCTGAACGCGGTGGCGGCGCCGATCAGGGGGGCCGACGGCTCGGTGGTGGCCGCGGTCAGCGCGTCCGGGCCGTCGTACCGGCTCACGCCCGAGCGGCTGCCCGAGGTCGGTGAGTTGCTGGCCGCGGGCGCGAGGGAGATAAGCCAGCGCATCGGCTATTACCGTTGAGAGCATGTGCAGAAGCATCAAGACCCTGCGGCCGCCGTACGCCGAGAGCGTGACCGAGGACGACGTGCGGGCCGCCGCGCTCCAGTACGTCCGGAAGATCTCCGGATTCCGCGCCCCGGCCGCCCACAACGCCGAGGCGTTCGACCGGGCCGTGGAGGCGATCACCAGGGCGTCCGAGGAGCTGCTGGGGGCGCTGGAAGTCCGCGGAGGTCGGTGACGCGTCCGCGCCCCGGCGGGCCGGTCAGCGGGTGGCGGGGCCGTCGGGGGTGCAGAAGATCTTGAGTTCGACCTCCTCGCCGTCCTCCGGCTCGAACTCGACCTTCGCCTCGCGGGCCGGGCCGGGCTGGACGCCGTCCACCGAGTAGCCCTGGGCCGGGCTCCAGGAGCGCAGGGTGACCAGGCCGCCGGAGCAGGAGGCGATGACCGTGCCGGCCTCGGTGCGCATGAGCCGGTCCTGGGCGCGGGCGGACGTCCGCGGCATGGGCGTGGCGGCGCGCGCGGTGGCGGTGGAGAGCGCGGCGCGCACCTCCGGCCCGCTGAGCACGCGGCTGGACGTGCCGGTCACCCCGGTTCCGAGCAGGCCGAGCACGGCCACGGCCGCCCCGGTCGCGGCGGCCGCGGTGACGGCCCAGGCCAGCACGAGACGCTTCACGCTCCCACCCTCCCCCACGTACGGCTAAGCGCAGGTTAAGGCGACGCTACCGGTGCTCGGTGCATCACCACGGACCGTCTACGGTTTGGGTATATGGCTGACATCCTGCTCATCGAGGACGACGTGACCATCCGGACGTCGTTGAGCCGGGGCCTGCGCGATCTCGGCCACGCGGTCTCCTCCTCCCCGACCGCGCTGGAGGGGTTGCGGCTGGCCGTGCAGGACCGTCCCGACCTGATCGTGCTCGACCTGGGCCTGCCCGACCTCGACGGCGTCGAGCTGCTGCGCATGTTGCGGGCGGTGAGCCGGGTGCCGGTGATCGTGGCGACCGCCCGCGACGGCGACGCCGAGATGGTGCCCGTCCTGGACGCGGGGGCCGACGACTACGTGGTCAAGCCGTACAGCGCCCGGCAGCTCGACGCCCGGGTGCGGGCGGTGCTGCGGCGCGCGGGCGAGGCCGCGCCGGAGCCGCTGGCCGTGGGCGGGCTGCGGGTCGATCCCCGGGCGCGCACGGCCACGCTCGACGGCGTGTCACTCGACCTCACGCCGCGCGAGTTCGACGTGCTGCACTTCCTCGCGGCCCGGCCCGGCGAGGTGGTCACCAAGCGCGAGCTGCTGACGGAGGTGTGGCGGCTGCCGTACGGCGGCGCCGACAAGACCGTGGACGTGCACCTGTCGTGGCTGCGCAGGAAGCTCGGCGAGACCGCGGCCGAGCCCCGCTACCTGCACACCGTCAGAGGCGTCGGGGTCAAGCTGGTCGGGCCGTCGTGAGGCGCTGGCTGGCGCTGCTGGTGGCGGCGACGACGTCGCTCGTGCTGATCGCCCTGCTGGTGCCGATGGCGCTGCTGATCGGCACCGTGGCCGAGAACGGCGCGATGAGCCGGGCCACCGCCGCCGCCGAGTCCGTCGCGGTCGCGGTCGGCACGCCCGACCTGCCGCTGGCCGTGGAGCAGGTGCCGCGGCGGGTGACGGTCTTCCTGCCCGGCGGGGGCACGATGGGCGCGCCCGCCGCCCGCTCCGACGCCGTGCGGCTGGCCGCGACGGGCCGCAGCGTGACCGCCGTCGCCCCCGGCGGCCGGGAGGTGCTGGTCTCGGCGCAGTCCCCCGACGGCACGGCCGTGATCAGGGTGTTCGTGCCGGACGACGAGCTGACGCACGGCGTGCGGGCGGCCTGGCTGGCGCTGCTCGTGCTCGGGCTGGGGCTCATGGTGCTCGGCATCGTGCTGGCCGACCGGCTGGCGCTGGCCGTGACCAGGCCCGTGGTCGGGCTGGCACGCGTGTCGCACCGGCTGGCCGGCGGCGATCTGAGCGCGCGGGCCGAGCCGGGCGGGCCGCCGGAGGTGCGGTCGGTGGCGCTGGCGCTCAACCATCTGGCCGGGCGCATCGGCGACCTGCTGGCCGCCGAGCGCGAGTCGGTCGCCGACCTGTCCCACCGGCTGCGCACGCCGCTGACCGGGCTGCGGCTGGAGGCCGAGTCGCTGCGCGACCCGGAGGAGGCCGCCCGGGTCCAGAACCGGGTGGACGCGCTGGAGCGGGCGGTCAGCGCGGTCATCACCGAGGCGCGGCGGCGCTCGGCCGGGCGCGGCTCGTGCGACGCGGCCGAGGTGGTGCGCGAGCGGGTGCGGTTCTGGTCGGTGCTGGCCGAGGACCAGGGGCGGCCGGTGTCGGTGTCGCTGCCCGACGCGCCCGCGCCGGTCGCCGTCGGCGGCGAGGAGCTGGCCGCGTGCGTGGACGCGCTGCTCGGCAACGTGTTCGCGCACACCCCGGAGGGGACCGCCATGGCCGTGCGGTTGTCGTCCCGGCCGGGCGGGACGCTGCTGGTCGTCGAGGACTCGGGGCCGGGGTTCGACCCGGGGGCGCTGGAGCGGGGGATCAGCGGGGGCGGCTCGACCGGCCTGGGGCTGGACATCGCGCGGCGCACCGCCGAGTCGTGCGGCGGCACGCTCGCCGTCTCGGCGCCCGAGGGCGGCGGGGCCCGCGTGGAGCTGACGCTGACCGCCCCCGGCGGGGCTCTCAGCAGTCCTTGAGTATGCCTTCCATCGCGCTCTTCTCGCCGTCGGTGATCCAGACGTCGTACTTGCTCTTCACGTCGATCTGGCGGGCGATGTAGGCGCACCGGTACGCCTTGCGCGGCGGCAGCCAGGTGGCCGCGTCGGAGTCGCTCTTCTGGTTGTTCAGCGGGCCGTCCACCGCCAGCAGGTTCAGCGGGTCGTTGGCGAACTCCTTGCGCTTGGCGGGCGACCACTGCTGCGCGCCCTTCTGCCAGGCGTCCGACAGCGGCACCAGGTGGTCGATCTGGACGGCCGTGCTGGTGTCCTGACCGCGCTTGAACGTGATGGTCTTGCCGCTGTAGGGGTCGTCCAGGGTGCCGGTGAGGACGATGCAGTCGTGCGTGCCCGACTTGAACGTCTCGTCCTTCAGGTCGCGCTTGAGGATATCGTTGCGGGTGTCGCAGCCGTTGTGGTCGACGTCGGCCCAGGCGGGGCCGAACTCGTCGCGGTCGAAGCCGGTGCGCGGGGCACGTCCCTTGACCTTGAGCTTGTCCAGCTTCTTGCGGGCGTCCGAGACCGACGCGGAGTCCGGTTTGGCCGGGTCCGGGCCGCCCGACTGCGCCTCCAGGCCGCCGCAGCCGGCCAGCATCGTCACCATGGCCAGACCGGCCGTGAACGCCCGTGTGCGCACGTGATCCCCCAGACTTCGGTTTTCGTAAAGTCTAGGTATAGCAAGTACCCCTAAATGGTCTTATAACGCTAAGAGGGCGTCCAAGAGCCACTCTGCCAGGTACGCGGTGAACGACGACCTGACGTGGATCCGGTACTCCCCGGCCGCCCGCCGTTCCAGGATCACCGAGGCCCGGCCCAGGAGCGTCTGCGCGTGCCCGGGGAACACGTCGGGATGCAGGTCCACGGGACAGCCGGTGATCAGGACGTCGCCCGCCATCGGCCCGGACAGCTCCAGGATCGTCCGCTGCCCCGAGACGTCCACCCAGCCGGGCCCCGGCGCGGCGTCCCCGGTCACCAGCCACCACGACGGGCCGAGCCGCAGCCCCACGCCGGGATCGGCCCCCCTGACCTCCCACATCGGCTCGAACGGCAGCTCGCGCAGCCGCACCGACGGCCCGCTCGCCGCCGCGAACCGGTCGGCGAACGCCGCCGCCGGGCTCTCCCGCGCCGGAACGCCCCCGAGTGCCGCGGGCACGTCCGCCTCCAGGGGATCGCCGTCACGGCGGGTGTTGCCCGGGTCGTACAGGACCGGCTCGACGACCGTCACGCCGGTGGCCGCCGCCCCCGACACCGCCGTGAGCCGGTCCCCGGGCACGACGTCCCTGACCATGGCCAGCCCGAACGTCCGGCCGAGCGCCGCACTGACGTAGCCGGAGGTGACGTGCCCCAGCATGGGCGCGCCCGGCCCGCCCCTGACGAGCTGGGCGCCCTCCTCGATCGGCGTCGCGGGATCGTCGGCGAGCAGGCCGACCAGGCGTTTGCGGCCCTCGCGGGCGGTGTCGGGGCGGGCGTGCGAGCGTTTGCCCACGAAGTCGGGCTTGCGCGCGGAGACGATCCACGACATGCCGAGGTCCTGCGGCGTGACCGTGCCGTCGGTCTCCTGGCCGACGATGGCGAACCCCTTCTCGGCCCGCAGCACGTGCATCGCCTCGGTCCCGTACGGCACCGCGCCCAGCTCCAGCACGGCCTCCCACAACGCCCTGCCGTACGGCCAGGGCACGTTGACCTCGTAGGCCAGCTCGCCGGAGAAGCTGATCCGGAACACCCGGCCGGGCACGCCGAGCACGTCCGTCCCGGCGTACCGCATGAAGGGCAGGCCGAGCGCGCCGGGCGCGACGGCGGCGATCACCCGCCGTGCCTTGGGGCCGGCCACGGCGACCGTCGCCCAGTGGTCGGTGACCGAGGTGAAGGAGACGTCGAGCTCCGGCCACTCGGTCTGCCGCCACTCCTCCAGCCAGTCGAGCACCGCGGCGGCGTTGCCGGTGGTCGTGGTCATCAGGTAGTGGTCGTCGGCGAGCCTGGTCGTGGTGCCGTCGTCGAACACCATGCCGTCGGCCCGGCACATGAGCCCGTAGCGGCAGGCGCCGACGGCGAGCGTGGAGTACAGGTTGGTGTAGATCCGGTCCAGGAACGCGCCCGCGTCCGCGCCCCGGATGTCGATCTTGCCCAGGGTGGAGGCGTCCATGGCGGCGACGGAGGTGCGGGCGGCCCGGCACTCGCGCGCCACGGCCGCTTCCATGCTCTCGCCGTCCAGCGGGAAGTAGCGGGGGCGCTTCCATTGGCCGACGTCCTCGAACACCGCGCCCGCCGCGACGTGCGCGGCGTGCATGGCGGTGGTCCTGACCGGGTCGGAGAGCGCGCCGCGGTCGCGCCCGGCCCACGTCGCGAACGACACCGGCGTGTACGGCGGCCGGAACGTGGTCGTGCCCACCTGCCCCGGCGCGGTCCCGAGCAGCGCCGACATCACGCCCACGACGACCGTCCCCGACGTCTTGCCCTGGTCGGCGCCGGTGCCCGCGGTGGTGTAGCGCTTGACGTGCTCGACCGAGCGCATCCCGGCGCCGGTCGCCCTGGCCAGGTCGGCCACGGTCACGTCGCGGTGCAGGTCGGCGAAGGCGGGCTCGTCGCCGTCCCCCTCGACCAGCCACAACGCGGCGGGTGGCCGCGGGGGGCGCTCGTCGCAGTCGGGCACGCGGAGTTCGCGGGCGGCGGATCCGGCGGCCTCCCGGCCGGCGGCGTGGCCGTCGGCGATGGCCTCGCGGGTGCCGTACCGGCCGCGGCAGGCGCCTGCGGAGCGTTCCGCCTGCGCCGAGACGTCCGGGACGAACGCCTGCACCCCCTCGTCGAAGCGCACCCGTCCCTGCGACTGGCTGAACAGGTGCACGGCGGGGTTCCAGCCGCCCGCCACGGCCAGCAGGTCGGCCTCGATGTGCCGCTCCCCCACCCGCACGCCGGTCAGCACGCCGTCCGCGCCGGCCGTGGTGCCGGTGATCACCTGCCCGGCCAGGGCGTCGGGGGTGAGTCCTGCGGGGCGCGGATCGACGATCGCGGCGATCTCCACGCCGGCCGCGCGCAGGTCCGCGGCGGCCTCGTAGCCGGAGTCGGCGCAGGCCAGGACGACCGCGCGGCGGCCGGGGAGCACGCCGTACCGGTTGGCGTAGGCGCGGGCGGCCGAGGCCAGCATGACGCCCGGCCGGTCGTTGCCGGGGAAGGCGAGCGAACGCTCGTGGGCGCCGGTCGCCAGGATGACCCGGCGGGCCCTGATGTGCCACAGCCGCTCGCCGCGCGCCCGCCGCTCGACGGCCACCACGTAGTTGTGGTCGTGATAGCCGACGGCCGTGGTCCTGGTGAGCACCCGCACGCCGGACAGGTCGAGCGAGTCCACCCAGTCGAGCGCGGGCGCGCCGTCGAGCAGCACCCGGCTGTTCAGCAGGTCGCCGCCGAGGCGGGGCTGGTCGTCGAGCAGGATCACCCGGGCCGCGCGCGCCGCGGCGGCCGCCGCCAGCCCGGCCGGGCCGCCGCCGACCACCAGCACGTCGCAGTGCAGGTAGCCCTTGTCGCAGCGCCGGTCGTCGGCCGCGTCGAGGTCCACCCGGCCCTTGCCGCGCAGGCTCCACGCCTCCAGCCCGTCGTACAGCTCCACCGTCGTGGCCGCCAGCATCGGGTCGGCGCCCACGCGGACCAGGGCGTTCGGCTCCTCGGGACCGGCCGAGAAGACGCCGCGCGGGCGGCCGGACTCCACGCCCCGGCCCACCACCCGCACCCCGTTGCGCAGCAGTGCGGCGGCCAGCGTGTCGCCCGGCTCCCCCTGGAGGGGACGGCCGTCGAAGGTGAACCTCATGGCGCCTTCCTGATCTCGTGCGTGACCGTGTGCCGTTCGACGGTGAACCAGGTCCGGCAGCCGTGCGTGTGGAACCAGCGTTCGCGGAACCAGCCCTTGGGGTTGTCGCGCAGGAAGACGTAGGCGGCCCACTCCTGGTCGGACAGCTCGCCGGGCGCTTGCGGGTAGGGGATCCCGGCCTGGCCGCCGTAGTGGAACTCGGTCTCGTCGCGGGGGCCGCAGTGGGGGCAGTCGAGCAGCAGCATCAGTGGGCCACCGCCGCCGCGCCGTGCTCGTCCACGAGCGCGCCCGTGGTGAACCGCTCCAGCGCGAACGGCTCGGCCAGCGGGTGCGGCCGGCCGTTGGCGATCGTGTCGGCGTACACCCAGCCGGAGCCGGGGGTCGCCTTGAAGCCGCCGGTGCCCCACCCGGCGTTGACGTAGAGACCGTCCACGGGGGTGGCGCCGATGATCGGGGAGGCGTCCGGCGAGACGTCCACGATCCCGGCCCACGTCCGCAGCACGCGGACCCGGCTGAACAGCGGGAACAGCTCCAGGGCCGCCGCCATCTGCGCCTCGATCACGTGGCACCCGCCGCGCTGCCCGTAGGAGTTGTACGCGTCGATGCCCGCCCCCATGACCAGCTCGCCCTTGTGCGCCTGGCTGACGTACACGTGGACGGCGTTGGACATGACGACGCAGTCGAGCACCGGCTCCAGCAGCTCCGACACCAGCGCCTGGAGCGGGTGCGACTGCAGCGGCAGCCGGATCCCGGCCCGTTCGGCCAGGACCGAGGTGTGCCCGGCCGAGGCGAGCGCCACCGTGCCCGCCGCGATGGGCCCGCGCGAGGTGCGCACGCCGGTCACCCGGTTGCCGGTGATCTCGAACCCGGTCACCTCGCAGCCCTGGATCAGGTCCACGCCGTACGCGTCGGCCTGGCGGGCCAGCGCCCAGGCGACGTGGTCGTGCTTGGCGATGCCGCCGCGCCGCTGCAAGGTGGCCCCCAGGACGGGGTAGCGGGCCCGGCCGGAGACGTTGACGATCGGGCAGAACTTCCTGACCTCGTCGGCGTCCAGCCATTCGGCGTCCACGCCGTTGAGCCGGTTGGCGTTGACCCGCCGCCTGCCCTCGCGCACGTCGTGCAGGTTGTGCGCCAGGTTGAGCACGCCGCGCTGGCTGAACTGCAGGTCGTAGTCCAGTTCCGCGCTCAGGCCCTCCCACAGCTTCAGCGAGTGCTCGTAGAGGGCGGCGCTCTCGTCCCACAGGTAGTTGGAGCGGATGATGGTGGTGTTGCGGGCCATGTTGCCGCCGGCCAGCCAGCCCTTCTCCAGGACGGCGACGTTCGTCAGGCCGTGGTTCCTGGCCAGGTAGTAGGCGGTGGCCAGGCCGTGCCCGCCGCCGCCCACGACGACCACGTCGTAGGAGGGCCGCGGATCGGGGTTGCGCCAGAGGAAGCCGGGGTGGGTCAACGTCTGATCTTCTCCATCCGGGGGTCGAACAGCGGCTCGGCGGCGACCTCCGCGGGCACGCGGCGGCCGAAGTACGAGATGTCCACCCGCGTCCCCGGTCCGGCCAGCTCGGCCGGCAGCCAGGCGTAGGCGATCGGACGGCCGATGGTGTGCCCGTACGCGGCGCTGGTGACGTACCCGGCGACGCGGCCGGCGTGCCAGACCGGTTCCTTGCCCATGACCACCTCGGCGCTGAGCAGCGGCACGAGCCTGCGCGACGGCTCGGCGCGCAGCGCGTCGCGGCCGTGGAAGTCCTTGTCCTCCTTGACCGCGAAGCCCAGCCCGGCCTCGTACGGGTCGTGCTCGGTGGTCATGTCCACGCCCCAGAGCCGGTACCCCTTCTCCAGCCGGAGGCTGTTGAACGCGGCCCGCCCGCCCGCGACCGGCGTCCCGGCGGACCGCAGCGTGTCCCACAGCTTGAGCCCCATGTCGGCGCCGGTGTAGAGCTCCCAGCCCAGCTCGCCCACGTACGAGACGCGCATCGCGAGCACCGGCACCTGCCCGACGTACCCGGACCGGCAGGTGAAGTAGCGGAAGCCCTCGTTGGACAGGTCCATGTCCGTGAGCCCCTGCACCAGCTCCCTGGCCTGCGGCCCCCACACGCCGACGCAGCAGGTGCCGGGCGTGATGTCCCTGATGTGCACCCCGCGGGGGGCGTGCCGGGTCAGCCAGTCGAGGTCGAGGTTGCCGTTCGCGCCGAGCTGGAACCTGTCCTCGGCCAGCCGCGCCGCCGTGAGGTCGGAGCGGATGCCGCCGCCGGCGTCCAGCAGCAGGGTGTAGGTGACCGTGCCGGGCTTCTTGTCCACGTTGTTGGTGGTCATGTGCTGGAGGAAGGCCGTCGCGCCCGGACCGCTGACCTCGATGCGCTTGAGCGAGGTCATGTCGTAGAGCGCGACCCGCTCGCGGGTGGCCCACGCCTCGGCGGCCGCGATGGGCGACCAGTGACGGGCGGCCCACGCGTCCCGCCGGTCGGCGCCGATCCGCGGCTCTTCGAGGCCGGCGAGCAGCGGCTCGTTCGCCTCGAACCAGTGCGGCCGCTCCCATCCGGCCGACTCCAGGAAGTACGCGCCCAGCTCCACCTGACGCGGATGGAACGGGCTGGTCCGCATCGGCCGCGGCGACTCCATGGGCTGCAACGGGTGGATGACGTCGTAGACCTCGACGAAGTTCTGCCTGCCGCGCTCCTCGACGTAGGCGGGCGACAGCTGCGCCTGCTCGAACCTGGCCGGTTCGCACTCGTGCAGGTCCACCTGCGACCGGCCGGTCACCAGCAGCTCGGCGACCGCCCTGGCCACCCCCGCCGAGTGCGTCACCCAGACGGCCTCGGCCAGCCAGAACCCGTCCAGCTGCGGCGCCTCGCCGATCAGCGGGAAGCCGTCGGCGGTGAAGGAGAAGACGCCGTTGATGCCGTCCTCGTACTTGGAGCCGGCCAGGGCGGGCAGCAGCTCGGCGGCGTCGCGCCAGGCGGGTTCGAAGTCCTCCTCGGTGAACGACTGGACCGAGGGCATGGTGGTGCCCTTGGGACCGATCTCGTGCTGGGCGACCGGCATGGGGCGGTGGGCGTAGGAGCCGATGCCGATGCGGTCGCCGTGCTGCCGGGCGTACAGGTCGCGGTCCTGGTGGCGCAGGATGGGGCCCTCGGGCTGCGGGGGCAGGGGGCCGGACTTCGCGTACTGGTGGGCCAGCGGCAGCAGCGGCACGGTCAGCCCGGCCATCTCCCCGATCGACGGGCCCCAGAATCCGGCCGCGCACACGACCACGTCGGCCGGGATCGTCCGGTACTCCCCCGCGGCCAGGCAGGAGACGCCGGTGACCCGGCCGCCCTGCTGCTCGACGCCGGTCACGGTGTGCCCGCCGAGGAAGCGCGCCCCGCGTTCGGTGGCCCGCGCCGCCTGCGTCTCGCCGCAGGCCACGGCGGCGGCCAGGCCGTCGCTCGGCACGTGGAAGCCGCCGAGCACCCGGTCGCGGTCCAGCATCGGCCACAGCTCGGCGCACTGCGCGGCGTCCAGCAGGCGGCCCTCGACGCCCCACGACTGCGCCCAGCCGAGCTTGCGGTGCAGGTCGGTCCAGCGCTCGGGGGTGGTGGCCACCTCCAGGCCGCCGACCTGCCGGAAGCAGTGCGCGCCGAGCGCGGTGTACTTGCGCACGGTGTAGGCGGCGAACTCGGTCATGGTCTTGGACGGGTTCGTCTGGAAGACCAGGCCGGGGGCGTGCGAGCTGGAGCCGCCCGCGGCGAAGAGCGGGCCCTGCTCCACCACGGTGACCTCGCTCCAGCCGCGTTCGGTGAGCTCGTCGGCCACCGCGCACCCCACGATCCCGGCTCCGATGATCACCACGCGCGGCCGACCCATCACGCCTCCGGTTGTTCCTTAATACGCAACACGCACCGGACTACGCAACGAACATAAGGCCCTGGCTCCCCGCGGACAAGAGCTAGCCGAGCGGCGAGGTGTCCCGTCCCAGGTACGTCACCGGCCCGGCGTCGGCCACCGCCAGCTCCGCGAAGCCGAGCCGGTCGTAGAAGGCCCGCGCGGGCGCGTTCGTGCTGACCATCCCCAGATGCAGCCGCGGCACCCCGGCGGCGCGCAGGCCGTCGACGAAGGCGCTCATGAGCCGGCGTCCCCAGCCCTTGCCCTGCCAGTCGGGCAGCAGGTCGATGTGCAGGTGGGCGGGGTGGCCGGCCAGCTCGGGCACCAGCATGCGCTCGGGCCGGTGGTGCAGGGCGAGCATCACGTCGTCCGCCGTGACCGGCGGGTCGGCGGGAAGGGGGCAGCGGGCCGCGGACGCCGGGATCCACTCCTCGCGGTAGCGGCGGACGAACGCCGCCGTGTCCGCGGTGCCCACGACGTAGCCGACGGCCTGGCCGGTGCCGTCGTCCACGACGTGGGCGTGCTCGGGCTCCAGGGTGACGTAGGGGGCGGCGAAGATGTCGCCCATGAGCAGGTCGGAGGCGTACTGGCCGCGGGCGTCGCCACCGGCGTCGGCCGTGCGCACGCAGATGTCGTAGACGGCGGCCAGATCGGCCGGACGGTAGGAACGTACGAAGGGGGCGGTCATTCCCGACAACGTACTAGAAGGACCGTCTAGGTGATCAGGATGCCGCCGTCCACCGGCAGCGTGACACCGGTGACGTACGAGGAGGCGTCGGAGGCCAGGAAGACCGCCGCCGCCACCAGCTCGGCCGGGTCGCCGGGCCGTTTCATCGGCACCCGCAGCTCCAGCATGCGTTCCAGGTAGCCGGGCGGGTACTGCTCGGTCATCTCCGAGGCGAAGAACCCCGGCTCCAGGCAGTTGACCCGGATGCCGCGCCGGGCCGTCCACTGCTGGGCCAGGTCGCGGGTGAGCCCGGCCACGGCCGCCTTCGACGCGCTGTAGGCGGCCTGCGGCAGCCCTGCGGTGGTCGCGCCGAGGATGCTGCCGATGTTCACGATCGACGAGCCCGGCCGCATCACCCGCGCGCACGCCTGCGCCATCCAGTACGTGCCGTGCAGGTTGATCTCCACCACCCGGCGGAACTCCTCGGGCCGCTCGCGCAGCGCGGGCACGGCGGTGCCGACCCCCGCGTTGTTGATCAGCACGTCGACCGCCCCGAACTCGGCCACGGCCGCGGCGACCAGCGCGTCGCACTCCTCCGGCGCCGCCACGTCGGTCGGGACCGGGAGGCAGCGGCGCCCGGTCTCCTCGACCAGGCGCCCGGTCTCCGCCAGCCGGTCCGCGCGCCGGGCGCCGATCACGACGTCGGCGCCGGCCTCGGCCAGCCCGCGGGCGAAGGCCACGCCCAGCCCCGACGACGCGCCCGTGACGATGGCGACCTTGCCGTCGAGGCTGAAGCGCTCCAGCACGTCAGAGCCCGTATTCCTTGACGATGCGCTCGTGCCGCTCGACCTCGACGTCGATCTCGCGGGCCAGGTCGAGCCAGGCCAGCGGGTGCACCCAGCGCTCGGTGGCGTCGTCGAGCAGGGCGTCGACCTCGGCGGCCGACACGTCCGGCGGCACCGCGACCCAGCCGAACACGCCCGGCAGCGACTCGCCGCTGGTCGGGTGGGTGACGGTGTAGTTCTCGTCGCTGTAGACCCACATCGGCCAGCCGCGCTCGGCCATGACCTCGGTGAACTCCGCCCAGTCCTCCTCGCTCGGCGCGGCGCCGTCGAAGAAGTAGCTGGTGTAACCGCCGGGACGCAGGATGCGCACGGCCGCGAACGGCGGCACGAAGTTCTGCTGCTCCTGCGGGTCTTCCGGGACGGGCTCCAGCAGCTGCGGGTCGAACACGACCAGGTCGCCGGCGTTGTAGTCCATGCCGCGCGGCTGCGGCAGCGCCAGCCGGGCGGTGGCCGGGCCGGTGCGGATGGACAACACCTGGCGCTGGCCGCCGTCGGGCGCCGGGAGGATGAGCCGGATCAGGCCCATCTCCTCCTCGATCGGGCCCTGCTTGGACTTGATCGGCATGCCGATCTTGGCCGCGCCCTTGCGCACGGTGTCCCAGTCTTCCGCCGAGGTGGCCATGACGACCATGCGCCAGACGTCCTCGTCGGTCAGCTCGTCGAGCACCTCGGCCAGGACGCCGGCGGCCCTGTCGTTGTGGTCGAGCTGCTGGGCGGCGCCGGACAGCAGGCGCCTGGCCTCGATGCCGGCCCCGGCCGCGACCGCGTGCTCGGCGGCGTCGAGCGTCTCCGGCCAGCGCTCGCGGGCGCTGTGGAGCCGGGCCAGCGCGAGGTACTGGGCGGCGTGCGGCAGCAGCGCGGCCATCTGCTCCAGGCGCTCGTCCTGGCGGGCCTCGATGAGCAGGGTGGTCAGGTAGGCGATGTCGTCGGGGTCGGCCGAGGCGATGTCGCCGGAGTCGACCAGCAGCTTCCAGTAGATGTCGGCGCCCGCCGCGGGGAAGCCGAGGAAGCCGAGCGTGGTGGTGTGGCGGCGGGTGGCCTCCAGGTCCTGCCCGGACAGCGGCGCGAGCCAGCCCACCCACTTCTCGGGGTCGGCGTTGAAGCCGTCGGCGGCGTCGAACAGGCCGACCCGCTCGGTCAGGGGCCCGGGGGCCGCGGGCTCGGAGGTGGCGTCGGCGGCGGCCCGCAGCGCGGCGACGCGCTCGGTCAGGTCGCCGGTCTCGCCGCGCAGCTCCGCCGCGCCGGACTCGGCCAGGTCGGCCAGCAGGCGGGCCTGCCACACGCCGTTCCTGGCCAGGGCCAGCTCGCCCGCGACCAGCGCGAGCTCGACGCGGGCGCGGTAGCCGCCCATCATGCCGAAGTAGTCGATCCACTGGCGCAGCACGCGGCCGAGCTGCCAGGTGTTGGTGATCTGGGAGGATCCGGCCAGCTTGGCGACCGCGCGCGACCACTCGACGAAGACCCGCGGGTGCTCGCCGACCACGTCGAGGTCGGGCAGCGCGTCGACGGCCTCGGCCGTGCGGCCGAGCTCGGCCAGGATGAGCGCGCGGCGCACGCCCTCGCGGTGGGCCTTGGCGGGCGGGTCGTCGGGGGCGAAGTCGGCGGCGGCCTGCAGGGCGGCCAGCGCGTCGTCGGCCCGGCCGGCGGCCAGCAGGGCGCGGGCGCCCTCGGCGCCGAGCTCCCAGCTCGCCTCGCGACCGGCCGTGCGCAGCCGCTCGACCGCGGACTCGGCGTAGGCGACGGCCTCGCCGGCCTTGCCCGCGTCGACGAGCGCCGCGACGTACTGGGTGACCAGGCCGCTGAAGGCGGGCCGCTCCGGGCTCATGCCCTCCAGGAAGGCGCCCACCGTCTCCAGGCGGTCACCGGCGTAGCCGGGGCCGTCGGTGTTGGCCCACACGACGGCCATCGCCTCGACGGCGGCCGGGGTGGCCGGGCAGTCGCGCACGTCTTCGCGCTGGGCGAACGTGAGCAGCTGCCGCGCGTCGTCGATGGCCACCGCGCCCTGGGCCCGGTCGCCGATGCGGCCCATGAGGTGCCAGTAGCGGGCGTAGAACTCCAGCCAGGGCAGCTCCAGCGTCTCGGCCTGCTGGGCGATGGCCGGGGCCATCACGTCGAGCTGCGGATACCGGCCCTCGTAGGCCTGTGCGGGAAGGTCTCCCAGCGCCATGGCGAGGCCAACGTTGCCCGCCTCGGAAAGCTGCTGCTGGGTTTCGCCGACCCAGGCCCAGATGTCCACGTCCATGGGCAGTCAGTCTGCCAGGTCAACGAGCGTGCCCAAAACGCAGAAGCTCGATCAGCTCGTCCGATTCGTTGTCGCGCAGGACCGAGAAGACCGGGGCCATCAGGTCGTCGGTGGTCTCCTCGACCTGGGCCCGCCGCGCCACGACGTCAGGGCCGGGGGTGGCGTACGGCTCGGGCCAGGTGAAGAACCTGGCGATCGTCACGCCGTCGGCGTAGCCGAAGGGGGTGGTGTCGTGGACGGCGGCGAGCGTGGCCTCCAGGGGGTGCAGGCCGGCCGCGAGCACGGCGTTGGCGTGCAGGCCCCCGCGCAGCTCGCGCAGGACGTGCATGAGCTGGACGGCGCGCGCGGGCGGGTCGTCCGGCAGCGGCACCGCCCGCCAGCCGGCGAACAGCGGCGCGCCCACCGGCGAGGCCTGCGCGACGACCGGTTCGAGCAGCTCGGCGATCCGGGCGCAGCCGTCGTAACCGCCGAGCTTGCGCCGGCCCCACTGCCTGCACGCCTCGGTGTAGAGCTCGACGGCCTGCTCGACGGGCATCTTCCTGCCGCCGTTCCAGCTCTCCTCGACGTGGGCGGCGGGGAAGAAGACCGCCACCGAGGTGACGACGTCGGCGTGGCATTCGCCGAGCACCCCGCAGCGCCCGCGGAAGTACAGCTCGCGCGGGCCGAGCCCGTGCTGCTCGCAGACGGCCTTGGCCTCGCGGGAGACCATGAAGCCGCCGCCGTACTGACCGATCGGCGCCTTGACCTGGACCGCCGTGGTACGCGGGTCCGCCATCCTCAACCCCTCCTCGGTTCGGAAATTGGACCCAGCATCCCTCAGGAGAACATCATTCTGCAAGCATCAGCTCGCCGCTCGCCAGGATCACCGCCGGGCCGGACAGGTAGCTCGTGTCCTCGTCGAGGATGACGGTCAGCGAGCCGCCGGTGACCTCGACGGTCCAGGTGCCGGTGGTGTCGCCGGACATGTGCGCGGCGGCCACGGCGGTCGCCACGGCGCCGGTGCCGCAGGAGCGCGTCTCGCCCGAGCCGCGCTCGTAGACCCGCATCACCACGCGGCTGACGCCGACCGGGTTGAACAGCTCGATGTTGACGCCGGCCGGGAACACCCCGGTGTCGAAGCCCGGCTGGTGGCTGAGGTCGAGCTGGACGACCGGGTCGCCGATCGCGCAGGCCAGGTGGGGGTTGCCCATGTCGACGTGGAGACCGGGGTACTCGTGGCCGCCGACGCCCGCCACGCTCTCGCCCAGCACGGCCGGCTTGCCCATGTCGACCGTGATGTCGCCGTTGGGCTCGACCCGGACCCGGCGCGGGCCGCCCCTGGTGGCCAGGGAGAACTCCGTCCCCTCCACCAGCCCGGCGTCCACCAGGTAGCGGGCGAAGACGCGTACGCCGTTGCCGCACATCTCCGCGACGCTGCCGTCGGCGTTGCGATAGTCCATGAACCAGTCGGCCACCGCGGCCTGCTCGGCCACCTCGGCGTGCTGCTTGGTCCGGGCGACCCGGAGCACGCCGTCGGCGCCGATCCCGGCCCGCCGGTCACAGATCTTGGCCACGAGCGCGGCCGTCACTTCCACGCCGTCGTCGGGATCGGGCAGGATGACGAAATCGTTCTCGGTGCCGTGCCCCTTGAGAAACCGCATTGCCTGAGTTTATGCCGCACCCGGGTCGGCGATGTGCGCCAGGGATCGTTCAAGCAGGTCGGGGGCGTCGTACGGGAGCCAGCGCACCCGCGGGTCGCGGCGGAACCACGACTCCTGGCGGCGGGCGAAGCGCCGGGTGGCCCTGACCGTCTCGGCGAACGCCTGCTCCTCGGTCCACTCGCCCTCCAGGAACCGGATGACCTGGGCGTAGCCGAGCGCGCGGCCCGCCGTGCGCCCCTCGGCCAGGCCCTGCCCGAGCAGCGCGCGGACCTCCTCGACCAGGCCCGCCGCCCACATGCGCTCGACCCGCAGCTCGATGCGCTCGTCGAGCACGCCCCGCGGCACCTCCAGGCCGAGCTGCACGCTGGGATAGACGGCGTCGTAGGACGGCATGGTGGCCGAGAACGGCCGGCCGGAGTGCTCGATCACCTCCAGCGCGCGCACGATGCGGCGGCCGTTGCTCGGCAGGATCGCCTCGGCGGCGGGCGGGTCGAGCTCGCGCAGCCGCGCGTACAGGGGGGCCGGGCCGCGCTCGGCCAGCTCCGCCTCCAGCCGGGCCCGGATCACCGGGTCGGTGCCGGGGAACTCCAGGTCGTCGAGGGCCGCCCGGACGTAGAGGCCGCTGCCGCCCACCAGCACCGGGACGTCGATCTTCGCGAACAGCTCCCTGGCCAGCCGCTGGTACTCGGCGACGCTGGCCGTGACCGTGACGTCCCAGATGTCCAGCAGATGGTGGGGGACGCCGCGCTGCTCGGCGGGGGTGAGCTTGGCCGTGCCGATGTCCATGCCGCGGTAGAGCTGCATGGAGTCGGCGTTGACGCACTCGCCCCCGAGCCGGAGCGCGAGGTCGACGGCGAGATCGGACTTCCCGGCCGCCGTGGGGCCCACGACGGCGATGACTGGCTGCTGGCGCACACCGACCAGTGTGTCAACTGTCCAGGTGTGGACGGACCACCTACAGGTCGAGGAGCGTCGGCTGGAGGTATCCCTCGTGGGTCAGCAGCCAGCGCTTGGTCTCCACCCCCACGCCGCCGCTGAACCCGCCCAGCCCGTTGCCCGCGACCACCCGGTGGCAGGGCACGATGATGGGGATCGGGTTGGAGCCCATGATCGAGCCGATGCCGCGGGCGGGCACGCTCGACCCGGCCCGCCGGGCCAGCTCGCCGTAGGTGACGGCGGTGCCGTACGGGACGCGGTGCAGGGCCTGGAGCACCTGCAGCCGGGAGCCGGTCATCAGCCGCCAGTCCACGGGGGTGCTGAACGTGCGCAGCTCTCCGGCGAAATATGCGTTCAGCTCGGCGACCGCGCAGGCCGTACGATCCGCATCATGAACCTCAGCCAGGCCGAGGCGGCCGGCCAGTCCGGCGGGCGACCCCCATCCCGAGGCGACCAGCCCCCGCTCGGTGACGGCCAGGACGAACGGGCCGACCGGCGTCGGCACCTCGGCGAACGCGACCGTGGACAGCGTGGACTGCGTGGTCATCATGTCCTCACGTGAACTCGTGGTGCTGGGCACCTCCAGCGCGGTGCCCACCCGACACCGTAACCACAACGGGTACCTTCTGCGCTGGGACGGGCAAGGCTACCTTTTCGACCCGGGCGAGGGCACGCAGCGGCAGATGCTGCACGCCGGGCTGAGCGCGAACGACGTCCACTGGCTGTGCGTGACCCACTTCCACGGCGACCACTGCCTGGGCGTGCCCGGGGTCGTGCAGCGCATCGCCCGCGACCGGGTGCGCCATCCGGTGCGCGCGGTCTTCCCCGCCGCCGGCGAGACGTACTGGCGCCGGCTGCGGCACGCGGCCGCGTTCGCCGACACGAAGGTGATCGAGGAGCATCCGGTCTCCGGCGCGCTGGCCGGGGTGGGGCCGCTGATCGCCCGCCGCCTGTCCCACCCCGTCGAGTCGTACGGCTACCGCGTCCAGGAGCCGCCCGGCCGCCGCATGCTTCCCGACCGGCTGGCCCGCCACGGCATCCGCGGCCCGGAGGTCGGCGAGCTCCAGCGCACCGGCTCGGTCCGGGGCGTCACGCTCGCCGAGTGCAGCGAGCCCAGGCCGGGGCAGAGCGCCGCGTTCGTCATGGACACCCGCCTGTGCGACGCCGTGTTCGAGCTCGCCTTCGGGGCCGACCTGCTGGTGATCG
Source organism: Nonomuraea sp. NPDC004702 (assembly GCF_053601695.1). Classification (NCBI taxonomy): domain Bacteria; kingdom Bacillati; phylum Actinomycetota; class Actinomycetes; order Streptosporangiales; family Streptosporangiaceae; genus Nonomuraea; species Nonomuraea sp. NPDC004702. The sequence continues at coordinate 76,139 of NZ_JBSGCE010000043.1, forward strand.
AGTCGACGTTCCTGTCCGCCGAGAGCGCGCTGGCCAAGGAGTACGGGCACCTGACGGCGTTCGAGGCGGGCGTGGTGGCGGCCGACGCGGGGGTGCGCAGGCTGGTGCTCACGCACTTCTCCGAGCGGTACGGGTTCGCCGAGGAGCCGGCGTTCGTGGCGGAGGTACGCCGCAGCTACGACGGCGAAGTGATCACCGCCCGCGACCTGATGCGCATCCCCGTCCCCCGCCGCCCCCAGGCCTGACGCGCCTCCCGGCGCCGCCTCGTCAGCGCCACACGCCCGTGAAGTAGCCGACGCCGTAGGGCGAGGACCGCATGAGCAGCGTGCCGGTCAGCGGCGTCCCCTCGGCGGCGCCGGCCAGCACCTGGAGGGCCGCGCGGCCGGTCACCCACAGCCGGTCGGCCTCGACGGGGTCGAGCGCGGCCAGCGCCGCCGCGTCGGCCCTGCCGACCGCCTCGGCGATCAGGTCGTCGTACGGCCCGGCCGCCTCGTCGTACCGGCCCGGGGCCCGCGGGGTCAGGCAGGCCGAGCCGTCGGCCATGACCAGCAGCGCGACCCGTCCGAGGGCGGCCAGCCCGGCGCCGATCGCCCGGCACTCGGCCGGATCGGCGTCAAAGGCGACCGCCTGCCCGGGAACCCCGTCGGCGTCGGTGGCGGGGAGCTGTTCGGGGTCGTTCAGGAGGCGGCGGCCGACGGTCAGGGACAGCGGCAGCACGGGCCGGCCCTCGCCCACCGTGATGTCGAAGCCCCAGGGCCGCAGGGTGCCCGCCGCGGCGCCGTCGTAGGAGCGGGTCGCCTCCGCGCCGCCCACCACGACCAGCACGTCGGGACGGGCGGCCCGGAGCGCGGCGACCGCGGTACGACAGGCCGCGCGCAGCTCGGGCAGCCCGGTCACGATCAGCGGGGTTTGCGGGCAGACGGCCGCGGCGACAAGCACGAGCGCAAGCGTACGCGCCACCCGCCCCAACCCGGCGGTCAGGTCGTGTAGGGGTCGTGGCCTTGTGCGATGGCGGCGAGCAGGCCCTGGGTGTAGGCGTGGGCCGCCTGGTGGAGGCCGCCGCCGAAGCTGATCCTGGCCACCCCCAGCTCCGCCAGCCGCGCGTACGACGGCGCCTTCGGCCGGAACAGGATGTTCACCGGCCCGCCCACCTCGGCGACGAGGGCCGCGATCTCGCCCTCGTCCGCCAGCGTGATCGGGTACACGCAGTCGGCCCCGGCCTCCAGGTAGCGCCGCCCGCGCGACACCGCCGCCGCCCGGTCGCGCACGCCCCGCACGTAGGTGTCGACCCGGGCGTTGATCACCAGGGCGTCGCCCGCGGCCGCCCGCATCCCGGCCAGGAAATCCGCCTGCGCCCCGGCGTCGACCAGCTCATCGGTCCGCGGGTCGGAGTCCTCCACGTTGCAGCCCGCCGCCCCCGCCTCGGCCAGCCGCTCGGCCAACTCACCCGGCGCGAGCCCGTAACCGCGTTCGACGTCGGCGGTCACGGGCACGTCCACGGCCCTGGCGATGCGGGCGATGGCGGCCATCATCTCGCCGACCGGGGTGCTCTCGCCGTCGGCGTACCCCAGCACGCGGGAGACGGCCGCGCTGCCGGTGGCCACCACCGGGAACCCGGCCTCCTGGACCGCGCGCGCCGAGGCGGCGTCCCAGACGTTGGGCAGGATCAGCGGGCTGCCGGGCACGTGCAGCCGTCGCAACGTGGCCGCTCTGTCAGTCGTCATGCCCGGCACCCTACGAGGACGGCCGGCTCTCCAGCAGATCCATTACCGGCCGGAAAGGGCGAGCCACTTGGGGGCGGTGTCTCAGCAGCCGCTCTTGGCGCACTGGCCGCTGAGCACCCCAGCGGGGCCGTCGGCGGGATTGTCGCCGTCCGGCTGCGGGGCCTTGGCGGACGGCGTGCCGGGCTTCTTGCCGGTGCCCGTCTGCGTCGTGCCGCCGGTGCCGCCGGTGCCGTCGGAACCGGTCGATCCCTTGTCGGCGGGGTCGGAGCCGCCGCCCGTGTCCGTGACGGCGTCGCCCATGGCGGAGTCGTCGGAGCCGTCGGTGGGCAGGCCGTCGTCGGGGGCGTCGGTGGTGGCGTCGCCCATGGTGGCGTCCTCGTCGGCCTCGAACACCTCGTCGCCGGCGCTCGTGGCCGGGGACGGGCGGCCGGAGCCCTGCTCCTGCTGGGTGCTCTGGCCGGGCTTGGCCGCCAGCAGGTAGCCGGCGCCGCCCGCGGCGAGCACGCCAACGAGGGCGAACGCGGCGATGACGGCGGTCTTCCTGCTCTTGCCGGGGGGTCTCGGGGACGAGCCCGGCCCGGAGAGGATCTCCTGACGATCCGTCTCGGTCGGATCATGCATGGTGGTGCAGCTCCCTGCGGTCGTATCGGGGAAAGCTCGCCGGCTTCCGCGGGTGATGGACCACACTAGCCGCATCAGCGGAATGCTCGCACACCAATCACAAAGGAATCACGACTTGTCCCCCCAACGATCTGTTTGCCCAGGTGGCCGTCCCCGGCTGGGCGCCGCGGCCGGGGCGGCCGGGGTACTCGTCACGGCCGGGCTCGGGATTTTCCTCGCATTCACCAGTTCTCCGGAATCGCGCCCGCAAATCCGCCGTGAATTCGATCAGGAAACACCGCTTATCCCAAGATCGTATTTTCCTTCGCAGATCGCGGGCTCGCCGGTGGCCGAGCCGTCCCCGGCGCCGCCCACCCCGTCGGCGGGCCCCTGGTCGCCCGGCCCCTGGTCGCCGGGGTGGATGGAGGCCGTGCCGGCGCCCGACCGGCCCACGACGGCGGAGCCCGAGCCGGGCGAGCCCTCGCTCCCTTCGGGCAGGGGCAGGCCGGTGAAGGGCGAGCTGTCGTCGCCGCTCTCGCCCAGGGCGCTTCCCACGCGTCCGCCGCTGGTCGCGCCGCCGCGTCCGTCCCGGCGGGCCGCCGTACGCCGTCCGGCTCCGCACGCGTCCCCGCAGGCGCCGCCCAGGGAACGGGTCGTCCCCGAGCCGGACCGTCAGGCGCCTCCCCCGCCGCCGCCTCCCTCCGTACGGGCCGGCGGCCCCGATCCGTGCGCCACGTTCGACGACTTCCGCCGGCAGCCGTGCTACAGCTTCCTCGACCGTCTCAGGCGCTGACCCACACGCGACACCCCGCCGTCCCGAAGGAGCGGCGGGGTGTCGGAACGCGGTGGCTCAGTGGGCCGAGCAGGCTCCGGCGGCCGGGGCGGGAGCCGCCGGGCGGCCGACGGACGGCATGCCGAGCAGCACGCCGGCCCCCTTCGCCGGGGCGCCCTGGCGCGCCTCCCAGGCGTCGCCGGCCCGCGTGCGCCGCACCGCCCGGACCGCGCCGTCGGCGACCAGGTGGTGGGGGGCGGCGTAGGTGACCTCGACGGTGACCATGTCACCGGGCCTCGGGGTCTCCTCGCCCACCGCGAAGTGCACGAGCCGGTTGTCGGCGGCGCGGCCGGACAGGCGGCGCGTGGCGTCGTCCTTGCGGCCCTCGCCCTCGGCGACCAGCACCTCCAGCGTGCGGCCGACCTGCTTCTTGTTCTCCTCCCAGGAGATCTCCTCCTGCAGGGCCACCAGGCGCTCGTAACGCTCCTGGACGACCTCCTTCGGGATCTGGTCCTCCATGGTGGCCGCCGGGGTGCCCGGACGGATGGAGTACTGGAAGGTGAAGGCGTTGGCGAAGCGGCTCTGCCGGACGACGTCGAGGGTGGCCTGGAAGTCGTCCTCGGTCTCGCCGGGGAAGCCGACGATGATGTCGGTCGAGATGGCCGCGTCGGGCATGGCGGCCCGCACCCGCTCGATGATGCCGAGGTAGCGCTCGGCCCGGTAGGAGCGGCGCATGGCCTTCAGCACCCGGTCGGAGCCCGACTGCAACGGCATGTGCAGCTGGTGCATGACGTTGGGCGTCTCGGCCATGGCGGCGATGACGTCGTCGGTGAAGGCGGCCGGGTGGGGCGAGGTGAAGCGCACCCGCTCCAGGCCCTCGACGTCGCCGCAGGCGCGCAGCAGCTTGCCGAAGGCCAGCCGGTCGCCGAACTCGACGCCGTAGGTGTTGACGTTCTGGCCGAGCAGCGTCACCTCCAGGACGCCCTGGCCGACGAGCGTGCGCACCTCGGACAGGACGTCGCCGGGACGGCGGTCCTTCTCCTTGCCGCGCAGCGACGGCACGATGCAGAACGTGCAGGTGTTGTTGCAGCCGACCGAGATCGCGACCCACGCCGCGTAGGCCGACTCGCGCTTGGTGGGCAGCGTGGAGGGGAAGACCTCCAGCGACTCCTTCAGCTCGACCTGCGCCTCGCCGGCCACCCGGGCCCGCTCCAGCAGCACCGGCAGGGATCCGATGTTGTGGGTGCCGAAGACGACGTCGACCCAGGGCGCCTTGCGGACGATCTCGCCCTGGTCCTTCTGGGCCAGGCAGCCGCCCACCGCGATCTGCATGCGCGGGTTGTCCATCTTGGCCGGCCGCAGGTGGCCGAGGTTTCCGTAAAGGCGGTTGTCGGCATTCTCCCGCACGGCGCACGTGTTGAACACGACGACGTCGGCCGTCCGGCCGTCGGGGGCCGGCACGTAGCCGGCGTCTTCCAGCAGGCCGGAAAGGCGCTCGGAGTCGTGCACGTTCATCTGGCACCCGTATGTGCGCACTTCGTACGTGCGGGCGCTCTCCTGGGTCACAGTCATGGCAGGTTCAAGGGTAGTCGTTGTCCGGCTCGCGGCAGCCGCCCCCGTCTAAAACACCAGCTTGACGGCTCGATGTGACCGGATCGGTACCACCTGGTTAGTGACCAGCGTCTTAATGACCTCTACCGTTTTGGTCCATGACGGAGAACGGCGACGCCACTCCACTCGTTCAGTTGGAGGGCGTCAACAAGCGCTTCGGGGCGTTGCACGTCCTGAAGGACATCAACTTGACCGTCTCTCGTGGCGAGGTTCTGGTGGTCATCGGGCCTTCGGGCGGTGGAAAGTCCACGCTGTGCCGGACGATCAACCGCCTGGAGACGATCGACGACGGCAGGATCGTGTTCGACGGCCAGGTGCTGCCCGAGGAGGGCAGGGGGCTGGCCAGGCTGCGGTCCGAGGTCGGCATGGTGTTCCAGTCCTTCAACCTGTTCGCGCACAAGACCATCCGCGAGAACGTCACGCTCGGCCCGATCAAGGTGCGCCGCAAGGACCGCCAGGCGGCCGACGCGCGGGCCATGGAGCTGCTGGAACGGGTGGGCATCGCCGCGCAGGCGGACAAGTACCCGGCCCAGCTCTCCGGCGGCCAGCAGCAGCGGGTCGCGATCGCACGTGCGCTGGCCATGGACCCGAAGATGATCCTCTTCGACGAGCCCACCTCGGCCCTGGACCCGGAGATGGTCCAGGAGGTGCTCGACGTGATGATCGGGCTGGCACGTGACGGCATGACGATGATGGTCGTCACGCACGAGATGGGATTCGCCCGCCGGGCCGCCAACCGGGTGGTCTTCATGGCGGACGGGCAGATCGTGGAGGAGAACACCCCCGACGAGTTCTTCACCAACGCGCAGACCGACCGCGCGCGTGATTTCCTTTCGAAGATCCTCACGCACTGAGATTTTGAGGCAGGTATACATGCACATGCGTCGTTTGGGAGCGGTGGTCACGGGAGTGGGCATGCTCGCCGCCCTGGCCGCCTGCGGCGGTGACAAGACCTACGCCAGCGTCCTGGAGAAGGTTCAGGACGGCGGCAAGGTCGTGGTCGGCACCAAGTGGGACCAGCCGAGCCTGGGCTTGAAGAAGGGGTCGGAGCCGGAGGGCTTCGACGTCGACGTCGCCAAGGCCGTGCTGAAGGAGATGAACGGCGGCAAGGACGCCCAGATCGAGTGGAAGGAGTCGGCCTCCTCCAACCGCGAGCCCTTCCTCCAGAACGGCACCGTCGACATCGTCTTCGCCACGTACTCCATCACCGAGGAGCGCAAGGCCAAGGTGTCCTTCGGCGGCCCGTACGTGATCGCGCACCAGGACATCATGGTCCGCAAGGACGACGCCGCGATCAACGCCCCGCAGGACCTCAAGGGCAAGAAGATCTGCAAGGCGGCCGGCTCCAACTCCTACAAGCGCGTCACCGACCCGCCCCCGGACGGCAAGCTCGACATCGACGCCACGACCGTCGACGCGGCCAACTACTCCGAGTGCGTGCAGAAGCTGTCGGGCAGCAACCTCGACGCCGTCACCACCGACGACCTGATCCTGGCGGGCTTCGCCAAGCAGGCCGGCGGCAACTTCAAGGTGCTCGGCCAGGGCTTCACCGACGAGAAGTACGGCATCGGCCTGAAGAAGGGCGACACCAAGACGTGTGAGGCCGTCAACACCGCGGTGAAGAAGATCTGGGACAACGGCACCATGAAGCAGCTGCTGGAGAAGTGGTTCGGCGGCATCGAGGGCCTGAAGCTGTCGGAGACCGCGCCCCCGGCCGAGGGCTGCAGCTAGTCACGCCAGAGGGTCTTCAGGGAGGGGTTCACGACGAAGGCCGCCCTGTCGGGGCCGCGTGGCCT
>NZ_JBSGCE010000044.1:0-75865 GCF_053601695.1 Nonomuraea sp. NPDC004702
GGCCCAGGAGGCCGCGCTCAAGATGCGCGAGGCGTCCCGGTCGTGGACGGAGGCGTACCCGGCGATGGAGTACCGGCACGGCCCGATCAGCATCGCGGGCCCCGGCCGCGTCACGTGGATGCTCGGCACCGCCCCCGAGGGCCTGCGCGAGCAGGTCGAGGCGACCGGCGGCACGTTCTTCGAGAGCGGCCTCGACCCCATGGCCGAGCTGGTGCGCGCCCAGCGGGTGGCGGTCGCGCGGGCCTTCGCCCGTGGGCTGAACCCCGACGAGCCCATGCACCTCACGCGATCTGTGATCCTTTCTTCATGAGCCTTACTCTCGCCGACGCCCGGATCGTGACCCCCGAAGGGGTGCACGAAGGGTGGCTGACCATCGAAGACGGCCGCATCACGCATGTCGGCCACGGATCGGCCCCCAGCCCCGGCCTGAGCCTCGGGGGGCAGCACGTCGTCCCCGGGTTCGTCGACATCCACAACCACGGCGGCGCGGGCGGGTCGTTCCCCACCGGCGACCAGGACAAGGCCCGCGACGCCGTGGCCCTGCACCGGCGGCACGGCACGACCACGATGATGGCCAGCCTGGTCACCGACACGCTCGACGAGCTGTCCAGGGCCGCCGCCTCGCTGGCCGAGCTGTGCGAGGAGGGGCTGCTGGCGGGCATCCACTTCGAGGGGCCGTACATCGCCAGGGCCCGCTGCGGCGCGCACAACCCCGCCCTGCTGCGCGAGCCGTCGCCGCAGGAGCTGTCGGGGCTGGTCAAGGCCGCGCGCGGGCACGCGCGCATGGTCACCGTCGCCGCCGAGCTGCCCGGCGGCCTCGACACGATCCGCACGGCCGTCGGCGAGGGCCTGATCGCGGCGCTCGGCCACAGCGACGCCGACTACGACCAGGCGATCGCCGCCATCGAGGCGGGCGCCACCGTCGCCACCCACCTGTACAACGCGATGCCGCAGCTCGGCCACCGCGCGCCCGGCCCGATCGCCGCCCTGCTGGAGGACGAGCGCGTCACGGTCGAGCTGGTCAACGACGGCGTCCACGTGCACGCGGCGATGTTGCGCCTGGCCTACGAGGTGGCCGGGCCCGGCCGGACGGTGCTGATCACCGACGCGATGGCGGCCACGGGCCTCGGCGACGGCGACTACGTGCTCGGCCCCATGCGGGTGCGCGTGACCGACGGCGTGGCCAGGCTGGTCGAGGGCGGCTCGATCGCGGGCTCCACCCTCACCATGGACGCCGCCTTCCGCCGCGGCGTGCGCGAGCTCGGCATGTCGCTGCCCGACGCGGTCCAGGTGGCCTCGCTGACCCCCGCCCGGGTGCTCGGCCTGGCCGAGGAGATCGGTTCGATCGCCGTCGGCAAGGCGGCCGACCTGGTGGTGCTCTCCGGCGAGCTGGAGGTCGACGGCGTGATGAAGAACGGCGACTGGATCACGGAGCCCTGATGATCATCACCGTGACGCTCAACGCCGCGCTCGACGTGACCTACGAGGTCCCGTCCGTCGCCTGGGACGGCGTCAACCGGGTCGGCGCCGTCCACCGGCGGGCCGGCGGCAAGGGCGTCAACGTGGCCCGCGTCCTGGCCGCCCTCGGCCAGGACGTCCTGGTCACGGGGCTGGCGGGCGGGCCCACGGGTCGCGCGATCGAGCACGACCTGCAAGCCGCGGGGCTGCCCGCCGCGCTGACCGGCATCGCCGCCGAGTCCCGCACCACGCTGGTGGTCTCCGAGCCGGGCGGGGCCACGCTGTTCAACGAGCCCGGCCCCGAGGTGAGCGCGGCCGAGCTGGCCGCGTTCGTGGAGCACTACAGGTCGCTGCTGGCCGGGGCCGACGCGGTGGTGGTCTCCGGCAGCCTGCCGCGCGGCGTCCCCGCCGACTTCTACGCGACGCTGGCCGCCGTCGCCGCCCGCGCGGGCGTGCCGGCCATCGTCGACGCCGACGGCGACCCGCTGCGGCACGCGCCGGGGGGCCGTCCGGCCGTCGTCAAGCCCAACGCCGAGGAGCTGGCCAGGGCGGTCCCCGGCGGCACCCCCGAGGAGGGCGCCCAGGCGCTGCGCGAGCGGGGGGCCGAGGCCGTGGTCGTCTCCATGGGCGCCGACGGGCTGCTCGCCGTGACGGGCGAGGGCACCTTCCGGGCGCGGATGCCCTACACCGTGCGGGGAAACCCGACCGGGGCCGGCGACTCGCTGGTCGCGGGGCTCGCGCTGGGCCTGGTCGAGGGCTCCCCGTGGCCCGACCGGCTGCGGCGGGCCGCGGCGCTGGGCGCGGCCGCCGTGGCCGCGCCGGTCGCCGGCGACTTCGACGGCGAGGTCTACGCCGACATACACCCCCAGATCGTCATCACGTAAGGAGCTCGTCATGGCCCTCGCCGGAATCGGCGACATCGTCCGGCAGTCCCCCGCAGGGGTGGGCGCGTTCAACGTGATCCAGTTGGAGCACGCCACCGCGATCGTGGCCGGCGCCGAGGCGCTCGGCCTGCCGGTCGTGCTGCAGATCAGCGAGAACTGCGTGCGCTACCACGGCGCGCTCGAACCCGTCGCGCTGGCCACGCTGGCCGTCGCGCGCCGCGCGGAGGTGCCGGTCGCGGTCCACCTCGACCACGCCACCGACCGCGCGCTGGTGGAGGAGGCGGTGACGCTGGGCCTCGGCTCGGTGATGTTCGACGCCTCCGCCCTGCCCGACGACGAGAACGTGGCGGCCACGGCCGAGGTGGCGGCCTGGTGCCACGAGCGCGGCGTCTGGGTGGAGGCCGAGCTCGGCGAGGTCGGCGGCAAGGACGGCGTGCACGCGCCCGGCGCCCGCACCAAGCCCCACGAGGCGGTCGACTACGTCGCCAGGACCGGAGTCGACGCGCTCGCCGTGGCCGTCGGCACCTCGCACGCCATGACCACCAAGGACGCCGTGCTCGACCTGGAGCTCATCGCCGAGCTGCGGGCGGCGGTGCCGGTGCCGCTGGTGCTGCACGGCTCGTCCGGCGTGCCCGACGACGTGCTGCGCGAGGCGGTGGCCAACGGCATGAAGAAGATCAACATCGCCACCCACCTGAACAAGGCGTTCACCCGGGCCGTACGCGACTACCTGGCCCACGACGAGCGGGTGGTCGACTCCCGCAAATACCTCAACGCGGGCCGCGACGCCGTGGCCCGCGAGGTGAGTCACCTGCTGGGCGTGCTCACCGGCTGAGCTCCTTGCGCATCACCACGGCCGACCGGCCGTCGAGGTCGGCCCGGCCGATCTCGGCGTAGCCGAGCGAGGTGTACAGCGCGATGTTCGAGGCCATCTTGACGTTGGTGTAGAGGCGCAGGGCGGGCAGGCCGAGCCGGGCGGCCTCCCGCTCGGCGTAGGCCAGCAGGCCCCGGCCGATGCCCCTGCCGTGCAGGTCGGGCCGCACCGCCACGTTGTCCACCAGCAGCGCGCCCTCCTCGGGGATGAGCACGACCAGCCCTTCGAGGCCGTCGGTGACGTGCACCCGGCCCGCGGCGATGAGGACCGCGTAGTCGGCCTCCATGGGCAGCGGCCGGGTGCCGATGATCTCGGCCCATGGCTGGTAGGCGTCATGGACGAGTTGCTCGACGGCGGCCCTGTCGGCCTCCTGCGCCAGTCTCATGCCCCCAATGATCGCAGCACCCTGTCGACCTGACGATCGAAGGTGCCGGGCGGATTGCGCGGGCTGTCGTGCGAGAGCAGGAACAGCCAGACCAGGCTCTGGAGCCTGCGGCAGTCGCGCAGCCGGCGCGCCTGCGGGCCGCTCAGCTCGAACCGGTCGGCGATCTCCACCTCGCCGTCCACCCACATGGAGACGTGCTCGGACAGCTCGGCCAGCTCGAAGGCCAGGTCGCTGCGCCCGGAGTCCTCGAAGTCGACGATGCGCACCCGGACGCCGTCCCACAGGAAGTTCGCCAGGTTGCCGTCGCCCGCCCCGAACGCCGGACGTACGCCCGACTCCCCCGGCCGCCAGCCCGCCAGCCAGCGCAGGCCCTCCTCGGCCGCGCGGTCGGCCTCCGGACCGCGGGGGCGCCAGGCGGCCAGCCATTCCATGACCTGGCCGGTGACCGCCTCAACTTGCCACGGGCGTACCGGGACGGCCGCCAGCACGCCGGGCGGGACGGCCTCGTACAGCTGCGTGAGCGCCTCGGCCATGGCGGTCAGCGGCGCCTCCCCGGCCGCCAGGCCGCGCAGGGGCACGCCGTCGATCCTGGTCATGCGGACGACGCCGTCCTCGAAGGCGATCGGCCGCGGGGTCAGGTCCGGCGCGTGCTCGGCCAGCAGAGTGAGCGCCCGCCACTCCCGCTCGGCCGCGCCCTCCTTGCCGTCGACGTAGCGCTTGGTGACGACGTCGCCGTCGATGTCGAGGACGTGGGTGTGCACGAGATCGGCCATGCTACGGCAGGATACGGCCTGCCCTACGAGCCGGCGCCCGTCACCAGGGCAGCGGCTCGCCGTCGCGGAAGAAGCCGCCGGTCGGCCCGTCGTCGGGCAGGTCCGCGGCCCACAACACGCTGCGCGCGCCCTCGGCGACCGGCCGCCCGCCGGGGCCGCCCATGTCGGTCGCCACCCACCCCGGGCAGACGGCGTTGACCAGGATGCCGTCCCCGCGCAGCTCGGCCGCGAGCATCCTGGTCAGCGCGTTCAGCGCCGTCTTCGACACCGTGTACGCGGGCGTGCCGCCGCCCATCGAGGCCAGCGAGCCGATCTCGCTGGAGACGTTGACGATCCGGCCGTGCGCGCTGCCGCGCAACAGCGGCAGCAGCGCGAGCGTGACCCGCCAGGCGCCCAGCAGGTTCGTCTCCAGCGCCTCCGACACCACGCCCAGGTCCGCGTCGCAGGCCCGCTGCCAGGTGTCGTAGTGGATGGCGGCGTTGTTGACCAGCACGTCGACCCGCCCGTGGGTCTTCTCCAGCTCCCGCGCCAGCTCGGCCGCCGACCGCTCGTCGGCGACGTCGAGCCGCCGCGCCAGTACCTCTCCCCCGATCCCGGCCGCCGCCTCGACGGCCTTGCGCTCGTCCCTGGCGGTCAGCACCACCGTGTCGCCCGCCGCCGCGAGCTGCCTGGCCACCTCCAGCCCGATCCCCCGGTTGGCCCCCGTGACCACGCACACCCGGTCCATCTCACGTCCCCCTCAACGTCGCGCGCCTGCGCCGCAGGAACTCCCGCTCGACCTCGTTGCCCGCACGGGCGATGGCCTCGCCGTACGCCCGCGCCGCCTCCTCGTCGCGTCCCAGCCGCCGCAGCAGGTCGGCCCGTACGGCGTGGAACAGGTAATAGCCTGTCACCTCCAGCCCCTCCACCAGCGCCAGCCCCGCCTCGGCGCCCTCCGCCTCGGCCACCGCCACCGCGCGGTGCAACGCCACGACCGGCCCCGGCGTGAACGTCAGCAGCAGGTCGTAGAGCTGGACGATCTGCCGCCAGTCGGTCTCCCCCGCGCTCGCCGCATCGCCGTGCACGGCGTTGATCGCGGCCTGCACCTGGTAGGGCCCCGGCCGCCCCCACCGCAGGCAGCGCCGGACGATCGCCTGCCCCTCCTCGACCAGCGCGCGGTCCCACAGGGCGCGGTCCTGCTCGGGCAGCGGCACCAGCTCGCCGCCGCCCGCGGTGCGCGCCGCCCGGCGTGCCTGGACCAGCAGCATCAGCGCCAGCAGGCCCCACACCTCGGGCTCGTCCGGCATCAGCTCGGCGAGCAGGCGGCCGAGCCGGACGGCCTCCGCGCACAGGTCCTCGCGCACCAGCCGCTCGCCCGAACTGGCCGTGTAACCCTCGTTGAAGATCAGGTAGATCACCGCCAGCACCGCGCGCAGCCGGTCCGGCAGGTCCGCCGCCGCCGGCACCCGGTACGGGATCCCCGCCTGCCGGATCCTGCTCTTGGCCCTGACCAGCCGCTGGGCCATGGTCGCCTCGGGCACCAGGAACGCGTGCGCGATCTCGGCCGTGGTCAGCCCGCCGAGCAGCCGCAACGTGAGCGCCACCCGCGCGTGCGGGGCGAGCGCCGGATGGCAGCAGGTGAAGATCAGGCGCAGTCGCTCGTCCCGTACGGGCCCCTCCTCGACGGGCTCGTCCCTGGCGTGCAGCAGCGCCGCCTGCACGTACTTGTCGTGGCGGCCCGACTCCCTGCGCAGCCGGTCGACGGCCCGGTTCCTGGCGGTCGTGATGATCCAGCCGGCCGGGCTCGGCGGCGGGCCGGCCTGCGGCCACTGCCGCAGCGCGATGGCGAACGCCTCCTGCACGGCCTCCTCGGCGACGTCGATGTCACCGAACACGCGGACGAGCACGGCCACCGCCCGGCCGTACTCCTCCCGGAAGGCCTGTTCGACCTGATCGGACATCCTGCAACCACCTCGCCGACACGCGCGTCACCTTGCACGTCCTACACGAACGGCGGTGTCCCGTTTCGACACCGCGAGCCGGCGGAACCCCGGAAAGCAGCCGGCTCCGGCGGGCCGGTGAGGGCCCCGGAAAGCAGTCGGCTCCCGGAGGTCGCAACCCCCGGGAGCCGTCGCAGACGTCGGTCAGCCGCCGCCTCAGCGCTGGATCGGCGCGACCACGACCTCGACCCGCTGGAACTCCTTGATGTCGGAGTAGCCGGTGGAGGCCATCGTGCGCTTGAGCGCGCCCATCAGGTTCATCGAGCCGTCGGCCACGCTGGAGGGGCCGTGCAGGATCTGCTCCAGCGTCCCGACCGTGCCGAACTCCACGCGACGGCCGCGCGGCAGGTCGGGGTGGTGGGCCTCGGAGCCCCAGTGGAAGCCGTGGCCGGGGGCCTCGGACGCCCTGGCCAGCGGCGAGCCCACCATGACGGCGTCGGCACCGCACGCGATGGCCTTGGCGATGTCGCCCGAGGTGCCCATGCCGCCGTCGGCGATCACGTGCACGTACCGGCCGCCGGACTCGTCCATGTAGTCGCGGCGCGCCGCGGCCACGTCGGAGATCGCGGTGGCCATCGGCACGGCCACGCCCAGCACGTTGCGGGTGGTGTGCGAGGCGCCGCCGCCGAAGCCGACCAGCACGCCCGCCGCGCCCGTGCGCATCAGGTGCAGCGCCGCGGTGTAGGTGGCGCAGCCGCCGACGATGACCGGCACGTCGAGCTCGTAGATGAACTGCTTGAGGTTGAGCGGCTCGGCGCGGCCCGAGACGTGCTCGGCCGAGACGGTGGTGCCGCGGATGACGAAGATGTCCACGCCGGCGTCGATCACGGCCTTGTGGTACTGGACCGTGCGCTGCGGCGACAGCCGGACGGCCGTCGTCACCCCGGACGCCCGGATCTCCTCGATCCGGCGGCCGATCAGCTCCTCCTTGATCGGCGCGTCGTAGATCTCCTGGAGCCGCCGGGTCGCGGCCGCGGCGTCGAGGGCGGCGCACTCCTCCAGCAGCGGGGACGGGTCTTCGTAGCGCGTCCAGAGCCCTTCGAGGTCGAGGGGGGCCAGGCCGCCGAGCCGGCCGATCTCGATCGCGGTGGCGGGCGAGACCACGCTGTCCATGGGGGCGACGACGACGGGCAGCTCGAACCGGTAGGCGTCGATCTGCCAGGCGATCGACACCTCTTCCGGGTCACGGGTGCGTCGCGAGGGCACGAGCCCGATCTCGTCGAGCGCGTACGCCCTCCGCCCGGTCTTGCCCCGGCCGATCTCCACCTGCTGAGTCATGAACTTACCTTCTGTGATAGTTCGGAGCTTCCACGGTCATCTGGATGTCGTGGGGGTGGCTCTCCTTGAGGCCCGCTGCCGTGATCGGCATGAGCTCGCAGTCGGTGTGCATCTGCTCGATCGTGCGGCAGCCGGCGTACCACATGCCCTGGCGCAGACCGCCGATGAGCTGGTGGGCGACGGCCGCGACCGGCCCGCGGTAGGGCACCTGCCCCTCGATGCCCTCGGGGATGTACTTGTCGTCGCCGCCGACGTCGGCCTGCGCGTAGCGGTCCTTGCTGAAGGAGGTGCCGCCGCGCTCGCGGTTGCGCACCGCGCCGAGCGACCCCATGCCCCGGTACGACTTGAACTGCTTGCCGTTGATGAAGATCAGCTCGCCGGGCGACTCCTCGCAGCCGGCGAGCAGCGAGCCCAGCATGACCGTGTCGGCGCCGGCCGCGATGGCCTTGACGATGTCGCCGGAGTACTGGAGGCCGCCGTCGCCGATCACCGGCACCCCGGCCGGTGCGCACGCCTTGGACGCCTCGTGGATGGCCGTGACCTGCGGCGCGCCCACGCCGGCCACCACGCGGGTGGTGCAGATGGAGCCGGGGCCGACGCCGACCTTGACCGCGTCGGCGCCCGCGTCGACCAGCATCTGGGCGCCCGCCCTGGTCGCGATGTTGCCGCCGATGACCTGGACCTTGCTGTTGGCCTTGAGCTTGGCGATCATGTCGGCCAGGCCCTTGGAGTGACCGTGGGCCACGTCGACGACGACGACGTCGACCCCGGCCTCGATCAGCGCCTTGGCCCGCAGCTCGGCGTCGCCGCCGACGCCGATGGCCGCGCCGACCAGCAGGCGGCCGTCGGCGTCCTTGGTGGACAGCGGATACTGCTCGCTCTTGGTGAAGTCCTTCACCGTGATCAGGCCGCGCAGCCTGCCGTCGGGGTCGACGAGGGGCAGCTTTTCGATCTTGTTCTGCCGCAGCAGCGCGAACGCGTCGTCGCGCGAGACCCCCACCGGCGCGGTGACCAGCGGCATCTTGGTCATGACCTCGCGCACCGGACGGCTCTGGTCGGTCTCGAAGCGCATGTCGCGGTTGGTCACGATGCCGACCAGCGTGCCCGCCACGTCCGTCACCGGCACGCCGGAGATCCGGTACGTCGCGCACAGCCGCTCGACGTCGGCCAGCGTGTCGTCGGGGCCGCAGGTCACCGGGTTGGTCACCATGCCGGCCTCGGACCGCTTGACCAGGTCGACCTGCTGGGCCTGCTCCTCGACCGACAGGTTGCGGTGGAGGATGCCGATGCCGCCCTGGCGCGCCATGGCGACCGCCATGCGGGCCTCGGTGACGGTGTCCATGGCCGCGGAGACGAGCGGGATGGACAGCGTGATGTCCCGTGACAGACGGGATCTGGTGTCGGCCTCACCTGGTTGGAGATCGGAGTAGCCGGGCACCAGCAGCACGTCGTCGAAGGTCAAACCCATCTCGGTGAACTTGGACATGCCTCGGCCCCCTCCTGACCTCTGCGCTGATTGACCTAAGTCTAGGGCCTGCCTCCAAAACGCAACGAAGCCGGGAGCACGACGGCCCCACGCCCCGTCGTGCGCCCGGCCTCGCCGTCCGGAACGCGCAAAGTGCAGGGGGATGGGACGGTCGGTGATCCGCCCCATCCCCCGGCCACCGGCACCCAGGCCAGGCGGCGTGTTCACGCCACCGAACCCCCCTCCGCGTCCTGATGGCGGCTGCCGCAAGGCCCCGCTTCAGGGTGCCGACGCTAGGTAAAGCCTGCGTCACTCAACGGCACGACGCAATGTGAAAACGTGCAATTGCACGAAGTTGCACGTTCCGCCGATGATTCCGCGGCAAGCCCCGGACACGCAGGCGGTACGGGGTTATCCTCGCGGCACGCCCGTGTCCCCCCGACGGAGCCGCCCATAATGCGTAATCAGCCCAGGCGCGTCGCAGAGCCCTTCGAGACGCTGGGCCTCGACCCGGCGCAGACCGCCCTTTACACGGCGCTGCTACGCCTGCACAGGGCCACGCGCACCGATCTCGCCCAGGCCATGGACGGCCCCGTCGAGAAGGTCGGCCGCCAGCTCGACGACCTGGTCAGGCTGGGGGTGGTCGACGAGCAGTCCGGCGAGTACCTGGCCAGGCACCCGGCGGCGGCGCTCGGCCGGGTCATCGCCGAGCGGCTCGACCGGCTGGCCGAGGAGAGCCGCAGGATCGACTCCGCGCTCGGCTCCATCCGCGGCCTGATCCACGACTACGACGCCGGCCGCGATTATCAGAGCGGCACATTCCCGGTGGAGATGGTGAACGGCGCGGACGTCCTCTACGAGAGCGTCGTCGGCATAGCCGTGCAATCGCCGCCCATGGAGTTGTTGACCGCAATCCCGGACGAGCGCACAATGGCAGATTTTGTTCGTAAATTTGCGGACCCATGGATTGATGCGCAAAAACGGCAACTTCTTACCGTTCAGGCGATCATTCCGGTCTCCACGCTGAGCCTGCCGGGCGTACGCGAGCAGCTCACCCGGCTCCTCGACACCGGCGGCAAGGTGCGCACGCTCGACCGGGTGCCGAGCTGGTTCATGACGGCCGGGCCCGAGGTCGCCGGCCTGCCCGCGCTGTGGGGCGGCAACCTGCCCGACCACGCCTACAACTTCTACCTGGTGCGCACGCCGATCGTCGTCGGCATGCTGCGCTCGCTGTTCCAGGAGCTCTGGGGCCGGGCCGTGCCGCTGCCCTGGGGACGCAGGGGCGACGGGATGGTCCAGGTGCTCCGCCTGGCCGCGCAGGGCGTGTGCGACGACTCCATCGCCCGCCAGCTCGGCGTCTCGGTCCGTACGGTGCGGGCGAGGTTCGCCGACGCCATGGCCGAGCTGGGCGCGCAGTCGCGCTTCCACGCCGGCGTGGAGGCCGCCAGACGGGGATGGCTCAGCTAATACTCTCCGCCGGGGCCGCTTCGGTCATATGGTGGGAAGGTGCTGGAAGACGTCCCCCGCGACCCGTTCGCGGACGACCCGAACGACCCGTCCTCGGCGATGGGCGCTCTCGACGACGCCGAGCCACTCACCGCGGCCGAGCGCGACGAGGCCATCACCGACCTGGCAGACGTCGAGGTCTTTCGCTCCCTGCTCGAACCGCAGGGGGTGCTGGGCCTCGTGCTCGACTGCCCCGAGTGCGGCGAGCAGCACTTCTTCGACTGGGAGCTGCTGCGCGGCAACCTTCGCCAGATGATCGAGAAAGGCCAGCCCCAGGTGCACGAGCCGGCCTTCCACCCCGACCCCGCCGACTACGTCAGCTGGGAGTACGCCCGAGGCTACGTCGACGGCGTCATCGACACGGAGGAGCGCCGCTGATCGACTTCCTCCGAGACATCGTTCAGTAGCGCGCCCAGCAACCGCACCGCAGGGTCGGACGAGTCCCGCGCCCGGCCCCGCGCGACCGCGTCGAGCAGCTCGTCGGTCTTGAGCAGGTCGTCGGCCCCGAGAAGCGCATGGAGCTCGTCCTCCGGCGTCAAGCCGACTCCAGCTCGGCCATCTGCCGCAACCTGGCCAGCGCCCGATGCTGGGCTACGCGGACCGCACCTGGTGACATGCCGAGTACATTACCGGTCTCCTCGGCAGACAGCCCCGACACCACCCGCAACAGCAGCAACTCCCGCTGGTTGTCGGGCAGCCTGGCCAGCAGCCTGCGCGCGTGCTCGACCTCGATGTAGCGGACCACCGTCTCCTCGGGCCCCGGGCCGTCGTCGGGCCCGTCGGGCAGATCCTGGGTGGGCACGGCCGAGCGCACCGAACTGCGCAGCGCGTCGGCCACCTTGTGCGAGGCGATCCCGAACACGAAGGACGCGAAAGGCCGCCCCATGTCCCGGTATCGCGGCAGCGCGGACAACACCGCGATGCACACCTCCTGGGCTACGTCATCGGCAATGTGATATTGCCCTGAAACCCTGCCCAGCCTGGCGCGGCAATACCGCACCACCATGGGACGCAACTCCCCGAGCAGGGATTCGATCGCACTGCGATCTCCCTGCACGGCGAGGCTCGTCAGTTCCCTAAGGTCGGAGTCATCCGTCCGTGCCGGAAGTCTCGACGCGAGCCTTACCCCAATTTTGGCGTCGGCGACGCTTCCCTCGCTCACGATAGGCATGATGCCCGCACTGATCGGGCCTGTCCCCATGGCGAACGGCTACGGATTGGTCACATTGAAGCGACGATAACTAGCAGTAATCAGCCGACCACACTAAGCCGGATGAGCTGACATAATGTTTCACGCCATAAGCCGAAATGCACGACAATTGCCAGACCCCGACGCTTAACCGGCACTGCCGGTTTACTCCAATAATCCACCTCTTCCCCCAATTTCCCCCGCACCCACCCCCTTCCGCCCCGTAAGCCCCAGCCACATTTCCCACCACCCGAAACCCACCAGCACCGTCTCCGCTACCCGCCCGCCCCACCCACCGCCCCCGGGGCCCGCCCCCGCCCTCGGTGCGCCCTCTGGAAGCCAACGGTCCGCACCGAAGGGGCCGAGACGTCCTGTCGGCGGATCAGGACCGGACCGAGAGAGGCCAACGGCCTACCGAAGCTGCTGTGCTTCGATTGGTCGTCGCAGTGCGCCTTCCGTGAGCGGACCGCATGCTTGCGGCTCGCGCAGCAGGGTCTGAGCAACCAGGGGCGCGCCGGATCGCCGGATCAGCTCCCGACCCGGCCGACGATGCCGTAACGGCCGCGACCCGACCGGCAAGCACGTGGGCACTGCCGATCACATCGATGGCGCTTCCCCCAGGTCGCACGGAAGCTCGGGCGCGCGCCCTCGACCGTCAGCCAGGAGATCCACCGCAACCGGCACCGCGGCAACGGCGAGCACCGGCCGCGTGCCCCCAGGCCGGCGCCGACGCGCGGCACCCACCCCACGCCCCAACCGCAGCAAAAACGGGCAGAACCCGGAGTTACGGGACTACCTCACGAGCACCTGCACACGCGCTGGAGCCCAGAGCAGGTCATCCAGAGCCTGCGCCGAGCCTTCCCGAGCGACCGGAGACGCACGCGTGCCAGGAGACCATCCACCAAGCCCTCAACGTCCAAGGCGCGGGGAGCGTGACGCGAACTGACGAAGGCGCTGCACGCCGGTCGCGCCACGCGCAACCCGCACCGCCTCGCCCGCCAGCGCCAGCCCGCCACAGCACCCCGTGGTCGTGATCAGCGAGCGCCTCACCGAACCCCTGGCACACCGACCCGGTAGCCGGGCGGGTGAAGGATGATCAGGAGACCAGATCTGCGGCCAGGACAGCATGAAGGTGCTCATCGTGAAGCCGGCCGTCACCGAACCTCTTCGCTGATCGCATCACACCTTCCAGCACGAACCCCGACTTCTGCGCCACCCGGCACGAGGCGTGATTCTCGACGGCATGAGTGAGCACGATCCGTTCAAGCTGCAGCGTGGACGTCGCCCATGTCGTGACCGCCTGGACGGATGCGGTGGCGGCGCCACGGCCACGTGCCCAAGGCGCGATCCGGTATCCGATTCGGGCCTGAGCGTTCTCCAGGTCAAGCCCATGCAGCGCGATGGTGCCGACGTAGCGCCCGGACTCGGCGTCGAGGATCGAGAACGTGGCGTGCGTCCCGTCTGACCAATCGGCGCCCTTGAGGCAGTCCGCAACGGCTGCGACCTCGTCCTCGATACGGCAGCGGGGATTCCAGAGGAGCACGTCCGGGTCCCTGGCAAGGCGCAGGACCTCCGGAGCGTCCGCCGTACTTGGCGGCCGGAGGACGAACTTCGCCGTGGACAGTTCGACCGACACAGGCGGAGTAGGGGGCATGTCTCGAAAGGATGCCATGAAGATCGCCGAAAGCGCCCCTGCTTGGGCATCCTTCGAGCGGGCTGGTCCGGCCCGCTCGGAGAACGCCCGGCGTCCGAAGACACCGAGAGTGCGCACCGTCGCTGGGCCGGCTGCGGCCGGTAACTGATCAGGTGCTGCAACACCCCGTCGCATCCGCCAGACCAGGGACGGGCCGTGAAAGCCGACGGCCCGCACCGGCGAGACCAAGAACAGGCCGTGGAAACCGACGGCCCGTACCGGCGAGACCGGGAACGGGCCGTGGAAAACCGACGGCCCACACCGGCGAGACCAAGAACGGGCCGTGGAAAACCGACGGCCCGCGCCGGAGGGAACCGGGCGGGCCGTACGGGCGCGGGGGAAACAGCCGGGTCAGTGGCCGTGACCGTGGCCGTGGCCCTGGCCGGCGGCCGGAGCCTCCTCCTCGGGCTTGTCCACCACGAGCGCCTCGGTCGTCAGGAGCATGCCCGCGATCGAAGCCGCGTTCTGCACCGCGGACCGGGTCACCTTGACGGGGTCGATGACACCCTGGGCGATCAGGTCGACGTACTCGCCGGTGGCGGCGTTGAGGCCCTGGCCGGCGGGCAGCTCGGCGACCTTGTGGGTCACCACGTAGCCCTCCAGGCCGGCGTTCTCGGCGATCCAGCGGGCCGGCTCGACCAGCGCGCGGCGCACGACGCCGACACCGGTGGCCTCGTCGCCGGTCAGGCCGAGGTCGTCGAGCTCCTTGCCCACGTGGATGAGGGCCGAGCCACCGCCGGAGACGATGCCCTCCTCGATCGCGGCGCGGGTCGCGGAGATCGCGTCCTCAAGGCGGTGCTTCTTCTCCTTCAGCTCCACCTCGGTGGCGGCGCCGACGCGCAGCACGCACACACCGCCGGCGAGCTTGGCCAGACGCTCCTGCAGCTTCTCGCGGTCCCAGTCGGAGTCGGACTGCTCGATGGCAATCTTGATCTCCTTGACGCGGTCCTCGATCGCCTGCTGGTCGCCGGCGCCGTCGACGATGGTCGTGGCGTCCTTGGTGACGACGACGCGGCGGGCCGTGCCGAGCACCTCGAGGCCGACGTGCTCCAGCTTGAGGCCGACCTCTTCGCTGACGACCTGGCCGCCGGTGAGGATCGCCATGTCCTGGAGCATCGCCTTGCGGCGGTCACCGAAGCCCGGGGCCTTGACGGCCACGGAGGTGAAGGTGCCGCGGATCTTGTTGGTGACCAGGACGGCCAGGGCCTCGCCCTCGACGTCCTCGGCGACCACGAGCAGCGGCTTCTTGGTCTGGGCGACCTTCTCCAGCAGCGGCAGGAAGTCGGCGATGGAGGAGATCTTGCCCTGGGTGAGCAGGATGTACGCGTCCTCCAGGACGGACTCCATGCGCTCGGGGTCGGTCACCATGTAGGCCGACAGGTAGCCCTTGTCGAACTGCATGCCCTCGGTGAACTCGAGCTCCATGCCCATGGCGTTGGACTCTTCGACGGTGAGGACACCGTCCTTGCCCACCTTGTCGAACGCCTCGGCGATCAGCTCGCCGATCTTGGCGTCCTGGGCGGAGATGGTGGCGACGTTGGCGATCTCCTTCTTGTCGCCCACCTCGCGCGCGCTGGCCAGCAGCCGGTCGCTGATCTCCTTGGCGGCCTTGTCGATGCCACGCTTGAGCGACAGCGGCGAGGCGCCGGCGGCCACGTTGCGCAGGCCCTCGCGGACCATGGCCTGGGCCAGCACGGTGGCGGTGGTGGTGCCGTCGCCCGCGATGTCGTTGGTCTTGGTGGCAACTTCCTTGGCGAGCTGGGCGCCGAGGTTCTCGTAGCGCTCCTCCAGCTCGATCTCACGAGCGATGGTCACACCGTCGTTCGTGATCGTCGGCGCACCGAACTTCTTGTCGATGACGACGTTACGGCCACGCGGGCCGAGGGTTACCTTCACGGCGTCCGCGAGGGCGTTGACACCGCGCTCAAGCGCGCGACGGGCGTCCTCGTCGAACTGCAGGATCTTCGCCATGCTGAAAGTCCTCTCCTGGCGTCGAAAGCCCCGGGCCCTCAAGAGCGCCCGGGGCTCGACACAACCGGCTTACTTCTCGATGATCGCGAGAACGTCGCGGGCGGAGAGCACGAGGTACTCCTCGCCGCCGTACTTGACCTCGGTGCCGCCGTACTTGCTGTAGAGGACGACGTCGCCCTCGGAGACGTCGAGCGGAATACGCTTGTCGCCGTCCTCATCCCAGTTGCCGGGGCCCACCGCGAGGACCTTGCCCTCCTGCGGCTTCTCCTTGGCGGTGTCCGGGATGACCAGACCGGAAGCGGTGGTCTGCTCTGCCTCAAGCGGCTGAACCACGATGCGGTCGCCGAGCGGCTTAACGGGAACCTTGGTGGCGGTCGTCACGATCGGACCTCCCCTTCAGATTTGAATGATCTAGAAGAGGCGACCAGCGGGGCCTGCCGTCGCGGGTGTCAGACCTGCCTCGTCGCACGTTGGCACTCTCAAGGTGAGAGTGCCAACAGGAAACATATGCAAGAGGGCCTTGACAGTCAACACGAACGCGTCTGCTCAGAGCGATCAGACGTAGGAACCCTCGGTCAGATCGGCGACGACGCCGGGCCGGGAGGGGTTCCAGCCGAGTTCGGCGCGCGTGCGTGTCGCGCTGATGCGCTGGCCGAGCGCCAGGGCCTCGGCGAAGCCCGCCCCCAGCACCTGGGCCGCCTCGGCCTGCGGCCAGGGCTCGGCCTGCGGCTTGACGCCCGCGGACCGGGCCGCCGCCTCGGCCACCTCGGCGACCGGCACGGCCTCCTCGCTGATGCCGTGGTAGACGCGGGCGCCGCCCCTCTCCAGGACGGCCACGACGAGCTCGGCCAGGTCGTCGACGTGCACGAACGTCCAGGTGTGCGGCTCGCCGCCGGCGGTGACGTAGACCCCGGCCCCACGCTCGGCGGCCTGCGCGCGCATCATGGCGGGGATGCCGCCGCCGCGCCCGTGGACGACGCCGGGCCGGATCACCGAGCCGCCGCCGTCGATGACCAGCTGCTCGATCTCGTGCCGGTACGCCACGAGCGGAATCGGGTCGGCCGGGCTGTCCTCGTGCCCGTCGGCGGTGGCGCCCAGCACCCACACGCCGCTGGTGAAGACCACCTTCCGGCCCGACGCGGCGAGCACGCCGATCGCGGCCAGGTCGGCCTCCTTGTCGCCGCCGAGCTGGGCGGCGACCACGATCGCGTCGATGTCCGGGGTGATCGCGGCGGCCAGCCCCGCGACGTCGCTCAGGTCTCCGTGACGCTCGTCCGCCACGCCCGGCACGCGCCGGGAGCCGTCGGCGGCGGGCCGCACCAGGACGGCCACCTCGTGCCCCTGCTCGGCCAGCCGCTCGACCACCGCGCCGCCGATGTACCCCGTCGCGCCCAGCACCAGCACCTTCATGATGAACCTACCTCGAAAATTTCTACGTTGAACATTTCGACGTCGTGGACAGTACCGCACGATGCCGAACATTTCAACGTCGAAGCTTTGGTAGGGTGAGCCCCGTGGATGACGCGGTGGACGTGATTCTCGGACAGTGGGCGCGGACACGGCCCGACGTCGACGTGTCCCCGATGGGCGTGATCGGCCGGATCTCACGCGCCTCGCGCCTGCTGGAGCGCGGCGTGAAGGACTTCCTGGCCGAGCACGGGCTGGAGGCATGGGAGTTCGACATGCTGGCCACGCTGCTGCGCAGCGGCGCCGACGCCACGATGTGCATGAAGGACCTGTCCAGCTCGGCCATGGTCAGCCCCGGCGCGCTCACCAACCGGATGGACCACCTGGTCCGGCGCGGCCTGGTCCACCGCTGGCCGGCGCCGCACAACCGGCGCATGACGCTGGTCGCCCTCACCGACGAGGGCAGGAAGGTAGCCGACGAGATGCTCGTCCGGCACGCCGCCAACGAGGAGCGGCTGCTCGCCGGGCTGTCCGAGGGCGAGCGCGAGGCTCTGGCCGGGCTGCTGCGCAGCCTGCTGGTCTCCCTGGGCGACACCTCCCTGTGAGCGATCCCGAGTTGTGAGCGGAGTGCGTACATGGATCTCGACGCCTTCGGCGAGCTGCTGACCCCGCGCGGGCAGCGGGCGCTCGCCGAGGCCGCGGAGCTGGCCGGGACCGATCCGGTCGCGGCGGCGACCAGGCTGCGCCGCACCTACGACGCGGCGCTCACCTCCGCCGCGCTGACGCAGGCGGCGCTGCGCGAGCGGGCCGCGGCGAAGTTCGGCGCGGACGCCGCGGTCATGTACTTCACCCCGCACGGCCTGGAGCAGTCCACCCGCCGGGAGGTCGCCGACCACCGCGCCCGGCGCATGGGCGCCGGACGGGTGATCGACGCCTGCTGCGGGGTCGGCGGCGACCTCCTGGCGCTCGCCCGCGCCGGCTGCGAGGTCGACGCCGTCGACCTCGACCCGCTGACCGTCGCCGTGGCGAGCGCCAACGCCGACGCCCTCGGGCTGGCCGGCCGGGCGCGGGTGCGCGTGGGCGACGCGGCGCAGGTCCGGCCCGAGGAGTACGACGCGCTGTTCGCCGACCCGGCCCGGCGCAGCGGCAAGGGCCGGACGTTCGACCCCATGGCCTACTCGCCGCCCTGGCCGGTCGTGCTCGACCTGGTCGCACGGGCGCCGCGGGCCTGTCTCAAGGTCGCCCCCGGCATCCCGTACGAGTTCATCCCCGAGGGCGCGGAGGCCGAATGGGTCTCCTACAAGGGCGAGGTCAAGGAGGCCACCCTCTGGACCGGCCCCCAGGTCGGCCCCGCCCGGCGCGCCACCCTGCTGCCCGGCGGGCACACGCTGACCGCCACCGGCGTCCAGGCCGCCGTCGGCCCGATGGGCCGCTACGTCTACGAGCCCGACGGCGCCGCGATCCGGGCCCACCTCGTCGGCGAGGTGGCCGAGCTGATCGGCGGATGCCTGCCCGACCCCATGATCGCCTACATCACCGCCGACGAGCCCAGCCACACCCCCTGGGCCTCCGGGTACGAGGTGGACGAGGTCATGCCGTTCTCGCTGAAAAAACTCCGCGCGGCTCTCCGCGAACGCCGGATCGGAAATGTCACCATCAAGAAACGCGCGTCGGCGATCGACATCGAACGCCTGCGCGCCGATCTCCGCCTTTCCGGCGAGAACTCGGTCGTCATTATCCTGACCCGCATTCTCGATAAGCCTTCAGTTATCATCTGTAACCCCCTCCCACCTGCCTGAACACTCCAAAGCGGTCATTCTTCCGCTAAATACGATCTTTCACTTCGACGCCGCCTGACCTTGATCGAAAGGCTAAGGTGGACGGGCGGGAGTTCTCCCCCTTATGCGGTAACCCGCGTACTCGCCCTTTCATCTGCAAACCGGACCTATCCCACCGCTGCGCGGCAGACCGTCGGCGAGCGAAGGAGCCTTTCGGTGGACCATTCCAACCACACCACCCTTCTTCAGGCAGGCGGCCAGTCCGCCATCTCCGAGAGGATGCGAGACCTCCTCGCGCGCGCCGCCCAGGACCATGTCTACGAGCAGCGCACCCAGGGAGCCGTGCTCGACGAGATCCGCCAGCGTCTTGAAGGCATGGAGTGGCTGCTGCGCGAGGTGCGCGAACGCGAGCTCGGCGGCCTGAGCGGCACGCTCGAGGCGGTGAGCGGGCGGCTCGACGACATCACCGCCAAGCCGCCGATGTGGGCGGAGGGCCTGGCCCAGCACGTCGAGGCCGTGCGCGACCACGTCGACGCCGTCGGGGAGAAGATCGGCCACGTCGACGCCCGGGTCGCGCCGGTGGCCGAGCTGCCGAGCCTGTGGGCGGACCTGGGCACCGTGGGCGAGGCCGTCGACGAGGCGCTCAAACGCCTGCAGTCGGTGCTCGACACCACCGACGGCATCACCCAGAACATGTCCGGCTTCGCCGCCAAGCTGACGCAGCTCAACTCCAGCATGGAGGCCGCGGCCAGCCGCTTCACCCGGCTCGACAAGTCGGTGGCCGACCTGTCGGGCCGCGCCGAACGGGTCGAGAGCGTGGTCGGCGAGCTGGCCGAGAGCGTCGCGGCCACGTCGCAGCAGGTCGCTGTCAAGATCGACGCGGCCGAGCAGCGCCTGACCGGCCGCCTCGACGACACCGACCTGCACATCGCCGCCCGCCTCGACGAGGCCGACAAACGCCTGGCCGGCCGCCTCGACGAAACCGACGAGCGGCTGACCCAGCGCCTGAACGAGCGGCTCGACCGCGCCGACGAGCGCCTGGCCGCCAAGCTCGACGAGGGCGACCAGCGGCTCACGGTCCGGCTGGCCGACGTCGAGCAGCGGCTCACCGCCCGCCTCGACGAGGCCGACCAGCACCTCGCCGTCCAGCTCGGGGAGAGCGAGCTGCGGCTCAGCGGGCGGCTCGACGGCGTCGACTCCCGGCTCGACCGGGTCGAGGGCCGGCTCATGGGGCTCGACACCCGGCTCACCGGGTTCGACGGCCGGCTGGAGTCGGCCGACGAGTGCCTGGCCGACATCGACACCAGGCTCGACGGCGTCGATGGCCGCATCAGCGGCGTCGACAAGCGCCTCACCTCGGTCGACGGCCAGCTCGGCGGCCTCGGCAAGCGCATGGGCGCCATCGACGGCCACCTCGTCCGCCACGACGACCGCTTCGACGCCCTCGACGGCCGCCTGAGCGCGCTCGACGACCGCGCCTCGGCCACCGACCAGCGTCTGGCCGAGACCGCCGTGCGCAGCGAGGGCCGCTTCAACAAGCTCGACAACCAGATGGAGTCGATCGACGAGCGGCTGGTCGAGGCGGAGGAGCACCTGATCACCCGGTTCGACACCCTCGACGGCCAGTTCAGCGGGCTCGACAGCCGCTTCAACGGCCTCGACACCCATCTCAACGGCCTGGCCGCCCGCGCCGATCAGGCCGGCGAGCACCTGGAGTCGGTCGACGACCGCATCGAGGCCATGAACCAGCACGTCAGCCAGCTCCCGGCTGCCCTGGCCATCCCCGAGCGGGTCGGCGAGCTCATCGAGTCGCAGGCCGGCGCGCAGGCCGACCGCCTGTCGGCCGCCGCCGACGCGCTGACCGAGCTGGTGCGCTCCCGGCCCGACCGCGACGAGCTGAGCGAGACGGTCAGCGGCATCGTGCAGCCGGCCACCGACGACCTCACCAAGCGGCTGGCCGCGCTGGAGGAGACCATGCTGGCGCTGGCCGAGGCCCTGCTCCGGCCCACCAGGACCAAAGACTGACCCGCCCGGCGGTGGGGCACCTCCCGCGCCTCACCGCCGGCCTCCGGCCCCGCCAGGGCTCAGACGTGGACCGTCGTGATCGGCAGCGACGAGTCCGCCGGGATCTCCAGGGTCGAGGGGGTGACCCCCGCCGCCACCAGGTCGGACCCCAGAGCGGCGACCATGGCCCCGTTGTCGGTGCACAGCCCCGGCCGGGGCACCCGCAGCCGCACGCCCGCCGCGTCGCAGCGCTCCTGGGCCAGCGCCCGCAGCCGCGAGTTGGCCGCCACGCCGCCGCCGATCAGCAGGTCGTGCACGTCGTACTTCTTGCACGCCTGCAACGCCTTGCGGGTCAGCACGTCGACCACGGCCTCCTGGAAGGAGGCGGCCACGTCGGGCACGTGGATCGACTGCCCGGATGCCTCGCGCGCCTCGACCCAGCGGGCGACGGCCGTCTTGAGCCCGGAGAAGGAGAAGTCGAGCGTGCCGTCGTCGATCTTGCCCCGGGGGAAGGTGACGGCCGTGCCGGAGCCCTCGCGGGCGGCCCGGTCGATGTGCGGGCCGCCGGGGAAGGGCAGCCCGAGCACCCGGGCCACCTTGTCGAACGCCTCGCCGGCCGCGTCGTCGACGGTCGAGCCGAGCGAGATGACGTCTTCGGCCACGTCGGGCACCAGCAGCAGTGAGGAGTGGCCGCCGGAGACCAGCATGGCGATGCACGGCTTGGGCAGCGGCCCGTGTTCGAGCTGGTCGACGGCCACGTGGGCGGCCAGGTGGTTGACGCCGTAGAGCGGCACGCCGAGGCCCAGCGCGTACGACTTGGCGGCGGCCACGCCCACCAGCAGCGCCCCGGCCAGGCCGGGCCCGGCGGTGACGGCGATGGCGTCGATGTCGGAGAACTTGAGCCCCGCCTCGGCCAGCGCCGCCTCGACCGTGGGCGTCATGGCCTCCAGGTGGGCGCGGGAGGCGACCTCGGGCACCACGCCGCCGTATCGGGCGTGCTCGTCCATGCTGGAGGCGATGGTGTTGGCGAGGAGCGTGTGGCCTCTGACGATGCCGATGCCGGTCTCGTCGCACGACGTCTCGATGCCCAGGACCAGGGGTGCGTCAGCCATCCAGCTTCCTTCTCATCATGATCGCGTCGGTGCCGTCGTCGTAGTAGCGGCGGCGGATGCCGATCTCCTCGAACTCGAAATGCCGGTAGACCGCCTGGGCGCGCGGGTTGTCGGCGCGTACCTCCAGGAAGATCTCGCGCGCGCCCCTGCGCCGCGCCTCGGCCAGCAGCTCGGTCAGCATCGCGCTGCCGATGCCGGTGCCCTGGTGCTTCTCCAGCACGGCGATGGTCTGCACGTCGGCCTGGTCGGACGCGACCGCGATGCCGCTGTAGCCGACGATCTCGTCGTCGGCCAGGGCCACCACGTAGTGCCGCGACCGCGGCATGTCGGCCAGCTCGCCGCGCATCATGCCCTCGCTCCACGCGTCGAGCGGGAACGTGGCCCGCTCGATCGCCATGACCGCGGGCAGGTCGGCCTCGGTCATCGGCCGCAGTCTCACGCCGTCACCCTCTTGGGCGCGCCCGGCACCACGGCGTCGGGCCTGCGCAGGTAGATGGGCCGCGGCGGGTCGAGCGGGACGCCCGCGGCCAGCCGCTCGGCGGCCAGCGCGGCCAGCGCGCCCGCGTAGGGGTAGGGCGGGGCGTCGTGGCGGCCCAGGACGTCGGGGTAGAGCCCGGCGCCGGCGCCCACGACCGGCAGGCCCTCGACGGGCACGTCGGCGGGCCGGTCGACGAACGGGCCGCCGGCACGGGTGCGCATGTCCTGGTAGCGCGCCCAGAACACCTCCTTGCGCCGGGCGTCGGTGGCGACCAGGAACGGCTCGCCGAGCCCGCTGCCGTAGGCGACCGCGTCGAGGGTGCAGATGCCGTACGCGGGCACGGCGAGCGTCGTCGCGAGCCCCTGGGCGGTCATCAGCCCGACGCGCAGACCCGTGTAGGGCCCGGGGCCGCTGCCCGCGACGACGGCCGTCACGTCGCGCAGGGCGGCGCCCGACTCGGTCAGCACGCGTTCGATGGTGGGGACGAGCAGCTCGCCGTGGCGGCGGGCGTCGATCGTCGTGGACTCGGCGAGCACCCGCTCACCGTCGTGGAGGGCGGCGGTGACGGCGGGCGTCGCGGTATCAAAGGCCAGGACCAGCACGACTGTTTAGCCTACCCGCCGGACGGGTCACACCCAGCCGGTACGCCGTTTCAGCCACTCCAGCGCGACCACTCCCTGCGCCCGCTGGAACGCCCTGAGCGTGGGCAGCCCGGGCGGATCGGGCAGCCGGCCGTTCCGGACGAAGTAGCCGGTCTGGGCCGCGACGACCGCGGTGACCGCCGGGTCGGGATCGTCGAACAGCTCGTGGGGCGCGGGCCCGCCCTGCATGCCGACCGACGGCAGCATGGCCACCTGGTCGTACCAGGGCGCGGCCAGGCAGGCCCACGGCCAGTCCACCACGTAGACGCGGTCGGGCGTGAGCAGGATGTTGTCGGCCCGCAGGTCGGCGTGGACGAGGGTGTCGCCGGCCGCCGCCGCCTCCCAGCCGGACTCCAGCTCGGCCAGCTCGGGCAGGTGGCGCAGCGCCCACGGGTCGAGCCCGGCGGTGTCCTCGCCGAGCAGTCTGCGCCACCCCTGGAAGGAGTCGCCCATGACCTCGCCGATCGTGCGGGCCTCGATCGGCGACGGGGTGAGCGCGGCGGACATCTCCTTCAGGGCCGTGAAGACCCGGTCGAGCTCGTCGCGCCGCCACGGCATCTGGGGGTGGGCGGCCTCGACGTCCTCGAAGACCAGGGCGACCCAGCCCTCCAGCTCGAACGCCGTCAGCAGCTTCGGCGCGGGGACCGACTCGGGGAGCGCGGCGGCGTTCCTGAGCTCGGAGCGGTAGATGCGCACGCTGTCGGGGTTGGGCTCGGGGCCGACGGCCTTGACGAACGCGCGCCGGCCGTCATCGGTCCGCAGGCGCACCGCGGCCGCCGGTGAGAAGCCGCCCTCCTGGGTGACGGCCTCCACGACGCGGCCGCCGAGGAAGCCCTCGACCGCCTCGCGCACCAGCGGGTGGACCTCTTGCCAGGGCACGCGGGCGCCGGACGCCGGCGGGTTGAGGTCAGTGCTCATCGTTCCATGATCAGGCTCGGGACGCGTAGACGATGATGTTGTCGACATATTCGCCTCTGGCGTAGTCGAACTTACCGCCGCAGGTGACGAGTTTGAGTCCGTCGTCGACGTACACCCGCCGGGCGGGGAAGTGGTCCTTGGAGACCTGTTCGATGGCGTCCACCTTGAAGCTGACGACCTTGCCGTCGCTGCGCTCCACCTTGACGGTCTCGCCCTTGCGTAACTGCCTGAGCTTGTAGAACACGGCCGGGGCGGTCTTGGTGTCGACGTGGCCGATGATCACCGAGGCGCCCTTCTCGCCGGGCACCGCGCTGCCGCTGTACCAGCCGGCCATCTTCGGCTTCTCGTACGGCGGCAGCTCGACCTCGCCGTCCTTGCTCAGCCCGAGCTTCATCAGCGGGGCCTCAAGATCGAGCGACGGGATGTCGATGCTCTTGGGCACCACGCTCGCCGCCGGGGTGGAGGAGTTCTGCATGCTCTTGCCGAAGGCGACCAGCAGCAGGCCCGTGACGGCGCCCGCGAGCACCACCCGTCCTGGACGTGCCATCGATCAAGCCCGGCTGCGCCGCTTGACCATCACGACCGCGCCGCCGACGAGGACCAGGGCCACCAGCGCGCCGGCCGGGCCCAGCGGGATCGAGGACTCGTCGTCGACGTCACGGCCGAAGGTGCCGCCGCCGCCCGCCTTGGGCGCCTTGGTGGGCACGCCGGTCGGGTCGGCCTCGGCCCTGGCCACCTTGAGCGTGGCCTTGCCGACGTCGTTGGTGCCGTCGCACTTGACGTCGACGGTGTACGAGCCGCGCTTGACCGTGCCGGAGACCGTCGCCTCGCCGCGGACCCAGGGCGAGCCGTTCGCCGGGCTGCTGGTCGCGGTCGGCGTGGCCGACCCGGCCGGCACGGGGTTGAGCGGGACGCCGTTGAGGAACGCCCGCGAGGTCGCGGTGCCGGTGTGGGCCGGTCCGCCGGACGGCAGCGGGCAGTTGGCCAGGATCCACACCTTGGACGTCTCCCCCGCGGTGACCCGGTCGGGGTTGACCTGGACCGCGATGCTCGGCCTCTTGGTGGGCGGGGCGGTCGCGGTGGCCGTGGTCGTGGCGGTGGTCGTCGTGGTGGCGGTGGTGGACGTCGTGGCTGTGGCCGTCGGTGTGCCTGTCGGTGTGGTCTCGGCCGAGGCCGCACACCCGGTCAGCCCGACCACCATGATGGCACCCGCGTACGCGACTCGCCTGACCCTGAGCACCGCCGCACCCCACTTTGCCGTCTTGCACCCAGCATCCACCAAAAATGTGGATGTCGCCCCTCCTGATACCCAGAAATTCTGGGCAAATCCCTGACCAACGATCATGATTTATGTCATCGGTCCGGTACGTCAAGGGTGACAGCTTTGCCGGAAATTGACGGAGGTTTTAGCCTTAGGCCGGATCAGACGGCGTGTCGGCCCACCGGTCGCCCACCCCGCGCAGGGTAACCAGGCGGGCGTCGTCGCCGGTCTCCCGGTCGATGTGGATCTCCAGCCGGTCTTCGGCCAGCCCCTCGACCAGGCCCTCGCCCCACTCGACCACGGTGACCGACTCCTCCAGCGAGGCGTCGAGATCGAGGTCGTCGACCTCCAGGTCGCCGCCGAGCCGGTAGGCGTCGACGTGCACCAGGGGCGGGCCCTGCCGCAGCGACGGGTGCACCCTGGCGATCACGAAGGTGGGCGAGGTGATCGGCCCGCGTACCTTGAGACCTTCGGCGATGCCCTGGACGAGCGTGGTCTTGCCCGCGCCGAGCGGGCCGGACAGCACGATCAGGTCGCCGGGCCGCAGGTGGGCCGCCAGGCGGGCGCCGTAGGCCCGCATGTCCTCCGCTGTCGCCAGTCGCACTACAACTCCACTCGCTTGATCAGGTCGCGCAGCGCGTCGTTGACGATCCCCGGGCGCTCCAGCTGGATCAGGTGGGAGGTGTCGGGGATCTCGGTGACCTGCGCCTTGGGCAGCGCCGCCGCGATGGCCCTGCTGTGGTCGGGCGGGGTCAGCCAGTCGCGCTCGCCGTAGACGATGGCGGTCGGGACCGGGTCGAGGACGTGCAGCGCGGACAACTTGTCGTGGTTCATCAGGGCCGGGTAGAAGGCGGCGAACACCTCGGTGGGGGTCTGCCTGATCATCGACTCGGCGAAGTCGACCACGGTCGGGCTCACGTTCGCGGAGTCGCCGAAGCCCATGTAGCGGGTGATCAGGAACGCGATGTCGCTGCCCGCGTGCCGGGTCCTGTCGACCAGCGCGCCCTTCCTGCCCAGCAGCGACACCGTGGACGGCGCCACCTTGTGCACGGCCTTGGACACCATCGCCGGCAGCCCCAGCGTCAGCTCGGCCAGCTTGCCCGCCGAGGTCGCGATGAGGGCGACCGCCCGGATCTTGTCGCCGAACAGCTCAGGACGGCTGTCGGCGAGCGCCATGATCGTCATGCCGCCCATCGAGTGGCCGACCACCACGCACGGGCCGGGCACGAACTCCTCGATCACCTCGGCGAGGTCCTGGCCCAGCCGGTCGATCGTGCTGTCGTCGGCCGTGCCGCGCTGCGAGCGGCCGTGGGAGCGGATGTCCCACAGCACCAGGCGGTGGTTCTCGCGCAGCTCCTTGCGCTGGTAGTGCCACGATTCGAGGTTGAGGCAGTAGCCGTGGCACATCACGATCGTCAGCGGCGCGTCCTCGGGGCCGTCGATCTCGACGTGGAGCGCCACCCCGTCGGAGGTGACGAGCGTGCGCTCCCTGCCGCGCAGCTCGCCGAACGGCTCGCTGGCCTCCTCGTCGTGCCGCAGCCTGATCCGGCCGACCGCGTAGCGCTTGGCCAGAGCCGCCGCCGCGACACCGGCCGACGCCGCTCCGACGATCGCGCCGGCGATTCCGACCCTGCGCCGCCGTGTTGTCGTCGTCATGTCCCCGATCCTTCTCCGCTCATGGCCGCTCCGGAGTGCCCGCCGTCACATGCTGGTGGACCCGTGGCACCCGGGAACCGATCCTGGTCACGATCTCATGCGTGATCGTGCCGAGGGTATCCGCCCATTCCTGGGCGGTCGGCTCACCCCCGTCGCCGGGACCGAACAGCACCACCTCGTCGCCCGGCGACAAGGGGTCGTCGCCGACGTCGATCACGAACTGGTCCATGCACACCCGGCCCGCCACTTTCCGGCGGCGCCCGCCCGCCAGCACCTCGGCTCTTCCCGACGCGTGCCGGAGTATGCCGTCGGCGTAGCCGAGCGGCACGAGGCCGAGGGTGGTCTCGTGGTCGGTGACGTAGAGGTGACCGTAGGAGACGCCCGACTCCTGAGGGACCCGCTTGACGAGCGCGATCCTGGCCGTCAGGGTCATGGCCGGACGCAGCCCGAAGTCGCCCAGCTCGGGGACGGGGCTCAGGCCGTACATGGCGATGCCCGTCCTGACCAGGTCGAAGCGGGCGGCCGGCAGGGTCAGGACGGCGGCCGAGTTGGCCAGGTGCCTGATCACCGACGGCCCGGCGGCGCCCGCCTGCTCGGCCTGCTTCAGCGCGCTCTCGAACGCCTCAAGCTGCTGGTCGACCGAGGGATGGCCGGGCAGGTCGGCGCAGGCGAAGTGGGACCACAGGCCGACGATCTCGACGACGCCCTCCGCCCGCAGCGCGAGCGCCCTGCTCAGCAGGCCCGGCCAGGCGGCCAGCGGCGCGCCGCCCCTGCTCATGCCGGTGTCGGCCTCCAGGTGCAGCTTGGCCGGACGGCCCACGCGGCGGGCGGCGGCCGCGATCTCGTCGAGCAGGCCCTCGTGGGCGGCCGACAGCTCGATGTCCTGTGCCACCGCCCGGTCGAGGGGCTCGCCGGGGGTGATCAGCCAGGCCAGCACCGGCGCGGTGACGCCGCCCTCGCGCAGCGCCAGCGCCTCGGCGACGAAGGCCGTGCCCAGCCTGGACGCGCCGCCCTCAAGGACGGCCCTGGCCGAGGGCACCAGCCCGTGGCCGTAGGCGTCGGCCTTGACGGCCCCCATCAGCTCGGCGCCGCCCGCCCGCTCCTTGAGCAGGGCCACGTTGTGCCGGATCGCGGACAGGTCGACCCGCGCCTCGGCGGGGGTGGCCATCGAGGAGTACATCTCTCCAGTGTGGCAGCTCAGACGGGTGGTCGAGCGCGGTTCGCGCCGCTCAGCGACGGCGTTCGCCGTGGACGGACCGGATCGCCTCAGGGACGGGATTCGCCGTGGACGGACCGGACGGCCTCAGGGACGGGATTCGCCGTGGACGGACCGGATGGCCTCAGGGACGGCCGCCGCCACCCCGGCCGCGGTGAGCGGGGCGCCGCGGGCGGCCAGCCGGCCGGCCAGCCCGTGCACGTACGCGCCGACCGAGCCCGCGTCGTAACAGCACAGCCCCTGGGCCAGCAGCGCGCCCGCCACGCCCGACAGCACGTCGCCGGTGCCCCCGGTGGCCAGCCACGACGTGCCGGTCTCGTTGACGCGGACCGGCCTGGCCTCCTCGGCCACCACCGTGGTCGAGCCCTTGAGCAGCACGGTCACGCCCAGCTCGGCCGCGGCCCGGCGGGCGTGCTCCAGCCGGGCGGCCTCGATGTCGTCACGGCTCACGCCGATCAGCCGCGACAGCTCGCCCGCGTGCGGCGTGATCAGCACGGGCGCCCGCCTGCGCAGCAACGACCGGTCGCGGGCCACCAGGGTGAGCCCGTCGGCGTCGATCAGCACCGGGACGTCCGAGGCCAGCACGCGGGCGGCCAGCTCGTGCGCCCAGTCGCCGGTGCCGAGTCCCGGCCCGAGCAGCCACGCCTGGACGCGGCCCACGTCCTCGACGGACGGCCGGTCGAGCGGCGTGATCACCGCTTCCGGCCAGTGGGCGCGCACCTGCTGGACCGGCTCGTGGGTGCCCGCGTAGCGGACCAGGCCCGCGCCCGCCCGCAGCGCGCCGCCCACGGCCAGCACTGCCGCGCCGGTGTACAGGTCGCTGCCCGCGGCCACCCCGAGCACGCCCCTGCGGTATTTGTCGGACTCGTTGCCGGGTCTGGGCAGCAGGTCCTCCACGTCCGCGCGGGTCAGCGCCGCGACGTCGGGGTCGGGCAGGAAGGGGCCGAGCCCGATGTCGACCAGCTCGACCCGGCCCGTGTGCGCGGCGCCCGGATCGACCAGCAGCCCCGTCTTGCAGGCCCCCATCGTCACCGTCACCCGCGCCCGCACCGCCGCGCCCGCGACCCGCCCGGTGCTCGCCTCGACGCCGCTCGGCACGTCGACCGCGACGATCGTGCCGTGGGCCGCGTTCGCCTCCTCGGCCAGCCGGGCGTACGGCTCGCGCAGCGCGCCCGCGGCCCCGATGCCCACCAGCCCGTCCACGATCAGGTCGGCGTCCCGGATCTCCTGGACCGCTGACGGGCCGGCCACGCGGCCTCCGGCGTCGAGGAAGGCGCGCAGGCCGCCCTCGTGCGTCTTCGCGCCGGCCAGGACCGCCTCGACCCGGGCTCCCCGGCGGGCCAGGCGCTCACCGGCGTAGAGGGCGTCGCCGCCGTTGTCGCCGCTGCCGACCAGCAGCACGACGCGGGCGCCGTACACCCGGCCCAGCAGGTCGGCGCAGGCGGCGGCCAGACCGTGGGCGGCCCGCTGCATGAGGGCGCCCTCGGGCAGGCGCGCCATCAGCGTGCGCTCGGCGTCCCGGATCTGGTCGGCGGTGTAGGCGGTCTTCATGGCCTCACTCCGTTCGGCTGCTCGGTCGCCATATGCCGCCGCCTTCCCCCGCTCCGGTCGCTGCTCCACGCGAGGGCACTCCCTGGCGCGCATGATCCGAAACTATCCCTCCGCGATCACATAGGCCACGGCGACGCCCCCGTCATGGCTGAGCGACAGGTGCCAGCGCTTGACCCCGAGGCCGTAGGCCACCTCGGCGACCTTGCCCGACACGTGCAGCTCGGGCTTGCCCAGCTCGTCGCAGCGCACCTCGGCCTCCAGGTGCCCGAGCCCCCTGGGCGCGCCGAGCGCCTTGGCCACGGCCTCCTTGGCGGCGAACCTGGCGGCCAGCGAGTGCGCCGGCAGCGGCCGTTCGATGTCCGTGAACAGCCGCTCGCGCAGCTGCGGCGTACGTTCGAGAGCCGCCTCGAAGCGGGCGATGTCGACGATGTCCACTCCGATACCCAGGATCATCGTCCCAGGCTACTCAGAACAGGCCGCGCTCCCACGGCCCCCAGATGGCGAACGACCGCCCCTGGACGGCCTGCACGTTGACGTAGAGCGTCTGGCCGCCCGGCCCGAACGTCGAGCCGGCGAACTCGGCGCCCGGATCGCCGGGGATCGGCTGCAGGCGGCAGAAGTCGAAGATCTCGCCCGTCCTGGTGAGGCCGCGCAGGAAGTTGTCGCCGTCGCCGTCCTCGCAGAGCACCAGCGTGCCGCGCCGGCTGACGGTCACGTTGTCGGGCAGGTCGAGCGCCGACGAGCGCGGCGACTCGTAGACCAGCCGCAGCCGCCCGCTCCACGTCTCGTACGCCCACACCTGGCCCCGCCCGTCGCCGAAGCCGGGAGGCGGCCGGTCGCCCGGCGCGGTGGCTCCGCCCTGGGTGGAGACGAAGTACACCACGCCCTGGTGGAAGACCGCGCCCTCCAGCCTGGCGAAGATCGCCGCGCCGCCCGCGCGCCCCTGCCGGCCCACCGCCTGGACGGCCTCCTCGTACGGCGGCCTGCCGGTGAAGCGGGGGTCGGGCTCGTCGATGTCCACCCAGCGCGTGGCGTAGGAGGCCCCCGCCCGCTGCCCGCGCGACAGGTCGGCGCGCTCGACGCCGTCGACGGCGAGCATCTGCAACCGGCCGCCGTCGAGCAGCCGGCCCTCCCGCATCGGGTGCTTGGGCGGCAGGTAGCGGTAGAAGCCGGAGGGGAAGGAGAAGTTGTCCTCGGTGAGGTAGACGGCGCCGGCGGCGGGGTCGAAGGCGGCCGACTCGTGCGGGAAGCGGCCGGCCGACCTGATCGGGCGCGCGCTCGCGACCCCGCCGACCGGCACCTCGAACAGGTAGCCGTGCCTGCGCTTGAGCTTGGTGTTGTCGTTCCCGGACGGGTCGTCGCCCACGTCGGGGCCGTTGACCGTCTCCTCGCAGCTCACCCAGGCCCGCCAGGGCATCGGGCCGCCGGAGCAGTTGGTCATGGTGCCGTTGAGCGAGGGGCCGCTGCTGAGCACCTCGCCGTGGCGGGTGACGTGCAGGGTCGAGGTGCCGCCGCCGGCCGCCGGGTCGTAGGCGGTCCCCTTGTCGCCGAACGCGCCGACCGGGCCGGTGACCTCGTGGTTGCGTACGAGGATCGTGCTGCCCTTGGGGCCGCTGAAGGCCGCCATGCCGTCGTGCCGGCCCGGGACGGTGGAGCCGTCGGTGAACTTCTCGCCCGCGGCGCTGAACGAGCGGTACCGGAAACCGTCGGGGAGGTGCAGGCGCACCTTGCCGTCGCGCAGGTCGGCGACCGGTCGCAGCGGCCCGTAGCCGACGGCGGGCCGGACGCCGCCCCTGGCCCCGGCACAGGCGACCCCGGCGAAGGGCCCGGCCACGGCCAGCACGTTGGCGAGGAAGCGACGGCGATCCACAAGACCTCCCGGGAGGCTACGTCCGGAACAGTAGCCGCCCGCCGGTTCCGGCACGCCCGGATCGTCAGGACCGGTCTTTCTTCCCGGAATCATGCTTTGGTAATCCCACGTTTTTATCCACAGGCTGTGGATGGCCGCCGCGCGCCACCCGCCCATGATCGCATTTGTCCCCCATCGCTACGCTGCCTAGGTGAACAACGGCTACGTGGAACTGAGCAGGGAGCAGTGGAGCGAGCTCCGCAAGAACACGCCCTTGACTCTCACCGCAGACGAGCTGGAAGACCTGCGCGGCGTCGATGACCCCATCGACCTCACCGAGGTCACCGACATCTATCTCCCCCTGACCCGGCTGCTCAACCTGCACTTCACCGGGTCCAAGCAGCGCAGCAGCGTGCTGAGCGCCTTCCTCGGCGACGCGGGGACGCGCGTGCCGTACATCCTGGGCATCGCCGGGAGCGTCGCGGTCGGCAAGTCGACCACGGCGCGGCTGCTGCACACCCTGCTGGCCCGCTGGCCCGAGCACCCGCACGTGGAGCTGATCACCACCGACAGCTTCCTCTACCCCAACGCGGTGCTGGAGGCCAAGGGCATCATGCAGCGCAAGGGCTTCCCGGAGAGCTACGACCGGCGCGCGCTGGTCAGGTTCGTGGCGGAGGTCAAGGCGGGCGCTCCCGAGGTGTACGCGCCGGTCTACAGCCATCTGGAGTACGACATCGTCCCCGGCGCCCGCCAGGTCGTGAAAAATCCAGACATCTTGATCATCGAGGGGCTGAACGTCCTCCAGCCCGCCCCGCCCACGTCCCTGGCCGTCAACGACTACTTCGACTTCTCCATCTACGTGGACGCCAAGGTCGAGGACATCCGCACCTGGTACGTCGAACGGTTCCACAAGCTGCGCCGCACGGCCTTCGAGGACCCGAAGTCCTACTTCAAGTACATCGCCGAGCTCACCTACGAGCAGGCCACGGACTTCGCGGTCAACGTCTGGCGCGACATCAACGAGCGCAACCTGGTCGAGAACATCGCCCCCACCAGGGGACGCGCCGACCTCGTCCTGCAGAAGGGCGCCGACCACGCGGTCAGGCGGGTACGGCTTCGCCGGACCTGAACACCTCGTCGAAGACATAGGCGGCGAACCGGCCCGCGCACTCCTGGTCGTCGATGTCGGCGAACCAGCAGCCCTCACCATGATCGTGGCATCTGAAGAGAGTCATGTGAGGCAGCCTCGCGTACGGCGGTCAACGCGACGTCAATGTCCGATGGACAACAATGGCGGGGTGCTGCATCTCCGACTGATCATCCCTGCCGACCGCACCGACGAGGCCGTCGCGCTGTTGCAGGAGTGCACGGGCGTCACCAACGTCATCGTGCTGCCCGGGGCGGCCCGCGAGCCGGCGGGCGACGTCGTCCTCTGCGACGCCGCCCGCGAGGCGGCCAACGAGGTGATCAGCCGGCTCAAGTGGGTGGAGGACGTCGGCTCGATCGCCATCGAGCAGGTGGACCTGTCGCTGTCCAGGGCCGCCACGGCGGCGGTCGAGGAGGCGCCCGGCGATCCCGACGACGCGGTGGTGTGGGAGGAACTGGCCCACAAGGTCTCCAGCGACTCCCGCATCACCTGGGCCTACCTGGCCTTCCTGGCCATCGCGACGCAGCTCGCGGGCATCGGCGTGCTGCAGAACTCGCCCATCCTGATCGTCGGCGCGATGGTGCTCGGCCCGGAGTTCGGCGCGATCGCCGCGATCTGCTTCGGCCTGCTGGGCCGGCGCGGACGCCTGATCACCACCGCTCTGCGGACCCTGGTCATCGGCTTCACCGTGGCCATCGCCATCACCTTCGCCTGCGCGCTGGTCTCCAACTGGCTGGGCTGGATCGACATCGGCAACCTGAAGGTGAACGCGGAGGTGCAGTTCATCGTCAAGCCGGACAAGTGGTCGTTCATCGTGGCGCTGCTGGCGGGGGCGGCGGGGGTCCTGTCGGTGACGGCGGGCAAGTCCTCGGCGCTGATCGGCGTGTTCATCTCGGTCACCACGGTCCCGGCGGCCGGCTACCTCGCCGTCGCGCTGGGGCTCGGCGACTGGGCGGAGGTCGCGGGGTCGGTCTCGCAGCTCGCGGTGAACATCCTCGGCATGGTCATCTCGGGCACCGCCACGCTCGTGGTCCAGCGGAGATTCTGGCCTCAAGTAGGACAGCGTTCATCCGTGTGAACGAGGCCACGCCCACCCCGCGCCCGGTAGGGTCCGCCACATGCACATCCTCGCCACCGAGGGGCTGACCAAACGTTTCCCCACCGTCACCGCGGTCGACGGGCTCACGGTGACCGTGGGATCCGGCGTCACCGGGCTGGTGGGGGCGAACGGCGCGGGCAAGTCGACACTGATCAAGATGCTGCTCGGCCTGCTGCCGCCCAGCCAGGGCGCCGCGCGGGTGCTCGACCTCGACGTGACCGCGCAGGGCGCCGAGATCCGGCGGCTCGTCGGCTACATGCCCGAGCACGAATGCCTCCCTCCCGACGTCTCCGCGACCGAGCTGGTCGTCCACCTCGCCAGGATCTCCGGGCTGCCGCGCACGGCCGCCCGCGAGCGCGCCGCCGACGTGCTGCGCCACGTGGGCCTGGCCGAAGAGCGCTACCGCCCGATCGGCGGCTACTCCACCGGCATGAAGCAGCGGGTCAAGCTGGCCCAGGCTCTCGTGCACGACCCCAAGCTCGTCTTCCTCGACGAGCCCACCAACGGGCTCGACCCGCGCGGCCGCGACGAGATGCTGACGCTGATCAGGCGCATCGGCACCGAGTTCGGCATCAGCGTGCTGGTCACCTCCCACCTGCTGGGCGAGCTGGAACGCATCTGCGACCACGTGATCGTCATCGACGGCGGCCGGCTGCTGCGCTCGTCGGCGATCTCGGAGTTCACCCAGGCCACCCAGACCGTCACGGTCGAGGTCGAGGACGGCCTGGAGCCCCTGGCCCGGCGCCTGACCGAGACCGGCCAGACCGTCTCCCAGCAGGGCCGCCTGCTGGTGGTCAAGGTGCTCGGGCCCGAGACCTACGACGCCGTCCGCGACGCCGCCGTCGACCTCGACCTGTGCCTGATCCGCCTCGAACAGGGACGCCACCGCATCGAGGACGTCTTCAGGGAGGAGGCGGCCAATGTCTGAGATCTACGACATCGGCTACCGGCACTACGACGGCCCCCGCATGGGCGGCGCGTACGCCACCCGCGCGCTCACCGTCCACAGCCTGCGCGGCATCTTCGGCCTCGGCCGTCCGGCGCGCAGCAAGATCGTGCCGTTCGCGCTGGTCGTCATCATGCTGCTGCCCATGGTGGTGTCGATCGCGTTCATGGCGCTGGCCAAGCAGCGCGGCATCCCCTACAGCGGGTACGCCGTCGTCATGCAGGCCGTGGTGGCCATCTTCCTGGCCTCCCAGGCCCCCACGGTCGTCGCCCCCGACCTGCGCCACCGCGTGCTGCCCCTGTACCTGTCGCGGCCGATCTCGGTCTTCCAGTACGTGACCGCCAAGGTGATCGCGATGACCGCCGCGCTGTTCCTGCTGGTCGGCGGGCCCCTGACGCTGCTGTGGATCGGCGAGCTGGTCGTGGACATGCCGGGGCCGCCCGCCACCGGCGAGTACTTCGGCGCGCTGCTCATGGCGCTGGTGCTGGCGCTGCTGCTGTCGGCGTTCGGCCTGGCCCTCGCCTCGTTCACGCCGCGGCGCGGGCTGGGTGTGGCCTCGGTGATCACGGTCTACCTGCTGTCCTCGGCGTCGGTGCCGCTGCTCTACGGCACGATGCTCAACACCGGGAACGAGTCGGGGGCCGCCTGGGCCTGGTTGATGAACCCGTTCTGGCTGGTCGACTCGGTGCAGTCGTGGCTGTTCGGCACCCCGTCCCACGCCGACGGCCCGTACCCGAACGGTCCCGCCTCGGCGGCGATCCTGGTGGTGCTGATCGGCGTCGGCCTGGCCGCTCTCGCGCTGCGCTACAGGAAGGCGGCCTCGCGATGAAGATCGAGCTCTCCCAGGTGTCCCGCTGGTACGGCAACGTGGTGGCGGTCAACGACGTGACCATGACGATCGGCCCCGGCGTCACCGGCCTGCTCGGGCCCAACGGCGCGGGCAAGTCGACGTTGCTGCACATGATGGCCGGGTTCCTGGCGCCGTCCGGCGGCTCGGTCACGCTGGACGGCACCCAGGTCTGGAAGAACCACCACATCTACCGAAATATCGGTCTGGTCCCGGAACGTGAGGGCGTGTACGGCTTCCTCACCGGCTGGCAGTTCGTCCTGTCCGCCGCCCGCCTGCACGGCCTCCCCGACCCCGTCGAGGCCGCGCGCAAGGCCCTGGCCACGGTCGAGATGGAGGAGCCGAAGGACCGCCGGGTGGAGACGTACTCCAAGGGCATGCGCCAGCGGGTCAAGGTGGCCGCCGCCCTCGTCCACGACCCGGCCGTGCTGCTGCTCGACGAGCCGTTCAACGGCATGGACCCGCGCCAGCGCCTCCACCTGATGGACCTCATCCGCGCCATGGGCACCGCGGGCAAGACGATCCTGTTCAGCTCGCACATCCTGGAGGAGGTCGAGCGGGTCGCCCAGCACATCGAGGTCCTGGTGTCCGGCCGGCACGCCGCCTCGGGCAACTTCCGCGAGATCAGGCGCCTGATGACCGACAGGCCCCACCTGTTCGTCATCCGGTCCAGCGACGACAGGAAGCTCGCCGCGGCCCTGATCCGCGACGAGTCGGCCGGCGGCATCACGCTCCGCCCGGACGGCCTGGAGGTCCAGGCGACCGAGTTGCGGCGCTTCGCCCGGCTGCTCCCCCGCGTCGCCCGCGACGAGGGTGTGCGCCTGCACCAGGTCTCCCCCGCCGACGAGGACCTGGAGAGCGTCTTCGCCTACCTGATCAACAGGAGCACCTGAATGAACACCGTGGTCGCGGGCATCACGTACCGCTCACTGCTCGGGCGTCGCCGCATCATCCTGCTCCTGCTGCTCCCGCTGGCCCTGATCGCCCTGGCCGTGCTGCTGCGCGTGGCGACCGGCGCCGACCAGAAGCTGGCCGTGGACCTGATGCAGAAGTTCGCCGTCCAGGCGATGCTGCCGCTGCTGGGGGTCATCGCGGGCACCGGCGTCATCGCACCGGAGATCGACGACGGCACCGTCATCCACCTGATGTCCAAGCCCATCTCCAGGCCCGTGATCGCCCTGACCAAGTTCGGGGTGGCGGCCTCGCTCATGGCCGTGTTCGGGGCCCTGCCGACGTACGTGGCGGCCTGGATCCTGGTGGGCGGCGAGGACGGCATCGCGGCCGGCTTCGCCCTCGGCGCCCTGATCGCCGGCATCGCCTACGCCGCGCTCTTCCTGCTCCTCGGGGTCGTGACCAAGCACGCGGTCACGATCGGCGTCATCTACGCCCTCGTCTGGGAGGTCACCGTGGTCAACCTCATCCCGGCGGCGGGCAGGTTCTCGATCCAGGCGTGGGCCGCGTCCATCGCCGATCAGATCTCCGACTCGCCGTTCCTGGAGTCGAAGGTCGCGCTGGGCTTCGCCGTGCCGGCGCTGATCGTGGTGACCGTGGCGGCGGTCTTCTGGGCCGGCCGCAGGTTGCGGGCGTTCGCCCTCACCGGCGACGAGTAGCGGCCCGGCGGGTACGGCGCGCGGCCGTACCCGCCCAGGCGCGTCAGGAGGCGCAGGCCGTACGGACCACGTCGGCCAGGCGGCCCGCCACCTGGTTGGCGTGCTCCTCGGAGGCGGCCTCCACCATCACCCGGATCATGGGCTCGGTGCCGCTCGGCCGGATCAGCACCCGGCCGGTCTCCCCCAGCTCCGCCTCGGCCTCGGCCACGGCGGCGATGAGTTCGGGCACCGACGCCTTGCCCTTGTCGACGTCCTTGACGTTGATCAGGATCTGCGGCAGCGGGGTCATCACCGAGGCCAGCTCCTTCAGCGGGACGCCCGACTTGGCCACCACGCCCAGCAGGTGGAGCGAGGTGAGCAGGCCGTCGCCCGTGGTGGCGTGGTCGAGCATGATGACGTGACCGGACTGCTCGCCGCCCAGGTTGAACCCGTCGGACTTCATGCGTTCGAGGACGTAACGGTCGCCGACCGCGGTCTCGATCACGGTGATGCCGCTCTCGCGCATCGCCAGCTTGAAGCCCAGGTTGGACATGACGGTCGCGACCACGGTGTCCTTGGACAGCAGGCCGTCGCCGTGCATGGCGGCGGCGAGCACCGCCATGATCTGGTCGCCGTCGACGACCGTGCCGGTGTGGTCGACCGCCAGGCAGCGGTCGGCGTCGCCGTCGTA
The DNA here is from genome assembly GCF_053601695.1 of Nonomuraea sp. NPDC004702. Lineage (NCBI taxonomy): Bacteria > Bacillati > Actinomycetota > Actinomycetes > Streptosporangiales > Streptosporangiaceae > Nonomuraea > Nonomuraea sp. NPDC004702. Next base: position 37,646 of record NZ_JBSGCE010000044.1, read on the forward strand.
GGCCACGCCCAGATCGGCGCCCCTGGACACGACTATCTGCTGGAGCTTGTCCAGGTGGGTGGAGCCGTGCCCGGCGTTGATGTTGAGCCCGTCGGGTCTGGCGCCGATGGCCTCGACCCGGGCGCCTGCCCGCACCAGCGCCTCGGGCGCGACCATGTGGGCGGCGCCGTGCGCGCAGTCGACCACGACGTGCAGGCCGTCGAGCGCGGCGGTCATCGTGGTCAGGACGTGCGAGATGTAGCGGTCGGCCTCGCCGTACGCGTCGCGCACGCGGCCGACCCCCGAACCGACGGGGAAGGACCAGCTCTCACCGAGCCGGCGCTCGATCTCGTCCTCGACCGCGTCGGACAGCTTGAAGCCGCCCCTGGCCAGGAACTTGATGCCGTTGTCCGGCGCCGCGTTGTGCGAGGCGGACAGCATGACGCCGAGGTCGGCGCCGAGCGCGGCGGTGAGATGGGCGACGGCCGGGGTGGGCAGCACGCCGAGGCGCAGCACATCCACTCCGGACGCCGCGAGGCCGGCGACCACTGCGGCCTCCAGGAACTCCCCGGAGGCTCGCGGGTCCCGGCCCACGACGGCCACGGGACGACGTCCCGTGGCCGCGAACGCGCCCGCATCACCGAGTACATGGGCGGCCGCCACGGACAGGTCCATGGCGAGCTCGGCCGTGAGGTCGCGACCAGCGACCCCACGTACCCCGTCGGTGCCGAAAAGGCGCGCCAATTTAGCGCTTGCTGTACTGCGGAGCCTTGCGGGCCTTCTTGAGGCCGTACTTCTTCCGCTCCGTGGCGCGGGCGTCACGGGTGAGAAAGCCGGCCTTCTTCAGCGGCGGGCGGTTGACGTCGACGTCCAGGATCGCCAGGGCGCGGGACAGGCCCATGCGCAGCGCGCCGGCCTGGCCGGTGACGCCGCCGCCGTCGATGCGCGCGATGACGTCGAACGCCTCTTCGGCGCCGAGGACCACGAAGGGCTCGTTGACGATCTGCTGGTGGACCTTGTTCGGGAAGTAGACGTCCAGCGAACGACCGTTGATCGTCCACTTGCCGGTGCCGGGGACGATGCGCACGCGGGCGATCGCCTCCTTGCGGCGACCGGTGCCGTACGAGTTACCCGTGGTGACGGGCTTGCGCACGGGCGCGTCAGCGCTGGCAGCGGACTCGGTGGTGTACTCGGACGGGAAGTCCTCGCCGGAGAATTCCTCCAGCTCGGTCTCGACGACCGTCTCGACACCGGTGGGCTCAGCCACGGTTCTCCTCTAACTCTTTCGAACTACTACTGGGCGATCTGGGTGATCTGGAACTGCACCGGCTGCTGGGCCTGGTGCGGGTGGTCGGAACCCGCGTAGACCTTCAGCTTCTTGGCCATCTTCCGGCCGAGGGAGTTCTTCGGCAGCATGCCCTTGACGGCCTTCTCGACGGCCTTCTCCGGCCGCTTGTCCATGAGCTCGCCATAGGTGACGGAACGCAGACCGCCCGGGTAGCCCGAGTGACGGTACGCCTTCTTCTGCTCACGCTTGTTACCGCTCAGCGCAATCTTGTCGGCGTTGATGACGATGACGAAGTCACCGGTGTCGACGTGGTTGGCGAAGATCGGCTTGTGCTTGCCGCGGAGCAGGTTCGCGACGTGGCTGGCCAGCCGGCCCAGCACGACATCGGTCGCGTCGATGACGTACCACTGACGCTGGACGTCGGCGGGCTTCGGTGAGTACGTGCGCACGGTCGTAGCCTTCTTTTGCTCGCGTCTTCGGCGCTGTCGGATGCGACAGCTACATGGGTCGGTCGGTGCGGGCACACGGCAGCCCGGACCTTCCGTCTCCCGAGCCCGATGGGCTTGACGATGGGAGATGACGCCGGACGCGCCGCGCATCGGTCACGCTGGACCTATGCACACAACGAACGATTAGGTTACCCGCCTATCGGCGCGCAGGTCAAAAGACCGGTAACCCTGCACGAGTCTACCTGACAGCAGAACGGTTCCATTTCGTTTCCCTGGGATCCCTTCTTTCCCAGTACCCGACATCTCTATCGTTAGCTGCGGTATGTGGCGGAACTCTCACACCCGGCAAACCCAGCGGGGCGCGCGGCGCCGGAACAGCCTGGGCGTGCTGGCCTGCCTGATGGCCGCGCTGTTCACCGGCGTGCTGCTCGGCCGGCTGTCCGACGACGTCGAGCCCACCGCCCACATCTACCTCAACGAGACCGCCCCGCCGGCCGCGGCCACCGCGCGTCCCGCGCCCACCGCCGGGCAGAAGGCCCGGCCCGAGCTGGACCGCATCCCGCGACAGGCCAGCACGGTCAGGACGCCGCGCGGCAGGTCCACCCCGAGGCCCACGAAGACCCCCGAAGGGCAGATCGCCGGCTTCGACGCCGCGGACGACCCCACCCAGGTGTTCACCGGCGGCGGCGACCAGGCCAAGGTGATCCCCGGCATGGCCGCCCGGGTCGTCACGCTCACCAACGCCGCCCGCGCCGAGCACGGCTGCGGGCCGCTGCGGGTGGACGGCAGGCTGGGACGCTCGGCGCGCGAGCACTCGCTGGAGATGGCGCGCACCGGGCAGCTCGCCCACAACTCCCCCGACGGCGCCTCCCCCTGGGACCGCATGGACCGGGCCGGCTACCACTGGGGCGCCGCCGAGAACATCGGCAACGGCTACAGCACGCCCGAGCAGGCCGTACGCGGCTGGCTGGACAGCCGCGACCACCGCAGGAACATCCTGGACTGCACCCTCAAGGCCATCGGCGTCGGCGTCGCCGCCGGACCGGACGGCCCATGGTGGACCCAGGACTTCGGAACTCAATGACGAACATCACGGTAATGTCTCCGCATGGTTTCCAACGGCAATGAGGAACGTGGCATGGACAGCGGTCCCCGCCGTTTGCGCAGGGAGCGCGCCGCCGAGAACGAGACCACTCAGCAGTCTCCGTTCCCGCAGCCGCCGTCCTCGCAGTCCCCTTTCCCTGGGCCTTCGCAGCCGCCGCAGTCAGCCCGCACCGGCCAGTTCCTGCCGCCCGAGCAGCCCGGCCAGCCGGGGTCGTTCGGTCAGTCCGGGTCGTTCGGCCAGTCCGGGTCGTTCGGCCAGTCCGGGTCGTTCGGTCAGCCGCCGTATTCGTCGCAGTCCGAGCAGTCGGCGCAGCCGGGCCAGCCGGGCCAGCCAGGGCAGGCGGGGGAGTCCGAGCAGCCGCCGCAGCCACAGCAGAGCCGGGTCGGCTGGAGCCCCTACGACGAGGGTCGGCGCTCGCGCGCCCCGCTGTACTTCGCGATCGGCGGCGTCCTGCTGCTGGGCCTGCTCGGCGGCGGACTGGCGCTGATGTGGAACGCGGACGGCCCCAGCACCGCCGAGGCCGGCGCCCCCACGAGGACCTCCGCGCCGCTCCCCTCTGCCCCGCCCGGCAAGTACGGCTTCGCCGCCGAGCGCAAGACCGACCCCGACCCGATCACGGTCAAGGAGATCTTCGGCTCGACCAAGAAGATCAACGTCTCGGGGCGCTCGTACGAGATGACGGTCACCAGCAAGGACAAGAAGTGCACCGACGGCGCCCTGGGCGACAAGCTCCAGAAGGCGCTCAAGTCGGGCAAGTGCACCCAGCTCCTCCGGGCCAGCTTCCGCGACAAGTCCGGCAAGGTGATTGGCACGATCGGCGTGGCCAACCTCAAGACGAGCGGCACCGCCAGCAAGGTGGCCAAGGTCGGCGACGCGAGCAACTACGTCAAGCCGCTGGCCGGCAAGGACAGCGTCACCAAGATGCTCGGCTCGGGCAGCGGCGGCGCCAAGATCTCGACCCATGGCCACTACGCGATCATGGTGTGGTTCCAGAACAAGGACGGCAGCAAGCCGGACAAGAAGGAATCGAAGCGCATCCTCGAAGCCATCAAGGACCTCAGCGACGCGACCGTCTTCAAGGCTCTGGACAACCGTTCGATGACGGGGAGCGCGCTCAGCTGAACCGGCATCCCGCCCGATAACCCCCCAAAGAGGGCAGCGGATCCCGTGGGGAACCCCCATACCGACATAACGATCTCGCTACTCTCGCTAGGCTCGCCCTATGCGTGGCCAGGAACCCGGGTCTGAGCACGATCGCAGGGAAGCCGACCGTACGACCGCATCACCGATGCCACCGCCGAGTTTCGGCCGCATCGGCAGCGGCGTCCCGTCGGCGTTCTCTCCGTCAGGTGAGCCGACCGGCGACGAGACGCGGGTTCCAGGTGGCACTCCACCGGAGCCCGAGGAGGCGTCCGCCGGCGTACAGCCGTGGGAGGTGGCCGACGACGACTCGGCCCCCTACGACTGGTTCGCCGACGACGCCCCCGACACCACCGCTCCACCATCCCCGACCTCCCCCGCCTCCCCTCCCCACCCCTCCATCAGCACCCCCTTCGGCACCCCAGGCCCCTCCTCCGGGCCCGGCGCCCCGAGCCCCTCCTCCGGGCCCCTCGCCCCCGGCGCCTCCTCCGGGCCCCATGCCCCAGGCGCGTCCTCGGGGCTTCGCTCGCCAAGCGCCGCCTCCGGGCCCGCGGCCCCAGGCGCCGCCTCCGGGCCCAATGCCCTTCCCGCGACCTCCGGCCACCGCCCGGGGGGCTCCTCCGAAGCTTCTGGCCCCTTCAACGTCCCTGCGCATCACGCCCCCTACGGAGCGCCCGTCCCCACCACCGGCGCCCCCTTCGCGCCTCCCGAGGCCGACGCCCCTCAGGGCCCGAGAATCGACGAAGACACCGTCGCCGCCATACGGGTCCCCCGCAGAGACACCGGCCCCTGGCCAACCGGCACACCGAACACCCCCACCGGCGCTCCCCCTACCCCCACCGGCGCTCCCCCCGCCTCGGGCCCCGCGGCCTCCGGATCCGGCATCCCCGGCACACCCGCCCCCGGCCCCAACCCGGGAGCCCCCGCCTCCGCCCCCGGCACCTCGGGAACGCCTGCCTCCACGTCCCACATGCCCGGAACGCCCGTCTCGGCTTCCGACCCCGCAGGGATTGCCGATGCCCCCGAGTGGGCGGTTGACGCCCCGACGAGGCCCGCCTGGGCCCCCCAGATCTCCGACACAGCCGGCGAGCCGTCCCGATCGCCCGCCCAGCCGCCCTCATGGGCGCCCCAAGCTCCCGACCAGGCCGCCTCGCCGCCCAGAGCCGTCACCGGCCCCGGACGCCCCCTCGGCACCCCAACCGAAGCCGGCTGGGGCCCCAGGCCATCCAGCGAGACCGGGCCGAGCGCAGGCACCCCCGACACACCCGCCTGGGCCCCCCAAGCTCCCGACCAAACCCCCTGGACCCCCAGAAACGCCACCGAAGCCACTTGGGGCCCACAGCCGGGAAACGACGCCAGCTGGAGCCAGCACCCAGGGGGCAACCCTGCCGTGGGCCCACAGCCGGAGACCGGCGCCCCCTGGAGTCCGCAACCCGAAAGCGACACCAGCTGGAGCCAACACCCAGGAGGCAGCCCCGACCAGGGCCCACAGCCGGAGGCCGACGCCCCCTGGAGCCCGCAACCCGAAAACGACACCAGCTGGAGCCAACACCCAGGAGGCAGCCCCGACCAGGGCTCGCAGCCAAAGGACGACACCTCCTGGAGTCGGCAACCCCAGAACGACGCCAGCCGGGGTCCGCAGCCCACGGAGAACGCCAAGCGGGGTCCGCAGCCGGAGGACGACGCCTCCTGGACTCCTGCTCCCGGCCAGTGGGCCGCCGTCCCGGAGGAAGACCCTCCCGCCTGGCGAGGCCAGTCGGCCGCGCCGGGTGCGCCGGGCGCGCCGCCGTGGGAGCAGCCAGGGCCGGTCGTACCGGGTGCGCCGCCGTGGGAGCCGCCGCCGGCGTTCACGGCCGCCGCCGCGGGCCTTCAGGTGTGGCCCGCCCCGGTCGCCGACCCGCACGTCATGCCTCCCTGGCCCGCCGCCACGGGCGAACTCGTAGCCGAGCCGGACACCGACGACCCGGCCCTCGGCGACCCCACCGCCCGATTCCCGACCACCCAGGCCGGCCGCCCCACAGAGCCGCCGGTCACCCCGTCGACCGCCGCCACCGGCACCCCCGCCACCGGCACCGCCGCCTCCGGCGTGCCCGCCGACCCGAACGCCACCGCACCGGCGTTCCCCCACGACCCCGCCACGCCGCACGACCCTGCCACGCCGTACGACCAGGACGCCGCCCCGTACGCCCCCAGCCACCCGCCGTACCCCGCCGACGCCCTCGACACCCCGGACGCCGCACCACACGACGGCCCTGACGCCGCACGGTTCGGTTCCGGGCCCGCACACTTCGGCCCCGCCGCCGGACGCTTCGCCCCCGAAGCCGGGTCATACGCCCCCGACGCCGGTTCGTACGAGCCCGATGCCGGTTCATACGAGCCCGATGCCGGTTCGTACGACCCCGATGCCACCCGTCCGGGCGGCATCCCCAAGGCGGCCCACTACTTCGACCCCGAGGCCGCCAAGCGCGACGCCGCCGCCACCGTCCAGCAGCACGCCACCCCGCCCCCTCTCCACGAGGAGCACGACCCGGCAGCCCTGGACACCCCGCCTCAGGGCATGCGCGCGTCCGACCCCCGCGAGGAGCCCACCGGCCCCATGCGGACGGCCCACTACGTCGAGCCCCACCCCACCAACCCGACGGGCCGCCCCCCGGAGCCGGGCGACGTCCCCGTATGGCCCCCCATGCCCCCCGCCGAGGAGAAGCGCCCGGAGGACAGGCACCCGGACGAAAGCCCCGACGAGGCGACGCAACGCACAACCGGCCACTCTCCCGACACGTCTGCACAGAACACCCACCCAGCAGAACAGAGCCAGGACGACAAGCACGCCGAACCGAAGCCTTCGCCAGAGCCGCGTCAGGACCCGTCCCCCACCCAGGACAAACTTCCCGACCTGCCCTTCAACCAGGACCTGTGGACGAAGAGGCCCGGTACCGCCCTGGACCTCCCCACCCCGCCCCACGGCACGCCCACCTTCCCACCCGGCGCGTTCCGGCAGCCCCCGTTCCAGATCCCGCCGCCACCGCCCCCGGCCCGCGGCAAGAGCAAGCGAGCCCTGCTCGTGACACTCGGCGCCCTCGCCCTGGCCGGCGTCGCGACCGGCGGTTTCTTCGCCTACCGCGCGCTGAACACCGCCCCGCCGGCCGCCACGACCGCGGGCGCCACCCCCGCCCCGCCCACGCTGCTGCCCACCTCGGAGCTGACCACCAGCCCGCCCGCCGACGTGCCGGGCGCGTCCATGCTCAATTCGGAGGAGACCGACCCGAAGAAGATGTCCCTGACGGAGGCGTTCCCGAAGAAGAAGGTCTCCGCCGCCGGCACGACGTTCACCAGGGTCAAGACCGACACCGAGACGAGCTGCGACAAGGCGGCGACCGGCGCGTTCGCCGACGCGCTGCGCGAGCGGCAGTGCAGCCGGATCATCCGGGCCACCTTCGTCGACAGCAAGCGCCGCTACGCCGTGACCACCGGCATCGCGGTGCTGCCGACCAAGGAGGACGCCGTCCAGACCGACCAGGCCAAGAACCTCTCGCGCAACGTCTGGTTCCGCGCGCTGCCGGGTGCGAAGGGAAGCGGGGGCGAGCGGGTGTCCATCGCCGGCGGGTACGCGGCCGGCCTGGTGTGGGGCAGGTACATCGTCTTCAGCTACGCCACCCACGCCGACGGCCACACCCCGGACGCCGGCGACAAGACGCTGGCCAAGGTCAGCGGGGCGTTCCGGGACCAGACCTCACTCGTCCTGGAGCGCCGCGTCACCAAGGGCTGAGAGCGTGCGGACCCGCCGGGTGGCGGCGGCCCGCGCGGCGAGTTCGTCCGCCGCCGGGTAGCCCACCTCCTCCAGGCACAGCCCGTGCGCAGGCGCGACGTGCACCCCGGAGTCGCGTACGGCCCGGGTCAGCACCTGGCCGGGCCACTCCACCGGCCGCCGCCCGTCGCCCGCGGCCAGCAGTGAGCCCACCAGCGCCCGGACCATCGAGTGGCAGAACGCGTCCGCCACGACGGCGGCCACCAGCACGCCGTCCGCCTCGCGCGTCCACTCCAGGCGCTGCAGCTCCCTGATCGTCGTGGCGCCCTCGCGCTTCTTGCAGAACGCCGCGAAATCGTGCTCGCCCACCAGCCGCCGGGCCGCCTCGTTCATGGCGTCGAGGTCCAGCGGACGGCTGTGCCAGACCACCTCGTGCCGCCGCAGCGGATCGACCCCGCCCGCCGTGTCGCACACCCGGTACGCGTACCGCCGGAACATCGCGGAGAAACGTGCGTCAAAGCCCTCAGAAGCCACCGAGACCCGATGAACGCGTACATCCAGCGGCAGGATCCCACCCAGCCGCCGGACGAGCGCAGAGAGCCGCTCATCGAGTTCCAGGGGCCCGCGGTTGCCGTCGAGCTCGGCCAGTGACGCGGCCGGCACGTCCACGTGCGCCACCTGGCCGCGCGCGTGCACGCCCGCGTCCGTACGCCCGGCCACGGTCAGCGCGGCGGGCTCGCCCAGGCGCAGGATCCTGGTGAGCGCCAGCTCGATCTCACCCTGGACCGTACGGCGACCGGGCTGCCTCGCCCATCCGGAGAAGTCGGTCCCGTCGTATGCCAGATCCAGGCGGAGCCGTAGCACGATCGTCCCTTTCGCGTTCACGGAAAAGGGCCCGGACCCCCGCGAAGGGGATCCGGGCCCGATTCAACCAGCCTGAGAGATCAGGCCTCGTCCTTCTTCGCCTCGGCCTCGGCGGCCGGAGCCTCCTCGGCGGCAGCCGGGGTCTCCTCGGCGGCGGCCTCGGGGGCCTCGGGCGCCTCGGTCTCGGCGGCTTCACTCTCCTCGGCGGCCGGAGCCGGAGCGGCAGCGGCGGCCGGAGCCTCGGTACGGCGGGTGGTGACACCGTTCAGCGGCTCGGACACCAGCTCGATGACGGCCATCGGAGCGTTGTCGCCCTTACGCGCGCCGACCTTGGTGATCCGGGTGTAACCACCCGGACGCTCGGCGAACGTCACCGCGATCTCGGTGAACAGGTGGTGAACCACGCCCTTGTCCTTGACCACGGTCAGGACCTGGCGACGGTTGTGGATGTCGCCCTTCTTCGCCTTGGTGATCAGGCGCTCCGCCAGCGGACGAAGGCGCTTGGCCTTGGCGACCGTCGTGCGGATCTTGCCGTGGCGGAACAGGTCCGTGGCGAGGTTCGCCAGGATCAGCCGCTCGTGCGCCGGGCTGCCGCCAAGACGTGCACCCTTGGTGGGCTTGGGCATTGCTTTCTCCTCTTGGGTTAACCCGCCCCGGCCGTACCAGGTACCGGAGTCGGGCCGGCCGCAGTCACCACGACTGGGCCGTTACGTTCGTCACGCGCCGAGCGGCTGGGCCACTCGGCGCGTGCGGGGCACGTGCGGAGACGGGTCTCCGCACGAGGCTCAGTACTGCTCGGTCTCGACGTACGCGCTGTCGTCGTCGTCGTAGCCGCCGCCGGCCACCGCGCTCGGGTCGAACCCGGGCGGGGAGTCCTTGAGCGCCAGCGACATCTCGTGCAGCTTCTGCTTGACCTCTTCGATCGACTTGGCCCCGAAGTTCCTTATGTCGAGAAGGTCCTGCTCGCTGCGGGCGACGAGCTCACCCACGGTGTGGATGCCCTCGCGCTTGAGGCAGTTGTAGGAGCGAACGGTCAGGTTCAGCTCCTCGATCGGCAGCGCCAGGTCGGCGGCCAGGGCGGCGTCGGTCGGCGACGGGCCGATGTCGATGCCCTCGGCCTCGACGTTGAGCTCACGGGCCAGGCCGAAGAGCTCGACGAGGGTCTTGCCGGCCGAGGCCACCGCGTCGCGGGGCTTCATGGCGGGCTTGGTCTCGACGTCGAGGATGAGACGGTCGAAGTCGGTGCGCTGCTCGACTCGGGTCGCCTCGACCTTGTAGGTGACCTTGAGCACCGGGGAGTAGATCGAGTCGATCGGGATGCGCCCGATCTCCTGGCCCGGCTGCTTGTTCTGGGCGGCGGAGACGTAGCCGCGACCGCGCTCGACGGTCAGCTCCATCTCCAGCTTCGCCTTGCCGTTGAGCGTGGCGATGCGCAGCTCGGGGTTGTGCACCTCGACACCGGCCGGAGGCGCGATGTCGGCGGCGGTGACCTCACCCGGGCCCTGCTTGCGCAGGTACATCACGACCGGCTCGTCGTGCTCGGAGGAGACGACCAGTTCCTTGAGGTTCAGGATGATGTCGGTGACGTCTTCCTTGACCCCGGGAACGGTCGAGAACTCGTGCAGCACGCCCTCGATGCGGATGCTCGTCACGGCCGCGCCCGGGATGGACGACAGCAGCGTGCGACGCAGCGAGTTGCCGATGGTGTAGCCGAAGCCCGGCTCCAGCGGCTCGATGACGAACCGGGACCGGGTCTCGTCGATCGACTCTTCGAGAAGAGTCGGACGCTGAGCGATCAGCATGGTGGGTTCTCCCCTTGTCGTGTGGCGCCCGCCATATGACGCCACTCCGATAAACAGTCTAGTTCGGGTACGGAAATCCGCACCCGAACTAGGACGTCAGTGACTACTTGGAGTAGTACTCGACGATGAGCTGCTCTTGGACCTGGGTGTCGATCTGCTGGCGAACCGGCAGCTGGTGGACCAGGACGCGGAGCTTCTCCGGCACGACGCCGAGCCACGCGGGAACCGTGCGCTCGCCCGCGGTCGCCCGAGCGACCTCGTAGGGCAGCAGGTTGCGCTTGGTCTCGCGGACCTCGATGATGTCGTGCTCGCGAACGCGGTACGACGGGATGTCGACCTTCTTGCCGTTCACCAGGATGTGGCCGTGGCGCACCTGCTGGCGGGCGGCGTCACGCGACTGGGCGAAGCCGGCGCGGTAGACGACGTTGTCGAGACGGCTCTCCAGGATCTGGAGCAGCACCTCACCCGACTTGCCGCTCTTGCCCGCGGCCTCCTCGTAGTAGTTGCGGAACTGCTTCTCGAGGACGCCGTAGATGCGACGGGTCTTCTGCTTCTCGCGAAGCTGAAGCTGGTACTCGGACTCCTTGGGGCGTCCGCGGCCGTGCTCACCCGGCGGGTAAGGACGGATCTCGATGGGGCACTTGGCGGACTCGCACTTGCTGCCCTTGAGGAAGAGCTTGGTCTTCTCGCGACGGCAGAGCTTGCAGTCCGCGCCCGTGTAACGAGCCATTTCTCAATATCTCCTGGGGAAATTCAGACGCGGCGGCGCTTCGGCGGACGGCAGCCGTTGTGCGGGACCGGCGTGACGTCCTGGATCGAACCCACCTCAAGGCCGGTGGCCTGGAGGGAGCGGATCGCGGTCTCACGGCCGGAGCCGGGACCCTTGACGAACACGTCGACCTTGCGCATGCCGTGCTCCATGGCGCGGCGGGCGGCGTTCTCGGCGGCCATCTGGGCGGCGAACGGGGTGGACTTACGGGAGCCCTTGAAACCCACGTGGCCGGCGCTGGCCCAGGAGATCACGTTCCCGTTCGGGTCGGTGATCGAGACGATCGTGTTGTTGAACGTGCTCTTGATGTGGGCGTGCCCGTGAGCGACGTTCTTCTTTTCCTTGCGGCGCACCTTCTTCGGGGCACCCTGACGGCTCTTAGGAGGCATTGTTTGCCATTACTCCTGAGATCTTCGGTCCGCGGCTGTGGACTACTTCTTACCGGGCTTCTTCTTACCGGCGACGGTCTTCTTCTTGCCCTTACGGGTACGCGCGTTGGTCTGCGTGCGCTGACCGTGGACCGGAAGGCCCTTGCGGTGCCGGATGCCCTGGTAGCAACCGATTTCGATCTTGCGACGGATGTCGGCCTGGACCTCGCGGCGCAGGTCACCCTCGATCTTGAAGTTCGCCTCGATGTAGTCACGCATCGGGACGAGCTCGGTGTCGGAGAGCTGGTGCACGCGGAGGTCGCCGCTGACACCGGTCGCCTGGAGGATCTCCTGGGCGCGGGTGCGGCCGATTCCGTAGATGTAGGTGAGAGCGATCTCCAGCCGCTTCTCGCGGGGGAGGTCGACGCCAACCAGGCGAGCCATGGTCGGGCATTCTCCTTCTTTTGGGCGGAGGTCTTGCGCCGCACTACCCCTCCCCATGCCCGGGGTGAGGGCCCCGGCCTCCGACCGGGGGTCTCCTGAGTGGTACGGATCGCTCCGCCGGCCCAGGTGTGAGACGCGATTACTGTCGCGGGCTCCTCATGCGTCGAGCCCGCTCCCTAAATCGGGGCGGACTCGGAGAAACCTTGCGTACGACTAACCCTGACGCTGCTTGTGGCGCAGGTTGTCGCAGATCACCATGACGCGACCGTGCCGGCGAATCACCTTGCACTTGTCGCAGATCTTCTTGACGCTCGGCTTTACCTTCATTGTCCTTCGTGTTCCTCAGACGTCTTACTTGTATCGGTAGACGATCCGCCCGCGACTCAGGTCGTAGGGGCTCAGTTCAACGACTACCCTGTCGTCCGGCAGAATTCGGATGTAGTGCATCCGCATCCGTCCGCTGATGTGGGCCAGGACCTTATGGCCGTTGTCGAGCTGCACCCGGAACATGGCGTTCGGGAGCGACTCAACCACAGTGCCCTCGATCTCGATGGCGCCGTCTTTCTTGGCCAAAATCCCTCGCGTTTCACTGATCGGTCGTCTGAGGCTCCGGTTCACTAAGCAGCCGCGACCTCACGCTTCGAAGAGAGCGGCGATCGGCAAAGACCGCCGACGCGTGATAGTCATAGTGAGCCGACTAAGGAGTGTACGACACCTGAGCCCTAAACGCGAAACGCGTGCCAGGTGTCCTGACACAACCATGTAAGAGTCTACCCCACGGCCCGCACTCCTTCGACCGTACACCGAAGGGCCCGCCGGGCGGACCGGCGAGCCCTTCGCGGAGTGCTCCTAGAAGATGCGGTGCCGGTCACCGCAGTACGTGGACGAGCCGCCCCAGCACGTCCAGGTGTAGATCTTCTTGATCCCCCGGCCGGACCAGGTCTCGTCGTGGCTCCCGTCCCACTTCCGGGAGAACTGGTGCCAGCTGCCGTTCGCGTAGTACCGGAACCACACGTAGCCGAACTTCGGCGTGGCCTCCTTGCCGTACCAGTGGGTGTAGACCTTGCCGTGCGACCGGTACGTGCTGCCGTGCGTGTACGCCTTGTGGTTGGCCGCGTAGAACGTGCCCCACCCCCCGGACGAGGCCGCCTGGGCGGCGGGGGCGACGGCGAGACCGGTGACGGCGATCGAGCCGGCGAGGGCGGCGGCTGCGAGGACCTTGCGCATCTGATTCCTCCGTGAGTCGTGTTCCCGACACGGCACACGCTAGGAACCAGCGCCGCCCCGCACTGCGGAGGAATACACACAGTGCATTACGGCACACACGGCTCCGGGCTAACTGCGCTTCGGCCCGTTCCCGAAGATCGTGCTCATCAGCAGGATCACGCCCCAGGGCCCCATGACCCACAGCGGCCACGGATAGATCATGTGATCGGACGAGACGCTCACGATCAGCCAGATCACCCAGTTGATGGCGCTGGCCGTGGCCCAGGCGCCCCAGGCCGCCCGCATGCCCGGATGCAGGTTACCGCGCGTCGCGGGCGCCGCCTCGGGCTTCGCCGGCCGGTGGCGCAGGTCGACGTCGGGCAGGTCGGCGGTCAGCTTGGCCAGGTCACCGTAGGTCTTGCTCTTGTAGAGCTCTTCGAGCCGCTCGTTGAACTCCTCCATCGTGATGCGGCCCTGCGCGGTGTGCTCCCGGAGGATGGCGGCCACCCGATCGCGGTCGACGTCCGAGGCACGCATCTCGGGGCTGTTCGCCATTCCACCACTCCCGGGGGTCAGGGCTGAAGGTGACTCAGGCGCTCTTCGCCACCGTCCAGGGCGGTAAGCACCCAAGGTCCATTATGTGTCACCGCGACGCTGTGTTCGAAGTGCGCCGAGGCCTTCCCGTCGATCGTCACAACCGTCCAGTCGTCGGCCAGCACGCGGGTGCGCTCGGTGCCCAGATTCACCATGGGCTCGATGGCCAGGCACATGCCCTCCTCCAGCAGCGGGCCGCGGCCCGGCTTGCCGTGGTTGGCGATCCACGGGTCCATGTGCATCTCGGTGCCGATGCCGTGGCCGCCGTACTCCGGGGGGATGCCGAAGCGGCCCTGAGTCTTGACGTAGCGCTCGATCTCGTAGCCGATGTCGGACAGGTGGCGGCCGACCTTCAGCGCGGCGATGCCGCGCCACATGGCCTCCTCGGTGACCCGCATCAGCTCGGTCAGCTTCGGGTCGACCTCGCCGACCGGCACCGTGACGGCGGAGTCGCCGTGCCAGCCCTCCAGGATCGCGCCGCAGTCGATGGAGATGACGTCGCCCTCGCGCAGCTTGCGGGCGTCCGTGGGGATGCCGTGCACCACCTCGTCGTTGACGGACGCGCAGATCGTCGCGGGGAAGCCCTGGTATCCCTTGAACGACGGGATCGCGCCTTCGTCCCTGATCGCCTTCTCGGCGATGGAGTCGAGGTCGAGCGGCGTCATGCCGGGCTCGACGGAGCGCTTCAGCAGATCGAGCGTGCGCCCGACCACCAGGCCGGCGGCCCGCATCTTCTCCAGCTGCTCGGGCGACTTGATCTGGATTCCGTGTCGGTTTCTCTTGAACATTGTTCGGCACCCCCCGGGGTTTCTGACGGGCCTCGTGGGAGCCCTAATTCCCCCACAATAGCCGCACACAAAAAAGCAAGGTGGCACGGAGATCCGTGCCACCTTCGCAGGAGATCGTGTCCGGCGTCATCCCAGGTACGGGCGGATCGCCTCCATGGCCCGCTGCGTCACCTCTTCGACCGGCCCGGTCGCGTCGACGCCCACGAGGATGCCCTCGTCGACGTAGTACGAGACCAGCGGCGCGGTCTGCTCCTGGTAGACCTCCAGGCGGTGCCTGACGGTCTCTTCCTTGTCGTCGTCCCGCTGGAACAGCGCGCCGCCGCAGGCGTCGCACTTGTCGTCCTTCTTGTCGTCGAACTCCACGTGCCAGATACGGCCGCACTGACTGCACGTGCGCCGCCCCGCCAGCCGCCGGACGACCTCGTCGTCGTCCACGACCAGCTCCAGCACCAGGTCGAGCTCCAGACCCCAGTCCTTGAGCATGTCGCGCAGGATCTCCGCCTGCGCGACGTTCCTCGGGAAGCCGTCGAGCAGGAACCCGTCCTGCGCGTCGTCCTCGGACAGTCGGTCGCGGACCATGGCGATGGTGACCTCGTCGGGCACGAGATCGCCACGGTCCATGTAGGTTTTGGCCAGCTTGCCGAGGTCCGTGCCGCCCGAGACGTTGGCACGGAAGATGTCACCTGTCGAGATCTTCGGGATGGACAGGTTCGATGCGATGTACTGGGCCTGTGTCCCCTTACCCGCTCCGGGGGGCCCGACGAGAACGAGACGCACTACCGCAGGAAACCTTCGTAGTTACGCTGCTGGAGCTGGCTCTCGATCTGCTTCACCGTGTCCAGGCCGACACCAACCATGATCAGAATGCTCGTCCCTCCGAACGGGAAGTTCTGGCTAGCCCCGGCCACCGCCAGCGCGACGATCGGGATCATGGAGATCAGACCCAGATAGAGCGCGCCGGGCGCGGTCAGACGGGTGAGCACGAAGTTCAGGTATTCAGCCGTCGGACGGCCGGGACGGATGCCCGGAATGAACCCACCGTACTTCTTCATGTTGTCGGCGACTTCAGCGGGGTTGAACGTAATCGACACGTAGAAGTACGTGAAGAAGACGATCAGCACGAAGAACGTGATCATGTAGACCGGGTGGTCGCCCCTGACCAGGTACTGGGAGATCCACTGCACGACCGCGTTGTTCGAGGTCGGGAAGAGCGAGGTCAGCAGCTGCGGCAGGTAGAGCAGCGACGAGGCGAAGATGACCGGGATGATGCCGGCCTGGTTGACCTTGAGCGGGATGTACGTCGAGGTGCCGCCGTACATCCTGCGGCCCACCATGCGCTTGGCGTACTGGACCGGGATGCGGCGCTGCGCCTGCTCGACGAAGACCACGGCCGCGATCATGAAGACACCGACGACCATGACGACCGCGAAGGTGAACTTGTTCGCCTGGAAGATGTTGGTCAGCTCGGACGGGAAGACCGCGACGACCTGGGTGAAGATCAGGATGGACATGCCGTTGCCGACGCCGCGGTCGGTGATGAGCTCACCGAGCCACATGATCACCGACGTGCCGGCCGTCATGATGATGACCATCGTGACGATGCCGAAGATGTTGTCGGGGTCGAGCAGGACGTCCTGCTGGCAGTTGGGGAACAGCTGACCGGACCGCGCGAGCGCGATGAAGGCGGTCGACTGGAGGATGCCGAGGCCGATGGTCAGATAACGCGTATACTGCGTGATCTTGGCCTGACCCGCCTGGCCTTCCTTCTTGAGAGCCTCAAGACGTGGAATCACCACGACGAGCAGCTGAAGAATGATGCTCGCGGTGATATACGGCATAATGCCCAGCGCGAACACCGACAGCTTCAGGAGCGCACCACCACTGAACAGCTGCACCATCCCATAGATGTTGCCGGTGGCTCCGTTACGGGCCTGATCGAAACAGGCCGCGAGGTTCTGGACGTGAACTCCCGGAGTCGGAAGAACCGAGCCGAGACGGAACAGCGCGATGATGCCCAGGGTGAAGAGCAACTTCTTGCGCAGGTCCGGTGTCCGGAACGCCCGGGTAAACGCGGTCAGCACGGTCCCTCCTGCGCGCCTTTATGGCGATGTGAGTATGCGGTGGTGCGGGGATCTGCCATGTCAAGTCTCAAGTCAAACGAGCCGGACAGAATCCTGCCGTCTCGCCGAACTCTAACGCACTAAGGGCGTGGGGGCCCATTGTCGGAACCCCCACGCCTCGTCATAGCGGAGCTACAGCTCGGTAACGGAACCACCGGCGGCGGCGATCTTCTCCTTCGCGGCGGACGAGAAGGCGTGAGCCGTAACGTTCACAGCGACGGAGATCTCGCCGGTGCCGAGCACCTTCACGAGCTGGTTCTTGCGAACGGCGCCCTTGGCCACCAGGGCCTCGACGGTGACGTCGCCACCCTCGGGGAACAGCTCGCCGAGCCTGTCCAGGTTGACGACCTGGTAGGTCGTCTTGAACAGGGCGTTGGAGAAGCCCTTGAGCTTCGGCAGACGCCTCTGCAGCGGCACCTGGCCACCCTCGAAGCCGAGGGGAACCGTGGTACGGGCGTGGCTGCCCTTGGTGCCGCGACCGGCCGTCTTGCCCTTGGACGCCTCGCCGCGACCCTTGCGGATCTTCGACTTGTTGGCACCCGGAGCAGGACGCAGGTCGTGAATCTTGAGCGGAGCCTTGTCAGTCATGACTAGTCGACCTCTTCCACCTCGACGAGGTGCGTCACCACGGACACCATCCCGCGAATCTCGGGACGGTCCTCCTTGACGACGACATCGCCGATTCGCTTCAGGCCAAGCGAACGCAGCGAGTCACGCTGGTTCTGCTTGCCACCGATCTTCGAGCGAACCTGAGTGATCTTCAGGCGTGCCATGACTAGCTCACCGCCTTCGCGGCCGCGGCCTCGGCGATGCCCTCGCGCTGAGCCTTGAGCATGCGGGCCGGAGCCACGTCCTCGATCGGCAGGCCACGGCGGGCGGCGATCTCCTCGGGGCGGGAAAGGCCCTTCAGAGCCGCCACGGTGGCGTGCACGATGTTGATCGGGTTGTCCGAGCCGAGCGACTTGGACAGCACGTCATGGATGCCGGCGCACTCCAGGACCGCGCGCACCGGGCCACCGGCGATGACGCCGGTACCGGCCGACGCCGGACGCAGGAAGACGACACCGGCCGCCTCCTCGCCCTGCACGGTGTGCGGGATGGTGCCCTGGATGCGGGGCACCTTGAAGAAGTGCTTCTTGGCCTCTTCGACGCCCTTGGCGATGGCCGCGGGGACTTCCTTGGCCTTGCCGTAACCGACGCCGACCAGGCCGTTGCCGTCACCGACGACGACGAGGGCGGTGAAGCTGAAGCGACGACCACCCTTCACGACCTTGGCCACTCGGTTGATCTTCACTACGCGCTCGATGTACGAGACGCCCTTGTCGGCGGCGCCACCGCGGCGATCGTCACGACGGTCCCGCCGCTCGCCACCGGTGCCGCCACCGCGACGCGGAGCTGCAGCCATCAGTGGTTCCTCTTCTCAGTTGCCATCATTTGCGATCCCCGGGCCCTCATCAGAACTCGAGCCCGCCCTCGCGAGCGCTGTCAGCCAGCGCCGCGATCCGACCTGCATACCGGTTGCCACCGCGGTCGAAGACGACCTTGGTGATCCCGGCTTCCTTGGCCCGCTGAGCGAGGAGCTCGCCGACCTTCTTGGCCTTCTCCGTCTTGTCGGCCTCAAGGGTGCGCAGCGAGGCGTCCATGGTGGAGGCGCTCACCAGCGTGTGACCGACGGAGTCGTCCACGATCTGGACGAACATGTGACGGGTCGAACGGTTGACGACCAGGCGCGGACGCTCGGCCGTACCGACGACGAACTTGCGGACGCGGCGGTGACGGCGAGCCCGCGAGACGGTGCGGGCAGCCGTGTGCTTGCTGAACGCAGTCTTCGGAGCCATGCCTACTTACCAGCCTTTCCGACCTTGCGGCGGATCTGTTCGCCCTGGTAACGCACGCCCTTGCCCTTGTACGGGTCAGGCTTGCGCAACTTGCGGATGTTGGCCGCGACCTCGCCGACCTTCTGCTTGTCGATGCCGTCCACGTGGAACAGGGTCGGCTTCTCGACGCGGAAGGAGACACCCTCGGGGGCGTCGACGATGACCGGGTGGCTGAAGCCCAGCGAGAACTCCAGCTGCGTCGGGCCCTTGGCCTGGACGCGGTAACCGACGCCGACGATCTCCAGGGACTTCGTGTACCCCTGGGTGACGCCCTGCACCATGTTGGCGATCAGCGTCCGGGACAGGCCGTGCAGCGCACGGACCTTGTTCTCGTCGTTGGGCCGGGAGACGGCGATGGCGCCGTCGTCGTCACGACCGACCGTAATCGGGTCCGCGACCGTGTGAGAAAGCGTGCCCTTCGGGCCCTTGACCTGGACATCCTGGCCGGTGATCGTGATGTCTACGCCACTGGGCACAGGGATGGGCAGCCGTCCGATTCTCGACATGCTGTGTTCCTCCCCTCTACCAGACGTAGGCGAGGACTTCGCCGCCCACGCCACGCTTGCCGGCCTGCTTGTCAGTCATGAGACCGGCGGACGTCGAGATGATCGCGACGCCCAGCCCGCCCAGAACTCGAGGCAGGTTGTCCTTCTTCGCATAAACCCGCAGACCGGGCTTGGAAACCCGGCGCAGGCCCGCGAGCGAACGCTCACGGGTAGGCCCGAACTTGAGCTCCACCACGAGGTTCTTTCCGACCTTGGCGTCTTCGACGGCCCAGGACTGGATGTAACCCTCCTGCTGGAGGATCTCGGCGATGTGCGCCTTGATCTTCGAATACGGCATCGACACGCTCTCGTGGTACGCCGAGTTCGCATTGCGCAGACGCGTCAGCATGTCTGCGATGGGGTCGGTCATCGTCATGGCCAGTGGCCTTCCTCGCCGCGGTTTCCAGTCGGCCAAGCAGCGCTCTGCCGGTGGACCTTCGGCGCGGTCATGGACGCGAAGCGTCCTGTCTTCTTCTGAACATGGACTCCGGGGGACGACGCGGAGCCGCCCCCCAGAGTATCTACCAGCTCGACTTGGTGATGCCGGGCAGCTCGCCCCGGTGCGCCATCTCGCGGAAGCACACGCGGCACAGACCGAACTTGCGGTACACCGCGCGCGGACGACCGCAACGCGAGCACCGGGTGTAGGCCCGGACCTCGAACTTCTGCTTGCGCCCCGCCTTGGCGATCAGCGACTTCTTCGCCATTGGATCAGGCCTCCTTGAACGGGAAGCCGAGGAGCTTCAGCAGCGCCCGGCCCTGGTCGTCGTTCGTCGCGGTGGTCACGACCGTGATGTCCATGCCCCGCGGGCGGTCGACCTTGTCCTGGTCGACCTCGTGGAACATGACCTGCTCGGTCAGACCGAACGTGTAGTTGCCGTTGCCGTCGAACTGCTTCGGCGACAGGCCGCGGAAGTCCCGGATACGGGGCAGCGCCAGGGCCAGCAGGCGGTCGAGGAACTCCCACATGCGGTCGCCGCGCAGCGTGACGTGCGCGCCGATCGGCATGCCCTCACGCAGCTTGAACTGCGCGATGGACTTGCGCGCCCGGACGACGGCCGGCTTCTGGCCGGTGATCGCGGTGAGGTCGCGTACGGCGCCTTCGATGAGCTTGGAGTCGCGAGCCGCCTCACCGACACCCATGTTGACCTTGATCTTGGTCAGGGCCGGGATCTGCATG
Source organism: Nonomuraea sp. NPDC004702 (assembly GCF_053601695.1). Taxonomy (NCBI): domain Bacteria; kingdom Bacillati; phylum Actinomycetota; class Actinomycetes; order Streptosporangiales; family Streptosporangiaceae; genus Nonomuraea; species Nonomuraea sp. NPDC004702. Next base: position 57,909 of record NZ_JBSGCE010000044.1, read on the forward strand.
ACGTTCTCGATGCCGAACTGCTCGCGAAGCTGGGCCGCGATCTCCTCGCGGTACTTCGTCTTGAGTCGCGGCGTCGGGCGCTCGGTCTCAGTGGTCGTGGCGGTCATCAGCTGTCCTCACCCGTCTCCTCGGCCTTGTCGGCCTTCTTGTCGGCGGGCTTCTCGTCCTTGAGCTTCTTCACGTTGGACACGTGGATGGGGCCCTCCATCGTCTGCACGCCGCCGGTCTTGGCGCCACGCGGACCCTGGAGAGACTCCTTGGTGTGCTTCTTGATCATGTTGACGCCCTCGATCACCACGCGGTCCTCGCGCGGGTACGTGGCGATGACGTGACCCTTGGCACCCTTGTCCTTGCCGGCGATGACCTGAACCAGGTCACCCTTCTTCACATGCAGCTTCGGCATTACAGCACCTCCGGGGCGAGCGAGATGATGCGCATGAACTTCTTGTCGCGCAGCTCGCGGCCGACCGGGCCGAAGATACGAGTGCCACGAGGGTCACCGCTGTCCTTGATGATGACGGCGGCGTTCTCGTCGAAGCGGATGTAGGAGCCGTCGGGCCGGCGGCGCTCCTTGACCGTGCGGACGACGACGGCCTTGACCACGTCGCCCTTCTTGACGCCCGTGCTGCCCGGCAGCGCGTCCTTGACAGTGGCGACGATGATGTCGCCGATACCGGCGTAGCGTCGGCCCGAGCCACCGAGAACACGGATGCAAAGGATCTCCTTCGCACCAGTGTTGTCGGCGACCTTGAGCCGCGACTCCTGCTGGATCACTTGAACTCCTGTTAGTCGCGCCGGTTCTCATCTCTGAGCCTGGCGGAACCTGTCGTTGTCTTGTTCCCACGGCCACAGTCCACGAAGGGGCCGCACCGCAGGCGACGCGAGGCCCGGAGGACCTCGCGTCCTTGGACGCCGTCATGGGGGCCCTGAGGCCCCCACGAGGCGCGGTATATCCGAGAAGAGCCTTACTTGGCCTTCTCGAGGATCTCCACGACCCTCCACCGCTTGGTGGCGGAGAGGGGGCGGGTCTCCATGAGCAGCACGCGGTCGCCGACGCCGCAGGCGTTGGCCTCGTCGTGTGCCTTGTACTTGGTCGTACGGCGGATGACCTTGCCGTACAGACGGTGCTTGACGCGGTCCTCGACGGCGACGACGACGGTCTTGTCCATCTTGTCGCTGACGACCAGGCCCTCACGGACCTTGCGGAAGTTCCGCGCGTCGTTCGCCTCGGTGGTTCCGGTGGTCTCGGTCTCAGCCATCGCTCGTCTCCTTCTCGACCGTGACGATGCCGAGCTCACGCTCGCGCATCACGGTGTAGATACGGGCGATCTCGCGGCGGACGGCGCGCAGCCGCCCGTGGCTCTCCAACTGACCGGTCGCTGCCTGGAAGCGGAGGTTGAACAGCTCCTCCTTGGCTTCCTTGAGCTTCTGGACCAGGGTGTCCTGGTCCTCCACTCGCAGCTCGCCGGCGGTCAGGCCCTTAGCCATCACGCCTCACCCACTTCACGCTTAACGATCTTGCACTTCATCGGCAGCTTGTGGATCGCCCTGGTGAGCGCCTCACGAGCGACCGACTCCGCCACGCCGGACAGCTCGAACATCACGCGTCCGGGCTTGACGTTGGCGATCCACCACTCCGGCGAACCCTTACCGGAACCCATGCGGGTCTCGGCCGGCTTCTTGGTGAGCGGACGGTCGGGGTAGATGTTGATCCACACCTTGCCGCCACGGCGGATGTGACGGGTCATGGCGATACGAGCGGACTCGATCTGGCGGTTGGTCACGTAGGAGTGCTCAACAGCCTGAATGCCGAACTCGCCGAACACGACCCTGGTGCCGCCCTTGGCGGCTCCGCTGCGGTCAGGCCGGTGCTGCTTGCGGTGCTTGACCCTGCGCGGGATCAGCATGGTCAGCTCCCTTCAGCACCCGGCTGCGCAGCCGGGCCGGTCTCAGGGGCAGCCTGCGAAGCTGCCTCGGTACGGGGGGCGCGGTCGCCACGGCCGCCGCCACGACGCGGACGGTCACCGCCGCCACGACGCGGACGGTCGCCGCCGCCACCACGACGGTCGTCACGCTCGCGACGCTGGCCGGCACGAGCGCCGGCGGCAGCCGCCTCACGCTCGGCGCGGCTGGTCGGAGCCTCGCCCTTGTAGATCCAGACCTTCACGCCGATGCGGCCGAAGGTGGTACGGGCCTCGTAGAAGCCGTAGTCGATGTCCGCGCGGAGGGTGTGCAGCGGCACGCGACCCTCACGGTAGAACTCCGACCGCGACATCTCGGCGCCGCCCAGACGACCGGCGCACTGGACACGGATGCCCTTGGCGCCGGACTTCATGGCCGACTGCATCGCCTTGCGCATGGCGCGGCGGAACGAGACACGGCTGGACAGCTGCTCGGCGACACCCTGAGCGACGAGCTGGGCGTCGATCTCCGGGTTCTTGACCTCGAGGATGTTGAGCTGGACCTGCTTCTTGGTCAGCTTCTCGAGGTCACCGCGGATGCGGTCCGCCTCGGCGCCGCGGCGGCCGATCACGATGCCCGGACGCGCGGTGTGGATGTCCACCTGCACACGGTCCGTGGTGCGCTCGATCTCGACCTTGGAGATGCCGGCCCGCTCCATGCCCTTCTGCAGCATGCGGCGGATCGCCACGTCCTCGGCGACGTACGACTTGTACAGCTTGTCGGCGTACCACCGGCTCTTGAAGTCGGTCGTGATGCCGAGGCGGAACCCGTGCGGGTTAACCTTCTGGCCCACTATCGGGTCCTTCCCTTCGGCTCGCGGGATTCCACGATCACGGTGATGTGGCTCGTCCGCTTGTTGATCCGATAGGCGCGACCCTGTGCACGCGGGCGGAACCGCTTCAGCGTCGGGCCCTCGTCGACCCAGGCGCGGCTCACGACGAGCGTGCTGGGGTCGAGGTTGAAGTTGTGCTCGGCGTTCGCCATGGCGCTGCTGAGCACCTTGTAGATCGGCTCGCTCGCCGACTGGGGAGCGAACTGCAGCACGGCCTGCGCCTCCGAAGCGGGCAGCCCGCGAATAAGGTCCACCACGCGGCGGGCCTTGAGGGGCGTGACACGGACGAACCGCGCCTGAGCCCTGGCTTCCATCGCTTACTCCTCTAAATGCTTCTGAAGGCGTCTATCGCCGGCTGCGCCGGTCTTCCTTGACGTGGCTGCGGAACGTCCGCGTGGGGGCGAACTCTCCGAGCTTGTGGCCGATCATCGACTCGGTGACGAACACCGGGACGTGCTTGCGGCCGTCGTGCACGGCGATCGTGTGCCCGAGCATGTCGGGAACGATCATGGAGCGCCGCGACCACGTCTTGATGACGTTCTTGGTGCCCTTCTCGTTCTGGGCGTCCACCTTCTTCTGAAGGTGGTCGTCCACGAAGGGACCCTTCTTAAGGCTACGTGGCATTTCGGCTGCTCCTACCGCTTCTTCCTCTTGCTCCGACGACGGATGATCAGCCGGTCGCTGGACTTGTTGGCCTGGCGGGTGCGGCCCTCGGGCTTGCCCTTGGGGTTCACCGGGTGGCGACCGCCGGACGTCTTGCCCTCACCACCACCGTGCGGGTGGTCAACGGGGTTCATGGCGACACCACGGACGGTCGGGCGCTTGCCCTTCCACCGCATACGGCCGGCCTTGCCCCAGTTGATGTTGGCCTGCTCGGCGTTGCCGACCTGGCCGACCGACGCCCGGCAGCGCACGTCGACCATGCGCATTTCACCGGACGGCATACGCAGGGTGGCGTACTGGCCTTCCTTGGCGAGCAGCTGGATCTGGGCGCCCGCGGAACGACCGAGCTTCGCGCCGCCGCCCGGACGGAGCTCCACCGCGTGGATGAAGGTACCGGTCGGGATGTTGCGCAGCGGCAGGCAGTTGCCCGGCTTGATGTCGGCAGCGGGGCCGTTCTCGATTCGGTCGCCCTGCTTGAGGCCGGTCGGCGCGATGATGTAGCGCTTCTCACCGTCGGCGTAGTGGAGCAGAGCGATGTTGGCGGTGCGGTTGGGGTCGTACTCGATGTGAGCGACCTTCGCCGGGATGCCGTCCTTGTCATGCCTACGGAAGTCGATGATCCGGTAGGCGCGCTTGTGTCCGCCGCCCTGGTGGCGCGCGGTCACCCGGCCGTGTACGTTCCGGCCGCCCTTGCTGTGAAGGGGCGCAAGCAGCGACTTCTCGGGAGTGCTGCGGGTGATCTCGGAGAAGTCCGAGACACTCGACCCGCGGCGACCCGGAGTCGTCGGCTTGTACTTACGGATGCCCATCTTTTTCGTTCATCCTTCGTCGGTTACATGGGCGAGCCCGCCGCACCGAAATGCGACGGTCTCGTCCCTCGCAGACCTTTCGGTCCGCTTCCTATCTATGGCGCTGCTAGCCGATCTGACCGAAGATGTCGATCCGATCGCCCTCGACCAGGCTCACGATCGCGCGCTTGGTGTCGGGACGCTTGCCGAAACCGGTGCGGGTGCGCTTGCGCTTGCCCGTCCGGTTGATGGTGTTCACGCTGGTGACCTTGACCCCGAAGATCTGCTCAACGGCGATCTTGACCTGGGTCTTGTTCGCGGTCTTCTTCACCAGGAACGTGTACTTGTTGTTCTCATCGATCAGGCCGTAGCTCTTCTCAGAGACGACCGGCTTGATGATGATGTCGCGCGGGTCGGCGATCTTCTCCATCAGGCGTCTTCCTTCCCGCCCTGGCTCAGCCGCGCGACGACCTGGTCGTACGCCTCCTGGGTGAAGACCACGTCGTCGTGCACGAGCACGTCGTAGGTGTTGAGCTGCCCGGCGTCCAGCAGGTGGACCTCGGGAGCGTTACGCAGGCTCATCCAGGTCAGCTCGTCGGCCTCGTCGACGACGACGAGCACGCGGGGAGCCTGAGTGATCTTGCGAAGGGCGTCCAGGGCGGCCTTGGTCTTGGGGGTCTCCCCCGTCACCAGCGTGCTGACCACGTGGACGCGACCGCCACCGGCCCTGTCGGACAGGGCGCCGCGGAGCGCGGCGGCCTTCATCTTCTTGGGCGTGCGCTGCGAGTAGTCACGCGGCACGGGCCCGTGGACGGTGCCACCGCCGGTGAACTGCGGCGCGCGGGTCGAGCCCTGACGGGCGCGGCCGGTGCCCTTCTGGCGGTACGGCTTCTTGCCGCCACCGCTGACCTCGCCACGGGTCTTGGCCTTGTGGGTGCCCTGCCGGCGAGCGGCGAGCTGGGCCACGACCACCTGATGGATCAGCGGAACGTTGACCGTCGTGCCGAAGACGTCTTCGGGCAGTTCGACGGTGCCGGCCTTGGCGCCGCTGGCGTCGAGGACGTCAATAGTGGTGCTCACTTGGCAGCCCCCTTCTTGGCAGCGGTGCGGACGAGGACCAGGCTGCCGTTCGCGCCGGGGATCGCACCCTTGATCAGGATGAGACCGTTCTCGGCGTCGACGGAGTGAACCTTGAGGCTCTGCACAGTGGTGCGGACGTTACCCATCCGACCGGCCATGCGCAGGCCCTTGAATACGCGGCCCGGGGTGGCGCAGCCACCGATGGAACCCGGCGAGCGGTGCTTGCGCTGCGTACCGTGCGACGCGCCCAGACCACCGAAGCCGTGCCGCTTCATGACACCGGCGAAGCCCTTGCCCTTGCTCTTGCCCGTCACGTCGACGAACTGGCCGGCCTCGAAGGTGTCGGCCAGCAGCTCCTGGCCCAGGGTGTAGTCGCTCGCGTCGTCGGTGCGGATCTCCGCGAAGTAACGGCGCGGGGTGATGTCGTGCTTACGCAGGTAGTCGCCGAGCGGCTTGTTGACCTTCCGGGGGTCGACCTGCCCGAAGCCGAGCTGGACGGCGGAGTAGCCGTCCTTGTCTGCGGTGCGGACCCGGGTCACCACGCACGGACCGGCCTCGACCACGGTCACCGGAACCATCCGGTTGTCCGCGTCGAAGACCTGGGTCATGCCGAGCTTCTTGCCCAGGACGCCCTTGATCGTCTTAGCCATGTCAGTGCGTTCCCTCAGAGCTTGATCGAAATGTCGACACCCGCGGGGAGGTCGAGCCGCATGAGCGAGTCAACCGTCTTGGGGGTCGGGTCGATGATGTCAATCAGCCGCTTGTGCGTGCGCATCTCGAAGTGCTCGCGGCTGTCCTTGTACTTGTGCGGCGAGCGGATGACGCAGTACACGTTCTTCTCGGTCGGCAGCGGCACCGGGCCCGCGACCTTCGCGCCAGTCCGCGTCACCGTCTCGACGATCTTCTTGGCCGAGCTGTCGATGACCTCGTGGTCATAGGCCTTAAGCCGGATGCGGATCTTCTGTCCCGCCATAGTGGCCTCGGTGTCCTTCGCTGTCGTCTGAAAAAGTATCGTGCGGCCTTGTGCCGCTGTGTTGCTGCAGGTCTGACCCTGCGTGACCCCACGAGACAGACACTGTTGATCTGTCTTTTCTTCCGTGATCCGGCAGTTACTTCGGTCACTATGGCCGAAGCGACTGCTGGATCACGGCGCTTTACGCGAGGCCCTTGACGCGGTACGGCGGTCGGCCCTGAATGTGGGGCCGACCGCCGCCCCGACGGTCGAGCTACTTGATGATCTTCACGACCCGGCCGGCGCCGACGGTGCGGCCACCCTCACGGATCGCGAACTTGAGGCCTTCCTCCATGGCGATGGGCTGGATCAGCTCAACGCGCATTTCGGTGTTGTCGCCCGGCATGACCATCTCGGTGCCCTCGGGGAGGTTCACCACACCGGTCACGTCAGTCGTACGGAAGTAGAACTGCGGGCGGTAGTTGTTGAAGAACGGCGTGTGGCGGCCGCCCTCGTCCTTGGACAGGATGTAGACCTGGCCGGTGAACTCGGTGTGCGGGGTCGTCGTGCCCGGCTTGATGATGCACTGGCCGCGCTCGACGTCGTCGCGCTTGATGCCGCGGAGCAGCAGGGCGGCGTTGTCGCCGGCGTGACCCTCGTCGAGCATCTTGTTGAACATCTCGATGCTGGTGACGGTGGTCGTCGTCTTCTCCGGCTTGATGCCGATGATGTCGACCTGCTCGTTGACCTTGACGATGCCGCGCTCGATACGACCGGTGACGACGGTGCCGCGACCGGTGATCGAGAAGACGTCCTCGACGGGCATGAGGAACGGCTTCTCCGTGTCACGGGGAGGCTCGGGGACGTTCTCGTCCACCGCGTTCATCAGCTCGATGATGCTGTCGGCCCACTTCTCGTCACCCTCGAGAGCCTTGAGGGCGGAGACGCGGACGACGGGCAGGTCGTCGCCGGGGAACTCCTGCGCGGACAGGAGCTCACGGACCTCCAGCTCGACGAGCTCGAGGATCTCCTCGTCGTCGACCATGTCGGCCTTGTTCAGCGCCACGACGATGTAGGGGACGCCGACCTGGCGGGCCAGGAGGACGTGCTCCTTCGTCTGCGGCATCGGGCCGTCGGTGGCGGCGACCACGAGGATCGCGCCGTCCATCTGAGCGGCACCGGTGATCATGTTCTTCACGTAGTCGGCGTGACCGGGGCAGTCAACGTGAGCGTAGTGACGCTTCTCGGTCTGGTACTCGACGTGCGCGATGGAGATCGTAATACCGCGAGCCTTCTCCTCGGGCGCCTTGTCGATCTTGTCGAACGGGGTCGCCTTGTTGAGCTCGGGGAAACGGTCGTGAAGCACCTTGGTGATCGCCGCGGTCAGCGTGGTCTTGCCGTGGTCGATGTGTCCAATGGTGCCGATGTTCATGTGCGGCTTAGTCCGCTCGAACTTGGCCTTGCCCACTGGTTCTCTCCTTGAGAATCTGACTGACTTGTCTACACACTCGGGCCCGGGAAATCCCAGACCCCTAGGCGGCGGGGTGGCTCGCACCACCCCGCCAGGGACCGGGAAGTTATTCGCCCCGGGCCTTCGCGACGATCTCCTTGGCGATGCCCGGAGGCACCTCCGCGTAGGAGTCGAACTGCATGCTGTAGCTCGCGCGCCCCTGCGTCTTGCTACGCAGATCACCCACGTAGCCGAACATCTCAGACAGCGGCACGAGCGCCTGGACGACACGGGCGCCGGCCCGCTCGTCCATCGCCTGGATCTGCCCGCGGCGACCGTTGAGGTCACCGATGACGTCACCCATGTAATCCTCGGGCGTGGTGACCTCGACGGCCATCATCGGCTCGAGAAGAACGGCGTCCGCCTTGCGCGCGGCCTCCTTGAAGGCCATCGAGCCGGCGATCTTGAACGCCATTTCCGAGGAGTCGACGTCGTGGGCGGCACCGTCGGTCAGCGTAACCTTCACGCCCACCATCGGGTAACCGGCCAGCACGCCGAACTCGGCGGCCTCCTGGGCGCCGGCGTCGACCGAGGGGATGTACTCCCTCGGGACGCGGCCACCGGAGACCTTGTTCTGGAACTCGTAACCGTCGTTGCCCTCGCCCAGCGGCTCCAGGTCGATGATCACCCGCGCGAACTGACCGGAACCACCGGTCTGCTTCTTGTGGGTGTAGTCGACCTTCTCCACCTTGCGGCGGATGGTCTCGCGGTAGGCCACCTGCGGGCGGCCCACGTTGGCCTCGACCTTGAACTCGCGACGCATACGGTCGACGAGGATCTCCAGGTGAAGCTCGCCCATGCCCCAGATGACCGTCTGACCGGTCTCCTCGTCACGACGGACCTGGAAGGACGGGTCCTCCTCGGCCAGCCGCTGGATGGCGGTGGACAGCTTCTCCTGGTCGCCCTTGGTCTTGGGCTCGATGGCGACGTTGATGACCGGGGCCGGGAACGTCATCGACTCGAGCACGACCGGGTTGGCCGGGTCGGCAAGGGTGTCGCCGGTCGTGGTGTCCTTCAGACCCATGACGGCGACGATCTGACCGGCGATCGCCTGCGGGCGCTCTTCGCGCTTGTTGGCGTGCATCTGGTAGATCTTGCCGATCCGCTCCTTCTTGCCCTTCACCGAGTTCACGACCTGTGAACCGGTGTCGAGGGTGCCGGAGTAGATGCGGATGTAGGTGAGCTTGCCCAGGTGCGGGTCGCTGGCGATCTTGAAGGCCAGCGCGGAGAACGGCTCGGCCGGGTCCGCGTGGCGCTCGATCACCTTCTCCTCGTTGCCGACCGCGTAACCCTTGAACGCCGGGATGTCGGTCGGGGCGGGGAGGTAGGCGACGATCGCGTCGAGCAGGGGCTGAACGCCCTTGTTCTTGAACGCGGTGCCGCACAGCACCGGGTTGATGGCGCTGCTCAGCGTGGCGCGGCGGATGGCCGCGACCAGCTGCTCCTCGGTGGGCTCGGTGCCCTCCAGGAAGAGCTCCATCAGCTCGTCGTCGTTCTCGGCGACCGTCTCGATGAGGCGGTCACGCCACTCGCGGGCGGCGTCGGCGTGGTCGGCCGGGATGTCGACGGTGTCGTACATCTCGCCCTTGGCCGCGTCGGCGCTCCAGATGAGCCCCTTCATCTTGATGAGGTCGATGACGCCCTTGAAGTCGGCCTCGACACCCCACGGAAGCTGGATCACAGCGGGGGTCGCGCCCAGGCGGCTGACCATCATCTCGACGCAGCGGTGGAACTCCGCGCCGACACGGTCCATCTTGTTCACGAAGCAGATGCGCGGGACCTCGTACCGGTCAGCCTGCCGCCACACCGTCTCCGACTGCGGCTCGACACCGGCGACACCGTCGAACACGGCGACGGCACCGTCGAGGACGCGGAGCGAGCGCTCCACTTCGATGGTGAAGTCGACGTGACCCGGAGTGTCGATGATGTTGATGGTGTGACCGATCCACTCACAGGTCGTCGCGGCAGACGTGATCGTGATGCCGCGCTCCTGCTCCTGCTCCATCCAGTCCATGGTGGCAGCGCCCTCATGGACTTCACCGATCTTGTAGTTGATGCCGGTGTAGAACAGGATGCGCTCGGTCGTGGTGGTCTTGCCCGCGTCGATGTGGGCCATGATCCCGATATTGCGGACCTTGGCCAGGTCAAGAGCGGTCGTAGCGGCCACTTTAACTCGCGTCCTCGTCGTCTCGTCGAACCCGCCGGGTTACCAGCGGTAGTGGGCGAAGGCCTTGTTGGACTCGGCCATCTTGTGGGTGTCCTCGCGCTTCTTGACACTCGCCCCGAGGCCGTTGCTGGCGTCGAGGAGCTCGTTCATGAGGCGCTCGGTCATGGTCTTCTCGCGGCGGGCGCGGGAGTACTGCACCAGCCAGCGCAGGGCCAGGGTGGTGCTGCGCGCGGCGCGCACCTCGACCGGCACCTGGTAGGTCGCGCCACCGACACGACGGCTGCGGACCTCGAGGGTGGGCTTGACGTTGTCAAGCGCGCGCTTGAGGGTGACGACCGGGTCGTTGCCCGTCTTCTCCCTGCAGCCTTCGAGGGCGCCGTAGACGATCGACTGCGCGATGGAGCGCTTGCCGTCAAGGAGCACCTTGTTGATCAGGGCGGTCACCAGCGGCGAGCTGTAAACCGGGTCAGACATGAGCTGACGACGGCCAGGAGAACCCTTACGAGGCATTGTTAGCTCTTCTCCTTCTTCGCGCCGTAGCGGCTGCGGGCCTGCTTGCGGTTGCGGACACCCTGGGTGTCGAGCGAACCGCGGATGATCTTGTAGCGAACACCAGGCAGGTCCTTCACACGACCGCCACGCACGAGCACGATGGAGTGCTCCTGCAGGTTGTGGCCCACACCGGGGATGTAAGCCGTGACCTCGATGCCGTTCGTGAGCCGAACGCGGGCCACCTTGCGCAGTGCCGAGTTGGGCTTCTTCGGGGTCGTGGTGTAAACGCGCTGGCACACACCGCGCCGCTGCGGACTCCCCTTGAGGGCAGGAGTCTTGGTCTTGGAGACCTTGTCCTGCCGGCCCTTGCGGACCAACTGCTGAATAGTGGGCACTGCCACTCCGTTTCGTGCCTTGGCCGGTGTTACGTCATTGGGTCTTGCATTTCGCAGGTTCTGCCGGTGTCATGACCTGCTGGTTTTCCTCGTCTCGGTGCCCCCGCGGTCGGGCGTGTCGCGCTATTCACACAGACACAGCCACGGAGACTTGCGAGCCTGAGAGTCCAGCCGACGCTCTCCCTATGGATATGAGCGCACAGCCGAAAGCCCGCTAGAGACGGGCACGATGCTCAAGACTACCCAGGCCCAGCCGACACGTCAAAACGGCACGGCAACGCCTGTCGGCCTCGCCGCTCCGTGCCACCGGGGCCTGTCTCATCCAGCCCATCCGAAGCGCCGCGGCAATGATACCGGGCCTGGGGACCGACGTGTGCCGATTCGCCGGGGAGCCCCGCAACCGGCCCACAGACCGCCAGGCCGACGGACGTCTCCCCCGGGCCCGCCCCACCCTCACAGGGCGTCTGGGAGCGTCTACGGCAGCGCGTACGGCCGGAACAGCGCCGCGCCCGGGCCTCTTCGGAGAGAGACCCGGGCGCGGCGCCTGCGAACTGCTAGCGGTTGTACTGACCGAAGTCGTACTCCTCCAGCGGGACGGCCTCGCCGCTGCCCGTGCCGAAGGTGTAGTCGGCCGCGGAACCGTCGTACCCGCCGACGGTGTACATGGCGGCCTTGGCCTCCTCGGTCGGCTCGACCCGGATGTTGCGGTACTGGGGCATGCCCGTACCGGCCGGGATGAGCTTACCGATGATGACGTTCTCCTTCAGGCCCAGGAGCGAGTCGGACTTGGCGTGGATCGCCGCGTCCGTCAGGACCCTGGTCGTCTCCTGGAAGGAGGCCGCCGACAGCCACGACTCGGTGGCCAGCGACGCCTTCGTGATGCCCATGAGCACCGGACGGCCCGCGGCCGGCGAGCCGCTCTCGGCCACCGTCTCACGGTTCATCTGCTCGAAGCGCGGACGCTCCACCAGCTCACCGGGCAGCAGGTCGGTGTCACCGGACTCCAGCACGTTCACGCGCTTGAGCATCTGCCGCACGATGATCTCGATGTGCTTGTCGTGGATCGACACACCCTGCGACCGGTAGACCTGCTGGACCTCGGCCACCAGGTGCAGCTGCACGGCCCGCGGGCCGAGGATGCGCAGCACCTCGTTGGGGTTGACCGCACCGGCGATCAGCTGCTGGCCGACCGTCACGCGCTGGCCGTCCTGGACGAGCAGGCGCGAACGCATCGAGACCGGGTAGGCGATCTCCTCCGACCCGTCGTCGGGGGTGATGACGATCTTCCTGGTCTTGTCGGTCTCGTCGATCCGGGCCCGGCCCTCGGCCTCGGAGATCGGGGCGACACCCTTGGGGATGCGCGCCTCGAACAGCTCCGTGACACGGGGCAGACCGTGGGTGATGTCGGCGCCGGCCACACCACCGGTGTGGAACGTACGCATCGTCAGCTGCGTGCCGGGCTCACCGATCGACTGGGCGGCGATGATGCCGACCGCCTCGCCGACGTCCACGAGCTTGCCGGTGGCCAGCGAGCGGCCGTAGCAGGTCGCGCAGACACCGATCTTGGCCTCGCAGACGAGCGCGCTGCGGGTGCGGACGGTCTCGACGCCTGCCTCGACCAGCTTCGTCACGTGGATGTCGTTGATGTCGACACCCGCCGGGACGATGACCTTGCCGTCGACCTCGACGTCCTCGGCCATGATGCGGCCGTGCACGTTGGACTCGGCGTTCTCCGCCTTGACCAGGTTGCCCGACGCGTCACGCTCGCCGACGTGCAGCGGGACCGCGCGGTCGGTGCCGCAGTCGATCTCACGCACGATGACGTCCTGGGCGACGTCCACCAGACGACGGGTCAGGTAACCCGAGTCGGCGGTCCGCAGGGCGGTGTCGGCCAGACCCTTTCGCTGACCGTGGGTGGAGATGAAGTACTCCAGCACCGACAGGCCCTCGCGGAAGGAGGCCTTGATCGGCCGCGGGATCGTCTCACCCTTGGTGTTGGACACCAGGCCACGGATGCCGGCGATCTGCCGGACCTGCATCTTGTTACCACGGGCGCCCGAGTTGACCATCATCCAGACCGGGTTGGTCGCCGGGAAGGCGTTGACCATGTCGGTCTCGACGTCGGCCGTGGCGTGGGTCCAGATCTCGATGAGCTCCTGACGGCGCTCCTCGTCGGTGATCAGACCACGCTCGTACTCGCGCTGGACCTTGTCGGCCCGGCGCTCGTAGTTCTCCATGATGTCGGTCTTGTTCGGCGGCGCGACGACGTCCTCGATCGAGATCGTGACGCCGGAGCGGGTCGCCCAGCGGAAGCCCGCGTCCTTGAGCGCGTCGAGCGAGTTGGCGACCTCGACCTTGGGGTAGGTGTCGGCCAGCTCGTTCACGATCGTGGACAGCTGCTTCTTGCCCACCTGGAAGTTGACGAACGGGTAGCTCTCGGGGAGCGTCTGGTTGAACAGGCACCGCCCGAACGTCGTCTCCAGCCGGATCGGGTCACCCTGCTCCCAGCCCTCCGGAGCGACCCAGTCGCGCGGCGGCAGGACGTCCTTGACCCGGATCTGGATCTTCGCCTGGATCTCCAGCTCGCGGCGGTCGAAGGCCATCTGCGCCTCGGCGATCGAGCCGAACACGCGGCCCTCGCCGGTCGCGCCTTCCTTCTGGGTGGTCAGCCAGTAGAGGCCGATGACCATGTCCTGGGTGGGCATCGTCACGGGCTTGCCGTCGGCCGGCTTGAGGATGTTGTTGGTCGAGAGCATCAGGATGCGTGCCTCGGCCTGGGCCTCAGCCGACAGCGGCAGGTGCACGGCCATCTGGTCGCCGTCGAAGTCCGCGTTGAAGGCGGTGCAGACGAGCGGGTGGATCTGGATGGCCTTGCCCTCGACCAGCTGCGGCTCGAACGCCTGGATGCCCAGACGGTGGAGCGTCGGAGCGCGGTTGAGCAGCACCGGGTGCTCGGTGATGACCTCTTCGAGCACGTCCCACACGACGGGGCGGGCGCGCTCGACCATCCGCTTGGCCGACTTGATGTTCTGCGCGTGGTTGAGGTCCACGAGCCGCTTCATCACGAACGGCTTGAACAGCTCCAGCGCCATCTGCTTGGGCAGACCGCACTGGTGCAGCTTGAGCTGCGGGCCGACGACGATGACCGAACGGCCGGAGTAGTCGACTCGCTTGCCCAGCAGGTTCTGGCGGAAACGACCCTGCTTGCCCTTCAGCATGTCGCTGAGGGACTTCAGCGGCCGGTTGCCGGGGCCGGTCACCGGGCGACCGCGACGGCCGTTGTCGAACAGCGCGTCGACGGCCTCCTGGAGCATCCGCTTCTCGTTGTTCACGATGATCTCGGGGGCGCCGAGGTCGAGCAGACGCTTGAGGCGGTTGTTCCGGTTGATGACCCGGCGGTACAGGTCGTTGAGGTCGGAGGTCGCGAACCGGCCACCGTCGAGCTGCACCATCGGGCGCAGGTCCGGCGGGATGACCGGGATGCAGTCGAGCACCATGCCGCGCGGCGAGTTGGTCGTGTTCAGGAACGCCGACACGACCTTGAGCCGCTTGAGGGCGCGGGCCTTCTTCTGGCCCTTGCCGCTGCGGATGGTCTCGCGCAGGTTCTCGGCCTCGGCGTCGAGGTCGAAGCTGATCAGGCGGTCCTGGATTGCCTGCGCGCCCATGCCGCCCTTGAAGTAGCGGCCGAAGCGGTCGCGCATCTCGCGGTAGAGCAGCTCGTCGCCCTCAAGGTCCTGGACCTTGAGGTTCTTGAAGCGGCTCCAGACCTCGTCGAGCCGGTCCAGCTCGCGCTGGGCACGGTCGCGGAGCTGGCGCATCTCGCGCTCGGCGCCCTCGCGGACCTTGCGCCGCTGGTCGCCCTTGGCGCCGGCGGCCTCCAGCTCGGCCAGGTCGGACTCGAGCTTCTTCTGCCTGGACTCGACGTCGGCGTCACGGCGCTGCTCGATGTGCTGCCGCTCGACGGAGATCTTCGCCTCCAGCGAGGGCAGGTCACGCTCACGCATGTCGGTGTCGACGTGCGTGATCATGTAGGCCGCGAAGTAGATGACCTTCTCCAGGTCCTTCGGGGCCAGGTCGAGCAGGTAGCCGAGGCGCGACGGCACGCCCTTGAAGTACCAGATGTGCGTGACGGGCGCGGCCAGCTCGATGTGGCCCATCCGCTCACGACGCACCTTGGCCCGGGTCACCTCGACGCCGCAGCGCTCACAGATGATGCCCTTGAACCGGACGCGCTTGTACTTGCCGCAGTAGCACTCCCAGTCGCGGGTCGGACCGAAGATCTTCTCGCAGAAGAGTCCGTCCTTTTCCGGCTTGAGAGTCCGGTAGTTGATGGTCTCGGGCTTCTTGACCTCGCCGTGCGACCACTGACGGATGTCGTCGGCGGTCGCAAGACCGATCCTGAGCTCGTCGAAGAAGTTGACGTCTAGCATTGTGTGCGATCTCCCCCTCAGACTTCTTCCACGCTGCTCGGCTCACGCCGGGACAGATCGATACCGAGTTCCTCCGCCGCGCGGAAGACGTCCTCGTCGGTGTCGCGCATCTCGATGGACATGCCGTCGCTGGACAGCACCTCGACGTTGAGGCACAGCGACTGCATTTCCTTGATGAGGACCTTGAAGGACTCCGGAATGCCCGGCTCGGGGATGTTCTCGCCCTTGACGATCGCCTCGTAGACCTTCACCCGGCCCAGCACGTCGTCGGACTTGATGGTCAGCAGCTCCTGCAGGGCGTAGGCGGCGCCGTAGGCCTCCAGCGCCCACACCTCCATCTCACCGAAGCGCTGGCCGCCGAACTGGGCCTTACCGCCCAGCGGCTGCTGCGTGATCATGGAGTACGGGCCGGTCGACCGGGCGTGGATCTTGTCGTCGACCAGGTGCAGCAGCTTGAGGATGTAGATGTAGCCGACCGAGATCGGGTACGGGAACGGCTCGCCGGAACGGCCGTCGAACAGCCGCGCCTTGCCGCTCTGCTGCACCATGCGGTCGCCGTCACGGTTGGCGATGGTGTTGCCGAGCAGGCCGACGATCTCCTCCTCGTGCGCGCCGTCGAAGACCGGGGTGGCCATGTTGGTACGCGGGGCGACCTTCTCGAAGCCCTTGTCCTTCAGCCGCTCGGCCCACGCCTCGGCGATGCCCGAGATGTCCCAGCCACGCGCCGCGATCCACCCCAGGTGGGTCTCCAGCACCTGACCGACGTTCATCCGGCCGGGCACGCCCAGCGGGTTGAGGATGATGTCGACCGGGGTGCCGTCCTCCAGGAACGGCATGTCCTCGACCGGCAGGATCTTGGAGATGACGCCCTTGTTGCCGTGGCGGCCGGCCAGCTTGTCGCCGTCGGTGATCTTACGCTTCTGGGCCACGTAGACGCGGACCAGCTCGTTGACGCCCGGCGGGAGCTCGTCGCCCTCGTCGCGGCTGAACACGCGCACGCCGATGACCTTGCCCTGCTCGCCGTGCGGCACCTTCAGCGAGGTGTCACGGACCTCACGGGCCTTCTCACCGAAGATGGCGCGCAGCAGCCGCTCCTCCGGGGTCAGCTCGGTCTCGCCCTTCGGGGTGACCTTGCCGACCAGGATGTCGCCGGGCACGACCTCGGCGCCGATCCGGATGATGCCGCGCTCGTCGAGGTCGGCCAGGACCTCTTCCGACACGTTGGGGATGTCCCGGGTGATCTCCTCCGGGCCCAGCTTGGTGTCGCGGGCGTCGACCTCGTGCTCCTCGATGTGGATCGAGGAGAGGACGTCGTCCTGGACCAGGCGCTGGGACAGGATGATGGCGTCTTCGTAGTTGTGGCCCTCCCACGGCATGAACGCCACGAGCAGGTTCTTGCCGAGCGCCATCTCACCGTTGTCGGTGCAGGGGCCGTCGGCGATGACCTGGTTGACCTCGACCCGGTCGCCCTCGGCGACGATGGGCTTCTGGTTGAAGGAGGTGCCCTGGTTGGAGCGCTTGAACTTGGCGACCCGGTACGTCGTACGCGTGCCGTCGTCGTTCATGACGGTGACGTAGTCGGCCGAGACCTCCTCGACCACGCCGGCCTTCTCGGCGCTGATGACGTCGCCGGCGTCGGTCGCGGCACGGTACTCCATGCCGGTGCCGACCAGCGGCGCCTCGCTCTTGAGCAGCGGCACCGACTGGCGCTGCATGTTGGAGCCCATGAGCGCGCGGTTGGCGTCGTCGTGCTCCAGGAAGGGGATCATCGCGGTGGCGACCGACACCATCTGGCGCGGCGACACGTCGATGTAGTCGACTTCCTCGGCACGGGCGAGCTCGGTCTCGCCGCCCTTGGTACGGACCAGGACGCGGGACTCGGCGAACGACCCGTCGGGGTTGAGCGTCGTGTTGGCCTGCGCCTTGACGTAGCGGTCTTCCTCGTCGGCCGTCAGGTAGTCGATCTGGTCGGTCACCCGGCCGTCGACGACCTTGCGGTAAGGCGTCTCGACGAAGCCGAAGGCGTTGATGCGGCCGTAGGAGGCCAGCGAGCCGATCAGACCGATGTTCGGGCCTTCAGGGGTCTCGATCGGGCACATCCGGCCGTAGTGGGACGGGTGCACGTCACGGACCTCGAAGCCGGCCCGCTCACGGGACAGACCACCGGGGCCGAGCGCGGACAGACGCCGCTTGTGCGTCAGGCCGGCCAGCGGGTTGGTCTGGTCCATGAACTGCGACAGCTGCGAGGTGCCGAAGAACTCCTTGATGGAGGCCACGACGGGACGGATGTTGATCAGGGTCTGCGGCGTGATCGCCTCGACGTCCTGGGTGGTCATCCGCTCGCGGACGACGCGCTCCATGCGGGCCAGGCCCAGGCGGACCTGGTTCTGGATGAGCTCGCCGACGCTGCGCAGGCGGCGGTTGCCGAAGTGGTCGATGTCGTCGACCTCGACGATCACCTCACCGTTGGCGCCCGGCATCGACTCCTCGCCCGCGTGCAGGCGGACGATGTACTCGATGGTGGCGACGATGTCCTCTTCGGTCAGCGTGCCCTGCGTGATCTCGGAGTCGACCCCGAGCTTCTTGTTGATCTTGTAGCGGCCCACCTTGGCCAGGTCGTACCGCTTGGGGTTGAAGTACAGGTTCTCCAGCAGGGTCTGCGCCGACTCCTTGGTCGGCGGCTCAC
>NZ_JBSGCE010000045.1:0-73192 GCF_053601695.1 Nonomuraea sp. NPDC004702
AAGATCTACATGGGGGCCCTGAACCGCAAGACCTCCTCCTGGCGTTACGCCAACATCCGCTCGGCCTCCGTGGCCGCGGCCATCGAGCTGTACGGCGCCAACAGCGCCGAGTGCAACAGCACCAAGGCCGCCTGGAGCGCCGTCAGCGTCGCCGCCGCCTCCGGCGAGCCCGCCTGCGGCACCGCCGGCCCCGACTTCTCGCTGTCGCTCAACCCGTCCTCCGGCAGCGCCCAGCCCGGCGCCACCACCACGACCACGGTCAACACCCAGACGACCTCGGGCAGCGCCCAGACCGTCAACCTCACCGCCTCCGGACTGCCCAGCGGCACCACCGCCAGCTTCAACCCGGCCTCGGTGACCTCCGGCAACTCCTCCACGCTGACCCTGTCGGTCGGCGCCTCCACCGCCCAGGGCACCTACCCGATCACCATCACGGGCACCGGCTCCACCACGCACACCGCGACCTACACCCTCACGGTCGGCACCGGCGGCCCCGGCCGGACGTTCACCAACAACACCGACTACCAGATCAGGGACTACTCCACCACCCAGAGCTCGATCACGTCCAACGCGACGGGCACCGCGGTCTCCCCGGTGAAGTTGTCCATCACGATCAGCCACACCTGCGCCGAGGACCTGAACATCCGGCTCCGCGGCCCGAACGGCACCTTCTACCTGGTCGACGCCTACGGTGGCACCAGCTGCACGCAGTACGGCACCAGGACCTTCTCGGTCCCGGTCAGCCAGCAGGCCGCCGGCACCTGGACGCTCGACATCAGGGACGTCTACGCCGGTGACACCGGATTCCTGGACACCTGGAGCATCACGCTCTGAGCGTCGTCAATCAGAGGTGGCGAGCCCCGGCCGGTCCTCCGGCCGGGGCTCCTTCACGTCGCCGGCGGATGCGCGCGCCGAGTTCCGGGTTCGTCCGGGCGGGCCGCCGTTCAGATGTCCCCGCCCATGGCGGCCGCGGCTGCTGAGAGGTTGACGTAGTCGCGCAGACGGGTGATCCGCCCCTCGCGAACGGTGAGGACGATCAGGTTGGGCAGCGCGAACTCGCCGGTGGCCGCGCTGGTCCCGAGGGCCTCCTGCTCGACGACGATCGTTCCCGGATCGCCGGTGTCATGGACGGCGAGGGTGCGGTAGCGCTCGTACGTCAGCGGGTGGTCCCGCCAGCCCGCGGTGATCCAGTTCACGATCTCGTCCCGGCCCGCGAGCCGGGACGGCAGACCCGGGCCGGTGAACGGGAACTCGTGGACCGCGTCGAGGGCGTAGAGGCGCCGCAGCTCGTCGGCGGACCGCGTGACGGCGGCCCGGCGCCAGCGTTCCAGCACCGCACGCGGACCGGCTTCCTGCCCGTCGAGCGCCGCCCGCCGGGCGGTCACCCTGCGGCGGCTGATCCGCCAGCCGTCGGATCGGCGGATGAGGACGTCGTCGTAGACGACGCTGCCGGCCGTTCCGTCGGCCTTGATGCCGATCCCCTTGGACCGGACCCGGGCCGAACGATCGTCGATCGGCGTGATCAAAATGTTGGTGACGTGATGGCCGACCGGGTTGGCGTCGCCCACCGCGAACGCGGCCGCGCGGACGGCGGCGATCCCGTGCAGGCAGCCGAGGCCGAAGTCGTCCAGGTCGTAGACGACGTCCGGGGTGAACAGCTCGTCGGCCCGGTCCAGCTCGCCGGCGTCGGTGAGGTGGCCGTGAAGATGGATCACGTCGGTGATGTCGGTTCTGTCTTGTTCCGTCAGCGCCATGGGGGCGGCCCTCCATGCTCCGGGTGAGCCACGCCAGTAAGGTGAGGCATAGTCCGGTTACGTGGGCACGGTAGCGGACTGTGTCCCCGGTAAGCAAGGATGGGCGACCGTGACGGCAGGCCACGATCCACGATCCCGCGAGGGGCGTCCGATGCGCGCGGACGCCCGGCGCAACTACGAGCAGCTGGTCGAGCAGGCGAGAATCGCGTTCGCCGAGTCCGGCGTCGACGCCTCCCTGGACGAGATCGCCCGGCGGGCAGGGGTGGCCAGCGGGACGCTCTATCGGCATTTCCCCACCCGGCTGGATCTCATCGAGGCGGTGCTCGCCGGGCAGATGGCCGACCTGGTCGACCTCGGCCACCGGCTGCTGGCGGCCGAGAACGCGTTCGACGCGGTGTCCGGGTGGTTGCGTGCCGCGCTCGCGCACGGCCTGACCTATCGAGGTCTGTCGGCGGCCGTGATGAACGCGGCGCTTGATCGCGAGACCGACCCGGTGGCGAACTGGCACGCGCAGATGTTCGAGGTGGGAGCCGCGTTGCTGGCCAGGGCGCGGCGGGCAGGCGCGATCGTCGCCGAGGCGGACGACGCGGACGTGCTGAGGATGGTCGGCGCGATCGCCTGGGCCGCCCAGGACACCCCCGACAGCCCGGCGCGCGCCGACCGCCTGCTCACCCTCCTGCTGAACGGGCTCCGCCACGGCGACGTCCGGCCATGACCCTTGCCGGCGATCGGGTCAGGCGTTCTCGCGGGCGTCATTGCGGAGGCTGAGGAAGACCAGCACGATCCCGATGTAGGTGCACAGCCGCACCGCGTCGGGGATGCCGTTCCAGGTGCCGTTCATCCACATGCCGAACCACTCGCCGCCGATGGCCTGGAAGCCGAAGAACCACAGCAGCAGGGCGACCGTGCAACCGACGACGCCCCACCGCTTGGACCGCTGGAAGGCCGCGTCGTCGCGGCCGACGGCCCTGACCTGCTGCCAGGCCGACACGAGACAGGTCACCATGATGACCGCCTCGGTGAGGATGACGCCGACGTAGGCGACGTGATGCGCCCACGTCCACGGGATGGCGCGGTAGTTGATCTGGCTGACCGCGGCGAGCTCGGGCTTCTGCGCGTCCATGGCCAGCACGTGCCGGACGAACTCGAAGTTCGTGCCGTAGTCGGTGAGGTTGCCGAACACGACGAGCAGCGCGAAGCCGCCGACGGTGAAGGTGAGCAGCGCCTTCGCCAGGCGAAGGGCGACGATGGTGTCGAAGCGGGCCAAGGTTCTTTCCTTTGACATCTCTGAGATCGAATGAGCACACGAGCCCAGAGGAGGTGTCCTGCACAGGGGAAAGATCCACGGGGCCCGCTCGCCCGGCGTGGAGGAACTCGCCGGGCCGCTCCACTGGCTCCGTCACTGGCGGCGACGTCGCGGGCCCCTCAGCCTGAGGTGGAACAACGTGACTCATAGTAGCCGACTCCGCAAAGCACACATAAAGGCGCAGGCTCGCGCCGAGCGGCGCGAGCGGTCCCGGACGCGGCTCACCGGCCGCCGATGTCGTCGCTCCACAGCCGGGGCGAGCGCCGTTGGAACTCCGACATCAGCGCGATGCACCGCTCATCGGCCCGGACCTCGACGTCGACGCCGTGTCCGCGCAGGAAGCCGACGTCCCCCGCGTAGGTCACCCGTTCGGCGATGACCACCCGCGGGATCTGGAACAGGATGATCGCCCCGCTGCACATCGGGCACGGCGACAACGTCGTGTACAGCGTCGTGCCGGCGTAGGAGGATCGCGATCCCGCGTCGCGCAGGCAGGCCATCTCGCCGTGCGCCGTCGGATCACCTCGCTGGACGCGCTCGTTGTGACCCGCCCCGAGCAGGGCGGTGGGAGTGGCGAGCACCGCGCCGACGGGGATCCCGCCCTGATCGAACCCCGTCCGCGCCTGCTCGATCGCGATCTGCATCATGGCGTCGTCGTCCGGCCACGGCGGCCCGTCCTTCATGACTGCCCTCCCGGCGAAGGTGATGGTCCGGTCTGCTGGAAGTTGTCATCCCCGTCCACGGCCTTGGAGAAGGCTGATCGCAGCAAAACAACGGTGGCGACCGGCGACGGGGCGCCAGGAGCTCGGCGACCTTGGCGAGGGTCCCGGTGTGCGGGCGGCGGGCGCGGACGGTGAGCCGTCCCTCACCGGCGAGTTCGGCGAGCCGGTCGAGCTCGGCCGCGGCCTCGGCACAGTCACGGATCGGGGCGACGCGGACCTCTCCCGGACGGTGGCCGGTCTCACGGTGCACGGCCAGGGCGAGGCGGCCCTGGCGGCCCGCAGACCTCGCCGAGATTGCGGGCGACCATGCCGTCGGTGTCGCCGGGACGGAGCGGCTGCCCGCACACTGATCACTTCTTCGGCCGACCCCTGACCCTGGGACCGGTCACGGACTCTGCGAGATCCGAAGTCCGGCGCCTCTCACCGCGCTTCACCCCACGCACTGAGCCGTGCCGGCGCGGTGGCGTCCTTGGGTTCCTGCCGCAGCGCAGGCAGGAGAGGGGCCGCGTGCACGAGTGACAGCCTGATCTTCGTCCCGGCGAGGGCTCACAGGCGTCTCCGCCGTCATCACTCCTGAGCGGGCCATTCCTCGGCCAGGAGCGCGTATGAGAGACCGTCGAGCCATCCCTTGGTGCGGTGGAGTGAGTCTCTCACCGTGTGCTGTTCGCGGCGCATCCCGACCCGCTCCATCAGCCGCCACGAGGATTCGTTGTCGTAGAAGCAGTCCGCGTGCAGGCGGCGCAGGCCAAGACTCCTGAAGGAGATGTCGATGAGGGCGCGCACCGCTTCGGTGGCGTAGCCCTTGCCGCCGTAGGCGGGATCGAGCGTCCACCCGAGCTCTCCTTGGACGCTTCTCGCCTGGTCAGCGACCTCTTCCTGGGCCCAAGCGTCCTGGACCCTCAGTGTCAGGTCGCCGATCACCCGGCCGTCCAGTTCGATGATGAGCAGGTCTGCGAGCCGCTCCGCGCTGAGGAAACGCTCACGGTAGTCGTCGTAGGTCTTTGTGGCGGCCGCGATCCATTCCTGGGTCTCCGGCAGCTGCCGGTAGGCCCAGGTCGCGTCCAGGTCGTCGGGGGCAGCTCGGCGCAACAGCAGCCGCTCGGTGGAAATCGGCCAGTCCAGCGTGTCAAGAGGGTGGCGCATGGGCCCTCATGGTGACAGCGGGCTGTGGTGACACACAAACGAATTATCGCGGACGACGTCTCCGAGAACGACACGGCGATCGCCCTCCAGCAACCGACAGGACACCGAAGCGACCAGCGCGGCCGCCGTCGGTCGGCAGACAGGCTGCCCTCACACTGGGTCGCCAAGCGCACCACGGAGACAACCAGGCATGTCCGGATTCGGCGCCTCCGTCTGTCAAGGACATCCCGCACTATCGTTGCGGCATGAACACCCCGGCGGCGGAAGCCGACATCGACGTCGACCTTGTCGACCGCCTGATCCGCGTGCAGCACGCGGATCTGGCAGGCCCGCTCACCCCCGTCGCCAACGGCTGGGACAACGTCATCTACCGCCTGGGGACGGACCTGTCCGTACGGCTGCCGCGCCGCCAGGTCGCCGTCGACCTCATCGTCAACGAGCAACGCTGGCTGCCGGTCCTGGCCGAGTACGTCGAGGTCGCACTGCCCATCCCCGTCCGGGTCGGCGTGCCCGGCGAGGGCTACCCGTGGCCGTGGACGATCGCGCCCTGGTTCGAAGGCCGCACGGTCGCCGACGTGCCGCCGCCCGACCGCTCCGGCATCGCCGTTCCGCTGGCCGACTTCATGACAGGCCTCCACCGGCCCGCACCGCCTGAGGCGCCGCGTAACCCCGTCCGCGGCGTCCCGCTCACCGCCCGCGACGAAGTGGTACGGCAACGCCTACAGTCCATTTCCCGATCAGCTGACCTTCTCCCCCTCTGGGAGAAGCTGGCCGCCCTCCCGCCCTGGCAGGGCCCCGCGCTCTGGCTCCACGGCGATCCGCACCCGGGAAACCTCCTGCTCAACGGGGAAGAGCTGGCGGCTGTCCTGGACTTCGGCGACCTCACCAGCGGCGATCCCGCCACCGACCTTGCCGCCGCGTGGCTGGTGTTCGACGAGAACGCGCGCGACGTCTTCCGATCGCACGTGGACGCTGACGAGATGACCTGGGAACGCGCACGAGGCTGGGCCCTCGTCATGGGCACCGCTCTGGCCGCCCACTCGGCCGACAACCCCAGCATGGCGGCCATCGGCGAACACGTCCTCGACCAGGTGCTTCTCACCTAGAGGTGTAACGCAGCACCTGACAGAGCAGCGTGGCTCGGTTGTCGGCGGCGAGTTCGCCGCGCGCAACGGGGGGCTGCGACGGCTTGTCGGTCGCCACCGGCCGTTCCCTTGTCGGTCAAGCCCCGACTTGGCAGCCGATGAGGCGAAGACGGCCGGCACCGTCCTCGACGTTCAGCGCCAGGATCTCCGCGGCCCGGGCGGTCGGTGGCGCCGCGGATCAGCAAGCCTGCTACCAGGTGACAGAGCCCCGGCGGCGCAGCCGGAAGGCGACCGCCGACACCCACAACATCGCGCTGGTCACGCCGACGGCCAGGGACACCGAACCCCCTTGGCCGCCGCTCATCGTCCAGCCGTTCCCGGCGATGACGGCCACGCCCGCCAGGAAGGACGCGACGGCCGAGCCCGCAGCTGCGGCCCGGGAGAAGTGGCGGCCGAGCACGAAGCAGGCCGCCGCCAGGGCGATGAAGGCGATCGAGCCGGAGGCCATGTGCAGCCCGGCGTGCCAGCTCATCGTCGCGGGCGGGCCCGCGGGGGTGCCGACGGGGAAGCCGTCGCCGGCGTCCATCCGGAAGATCCCCGCGAGGATCATCCCGATGCCGTTGACCAGCAGGAGGCGGGGCAGCCACCGGCCGGGGACGGTCCGGCGCAGCCCGTACGAGCCGGCGATCACCAGCGCCCCGACGACCAGGAAGTCGGCCACCTGGACCCAGCCGAGCGACCCGACCGACAGCTGGCTGAGCGGGTGGCGGACGATGTCGAAGCCCTCACGGGTGAGCACCTGGGCCAGGTTGACCGCCGTCCACAGGGGAGCGGCGACGGAGCCCGCGGCCAGCAGGGTGCGGGTCGAGGAGGTGGTGGGGGAGGTGGGGGCGATGGCGGTCATGTGCCGTGTCCTTTCGTGTTCTACTGCATACGCGACGAACGAGCGATGTGACAGGGAACGCACATGAGATTTCTGCTGACGAACGTGAGCGAGCGGCGCGACGACGAGACGCTGCACGTCGAGATGGGCAGGTTCATCCAGGAGCTCACCGAGGCGGGCGTGCTGCTCGCCACCGGAGGCATGGAGCTGGGCGGCACCGTGCTCAGGTCCGCGGGCGGCGAGCTGACCGTGACCGACGGGCCCTTCGCCGAGGCCAAGGAGATGGCGGGCGGCTTCGCGCTGGTCGAGGTCGGTTCGCGGGAGGAGGCGCTGGAGGTCTCGCGGCGCTTCTTCGCGGTCGTCGGCGACGGCGAGTGCCACATGCGCCAGATCTACTGATGGACGCCGTCACGACGGTCTGGCGGGAGGAGTCCGCGCGGATCGTCGCCGGGCTGGCCCTGATGCTCGGCGACGTGGGCCTGGCCGAGGAGTTCGCCCAGGACGCGCTGGTCGCCGCGCTGGAGACCTGGCCCCGTGACGGCGTACCGGACAGGCCGGGCGCGTGGCTGACGACCACCGCCAAGCGGCGCGCCCTCGACCACCTGCGCCGCACCAGGCGGCAGGACCACGCGCGCCGCGACCTTGAGCCCGAGCAGCCCGGAGACCGCGAACGGCCGGAACAGGCCGAGGCCGGCGACGACGTATTGCGGCTGATGTTCGTCTCCAGCCATCCCGTGCTGCCCGCCGAGGAGCGGACCGCGCTGACGCTGCGGCTGCTCGGCGGCCTGACCACCGCGGAGATCGCCCGCGCCTTCCTGGTGCGGGAGGCGGTCGTGGCCGGACGCGTCGCGCGCGCCAAGCGCACGCTCGCCGACGAGGGGGTGCCGTTCGAGCTGCCGCAGGGGCCCGAGCTGGCCGTACGGCTGGCGTCCGTGCTGGAGGTCATCTACCTGATCTTCAACGAGGGTTACTCGGCCACGGCGGGCGAGGACCTGACGCGGCCCGCCCTGGCGCTGGAGGCGCTACGGCTCGGACGGCTGCTGGCCGGGCTGGCGCCGGGCGAGTCCGAGGTGCACGGGCTGGTGGCGCTGATGGAGATCCAGCAGTCGCGCGCGGACGCCCGTACCGGGCCGTCGGGGGAGCTGGTGCAACTGCACGAGCAGGATCGGGGACGGTGGGACCGGGAGCTGATCGCGCGCGGGTTCGCCTCCATGCTGAGGGCGCGGGAGGCGGGCGGAGGGCTCGGGCCGTACGTCCTTCAGGCGGCGATCGCGGTGTGTCACGCGCAGGCGGCCGGGGCGGCCGACACGGACTGGGAGCGGATCGCGGCCCTCTACGGCCCGCTGGTACGGCTGCTGCCCTCGCCGGTGGTCCGGCTCAACCAGGCGGTCGCCGTCGGCATGGCGACCGGGCCGGAGGCGGGGCTGGCGCTGATGGACCCGCTGCTGTCGGACCCGGCGCTGCGGGACTACCCGCCGCTGTCCGCCGTCCACGGCGACCTGCTGGCGCGGGCGGGACGTGACACCGAGGCCGCGACGGCGTTCGAGCGGGCCGCCGCCCTCACCCGCAACGCCGCCGAACGCGCCTTCCTCCTCGCCCGCGCCGCCCGCCACCGCACCGCCTCCCCCCTCGCCCGTACGGCGGGCACTGGGGACATGGCCCTGCTCGGCGACGCGGCGGACCGGTTCCTGGCACGTACGGACCTGGACGCCGGGACGATCCGGTCGTACGGGCAGACGTTGCGACGGCTGAGCCTGGACCTGGGGGCCGCCACGCCGCTGGCCGACATCACCCCCGCCCTGGTGGCCAGGGTGTTCGCCGCCGCCTGGAGCACGGCCGCGCCCAGAACCTGGAACCGCCACCGCGCGGCCGTACGGTCGTTCGGCGCGTGGGCGGGCCTCGGCGACCTGACGGCCGAGCTGCCCAGGAAGCACGACGACCGCAGGAGACGCCCCGCCGTCGACGACCGGGCACTGGCCGCGCTCTGGCGGCACCCGTCGACGCGGGAGAGGGCACTGTGGCGGCTGGTGCACGAGTCGGGCGCCTCGGCCGCCGCCGTCCTCACGCTCAACGTCGAGGACCTCGACCTGCCCGCCCGCCGCGCGGCTACGATCACGTGGGGCGACGGCGCCGCGCCCCTGCTGGAGGAGCTGGTCGCGGGCCGGACCCGCGGCCCCCTCTTCCTGGCCGACCGCAGGCCCGCCCCCGCCCGGACGCCGGACCCGGCCGACCTGTGCCCCGAGACCGGCAGACGCCGCCTGTCCTACGAACGCGCCGAGTACCTGTTCAAGCAGGCCTCGGGCGGCTTCACCCTGCACCAGCTCGCAGCGTCCGTACGCCGCTCGGCACCAGCACCACGCACAGCAACGCGGTGACCCAGCAACGCACCGTCGCGGGCGCTGACCAGCCGGCTCGGATCCCCAGCGGCTGACACCGACTCGGCAAACCTCATGGCGGGGAACTCGCCACCGGTTACGGTGCTGGCATGCTGGTGCGCCTGCTGTGGAAGTCTCTGCCCGAGTCGTGGCCGCAAGCGGCGCCCCCGCCGCCGGCGGGGCTGCGCGGCTTGGTCGCCCGGATCCGGGGGATGGCCGCGGGCGCGTCGCGGGACGACGATGTCGAGCGGCGCATGCGGCGGGGGGCGATGCAGGCGATCGTCCGTGAGTCCTTCCAGCAGACGGTGGCCGAGCAGGACGGCGAGCATCGCGGACCGGCCCTGTTCGCTGAGGCGTGGAAGGCCCGTCTGGCCGCTTTCCTGGCACAGGAGAGCGTCGAGGTGACGGGCTGGGGCGAGATCGTCATCGCCGAGTTGGACACCGATCTGGGATGGAGCCTGTACGAGGCGGCCAGCCGTGCCCGAGCAGAGGCGATCGCGCGGGCCGCGGCCACGCCGGGCCGTCGCCGAGGGTCGGATGACGGGCCGACCGTGTCGTATGAGTTCTCGATCGCCGCGGGTGAAGAGGGTTCGTTCGGACGCGTCCGGTACGCGATCTGTGAGCCGTGCGGAGTCGGCCTGCTCAAGAAGATCAGTTTCTCGCCCGAGTGGCAGTGCTGCGGGTTCGGCACGCTGGCCCTGCGCGAGCTGGAGACCCGCCACCCGAGCCTGACCTGGTACACCACCGGCCAGTACGCGCACGCTCAGGGCTTCTATCAGCGATACCGGCGCCGCAGCACCAGCCCCTGGACCGCCGATCAACAGCCATGCCCGCACTTTTGACGGCCAGCTCCAGGCCGGTGCCGATATGGCGCTTCCACCCCGCAAGCCCTGTTCGCCGTCGACCAGGACGATGCCGCGGAATCCGTCCAGTTCGGGCTCGAACGCCCATGCCCCGGCCGGCCCTGGCGGGATGTGGTCGGCGGCCTTGGCCGGGCGTTCCCCGCCGTCCAGCGGCCCCACCGGAAGCTGATCTGGCCGATTCAGGTCCTTGATGGCGCGCCGGATCTTCGCCGGACGCGTCTTCGCTGCAGTCACCGGCACGCCGAGCAGCGTCCCGATCTCGTGCCATGACCGGCCGTTCCCGCGCGCGGCCTCAACCAGGGCCGGCTCGTCCTCCAGCAGTTGCGCCGGTCAGCCGAACCGCAGGACGAACCGCCCGCGAACGCCGCGCCGTTCGAGCGAGCGATGCGCCTCGGCGGCTCGGGAGGCCGGCAGTTCGCCGGCCACGCGGACGGTGAGCCGTCCCTCACCGGCGATTTCGGCGAGCCGGTCGAGCTCGGCCGCGGCCTCGGCGTAGTCGCGGACGAAGATCGGGACGACGCGGACCCGGTCGGTCCCGTCACCCTGGTAACCGCGGACGGTGACGACGGTGCCGCCGTCCTTGACCACAGGCAGCACGGCGGCCTCCAGCACGGCCGCGTCGACGAGCCCGTCCACGCCACCCGGGTGGTGACGGCGGACCATTGCGGCGAAGTCGTCGCCCCGCGGCACGACTTCGTCGGCTCCGCACTCGCGGACGAACGTCTCGTCCCGCTGGGCGGCGTCGGCCACGACGACCAGCCCGGCCTGCTTGGCGAGCTGGACGACGTACCCGCCGACGGTGCCCGCTGCGCCGGTGACGGCGACCGTCGCGCCGGCCGGGAGCGCCAGCGTGTCGAGTGCGAGCCGGGCGGTGAGCCCGTTCATCGGGATGGTGGCGGCCTGGACGTCCGAGAGCCCGGCCGGGATCTTCGCCACCGAGCGCGCCGACACGACGAGGTCTGCCCGGTAGCCGCCGTGCGCACCTGAGGGCACCACGATGGCCATGACGGCGTCCCCGATCGTGAACGGACGCTCGACGGCGGGACCGATCTCGGTGATCACGCCGGCAACCTCCATGCCCGGCACCCGCACCGCGTCCGCCTCGTCCTGCCGCGGACGAGAACGGATCATCGCGTCGGCCGGGTTCACCGTGGCACTGCTCACCCCGATCCTGACCTGACCGGGACCGATCGGTTCGGCCACCAGGTCGAACTCGCCGAGAGCGTCCGGTCCGCCTGGCTGCGTCACTCCGATTGCCTGGACCATGGTCGTTCGTCCTCCTTGTTCGTCGCCGCCTGGGCGGCGATGGGCACGGTCCGGCCGCGCCGCCGACGAGTCGCGGCGTCTGGCCGACCCGGTTCGGCTACGGCGATGTGGGGGCGTGCAGACCCTCCAGCAGCAGGCTGCACACCTCGTCGAGTTCGGCGCCGATGCCGGGGTTCTGCCATTCGGCCGCGTGGGCGAGGTGGTGGAACTTGGCAGTGGCGTTGAAGACCACGTGGGCGGTGGCCTGCGCGTCGCCGGTGCGGAGGCTGCCG
This sequence comes from Nonomuraea sp. NPDC004702, assembly GCF_053601695.1. Lineage (NCBI taxonomy): Bacteria > Bacillati > Actinomycetota > Actinomycetes > Streptosporangiales > Streptosporangiaceae > Nonomuraea > Nonomuraea sp. NPDC004702. The sequence continues at coordinate 11,670 of NZ_JBSGCE010000045.1, forward strand.
TCGGCGGCGCCGTCGGCGATGATGGCTGTCAGCTGGCCCAGGAGGTCGGCGACGTGGTCGGTGGCGACGCTGCTGTGCGCGGCCGCGAGGATTCCATAGGCGGCGAACAGCTCCGGGTCCTCGCGAATCTTGGCCTGCTTCACGGCCAGGACGGCGTGCAGCCAGGCGCGCAGCCGCCGCGCCGGCGGGACCGCGCGGTCGGCGGCGATGACGGCGAGGGCGTCACGGTTGCGGTCGAGCCAGCGCCGGGTCACGGCCTCGCGCAGCGCCTGCTTGGAGGGGAAGTGCTTGTAGACGGCGGCGTGGCTGACCCCGAGAGCCCGGGCGACGTCGACGACCGTTGCCTTGTCCGGTCCGTGGCGGCGCAGGATCTCCTCGGTGGCGGCCAGGATGGCGTTCGCGTCCAGCGGGGTTCGGGCGGGCATCAGCGCCTGCCGCCGGTTCGTTCGCTGTCCAGTAGCGCGAGCAGGGCGGGGGCGTAGCGTTCTCCCGCGGCCGCCCCTCGGGGGACGGCCTGCTCGATCGCGTCCAGGTCGTCCTCGGTCAGCCGCAGGCCGGCGGCGTCCACCGCCTCGGTGACGCTGCGCGGTCGGCCGGCCCCGACCAGCGCGACGATGTCCCGATGCGCGCGACCCTGAGCCAGCACCCACGCGATCGCGAGTTGCGCGACCGTGGCGCTGCGGGAGGTGGCGATCTCCCGCAGCCGCTCGACCAGCGCGAGGTTGGTCTCGATGTTGCCGGCGGCGAAGCGGGGCAGGTGCCCGCGATGCCGTGCGTCGCCGGCCGACGGTCGCCACGTCCCGGTCAGCATTCCTTGGGCGAGCACCCCGTAGGCGGTGACGCCGATGCCCAGCTCTCGGCAGGTGGGCAGGATCTCGTCCTCGACGCCGCGGCTGAACAGTGAGTACTCGATCTGGACGTCGGTGATCGGGTGCACGGCGTGGGCGCGGCGGATCGTCTCGGCGCCGACCTCGGACAGCCCGATGCCGCGCACGTAGCCCTTCTGTACCATCTCGGCGACGGCGCCGACGGTCTCCTCGATCGGGACGGCCGGGTCCAGCCTGGCCGGGCGATAGATGTCCACGTAGTCGGTGCCCAGCCGTTGGAGCGAGTAGCCCAGGAAGTTCGGGATCGCGTCCGGCCGGCCGTTGATGCCGCGCATGCTGCCGTCCACGCCGAACAACGCGCCGAACTTCACGCTCACCACGGCGCGGTCGCGATCGGCGGGTCGCAGCGCCTGCCCGATGAGCGTCTCGTTGTGCCCCATCCCGTAGTGGTCGGCCGTGTCGATGAACGTGATCCCGGCGTCGAGCGCGTGGCGAAGCGTCGCGATGCTCTGCTCGTCGGCGCTGGGTCCGTACGCGCCGGACATGCCCGCACAACCGAGGCCGACCGCCCCCACGCAGACGTCGGTGCCGAAGGTTCTCTGCTCCATACGAGAAACGCTAAGCCGGATCGGTAACAGATGTCAAAACTTGTAACCTGACACCTTGGGGGGCGCGATCGCGGGCGGAAGGCCTTGGTGGGGCAGCCCTCCTCCGGCAAATCGGGTACGCGGGATTGTTAGTGACATATCTCCGTCGAGATGCTGGTCAGCGTCAAATGTTGCATTCCAAGCAAGGAGCCCATAAGTGCCGGCTCCCGCCGGCGCCGCGACGCCGAGCGCTTCCGGCGACGCCGTACAGACAAGCTTGGACAAGCTGGTTCGCCCTGGCGATTTCCCCGGCGTCGTGGCCGCGGTGCGGGGACGCGACGGCCGGGTGCGCGACTACACCGCCGGCGTGGCGGACCTGGAGACGCGCGCCAAGGTGCCCGCCAACGGGACGGTACGCATCGGCAGCCACACCAAGACGTTCGCCGCCACCGTCGTCCTGCAACTGGCCGGCGAGGGCAAGCTCGACCTGGACGCGCCGATCGAGAAGTACCTGCCCGGCGTGGTCCGCGGCAACGGCAACGACGGCCACAGGATCACGATCCGCCAGCTGCTGCAGCACACCTCCGGCCTGCCGGAGTACACGAACTTCACGACGTTGTTCGGCGTCCGGCACACCTATTTCGAGCCGCGGGACCTGATCGACAAAGCCCTCACACAGAAGCCGGAGTTCGCCCCGGGCAAGAGCTGGAAATACACCAACACGGGATATGTACTGCTCGGCCTGATCGTGCAGAAGGTCACGGGCCGGCCCATGGGGGAGGAGGTCACCAACCGGATCATCAAGCCGCTCGGCCTGCGGGACACCTACTGGCCCGGCGTCGGCGAGCAGACCATCCGCGGCAACCACCCGAACGGCTACCACGCCGACAAGAGCGGAAAGCTGGTGAAGTTCACCGAGATGGACCCCTCCTGGGGCTGGACGTCCGGCAACCTCATCAGCACCCCGCGCGACGTCACCCTTTTCCTGGGCGCGCTGCTGGGCGGCGACCTGCTCAAGCCGGCCCAGCTGAAGGAGATGAAGCAGACCACCGACTCTCCGGCACTCCCGCGCGGCTGGGGGTACGGGCTCGGCCTGTTGAAGATCAAGCTGAGCTGCGGCGGCCACGCGTGGGGCCACGGCGGCGACATCCCCGGTTACGAGACCCGCAACGGCGTCACCGAGGACGGCCGGAGCGCCACACTCACCGTGACCGCGCTGCCGACCTCAGACGACAGCGCCGACCGCGTCGACAGCACCCTCGACGCCATGCTCTGCGCCCAGAAGTAGGGTCGCGCCCGGCTTCGGGCTCGTCCGTGTGGACGGGCCCGAAGCCCGGCGGCTCGCCTCCGGGGCGTCGCACCTCGCCGGCGACCATCCGGCCGGCCGGTCGTCGGACGACGTGCCGGCTATGTCAGTCGGTCGTGCCGGCGTGCACGGCGATGATTCGCCAGCCGTGCGTCTCGTCGTACAGCCACGTACGGGTGTAGCGCATCCTGGCCGCGAACGGCGTGCCGGAGACGGTCCCTTCGACGGTGCCGAGGAACCACGTCACCCCGGTGCGCCCATCGGCGAGCACGGTCAACTCCTCCTCGGCCACCTTCGTCAGCACCTGCGTCCGAGTGCGGTGCAGCTCCAGGTCGTCCGCCTTGGTCGCAACGTTCGCACCGAAGGTGAAGATCAGCCGATCATCCAGCAGCCGATCCAGCGCCTCGACATCTCCAGCAAGCTGCGCGGCCTGGAGCCGGCGCTCGGCGTCCCGCAAGTCTTCCATCATGAGGTCCACCCTCCCAGCCGGCGCCGTACCAGCGCCAGGACGTTCACGCTCGGCTGATCTTCGCAGCTCGATCCAGGGGGCACGGGGCATCGCGTCGCGAGCGGACCGGGGAGCGTCCTTCCGATGCGTCGCTCACGAGGGGGGCGACTGCTGCGGGGCCGGGTCGTCGGTCCAGCCCAGTCGTTCCACCACGTACGCCGAGGAGCCGTCGGCCTCCTGGACGGCGAGCAGCTGCCCGCTGTCCCGGTCGATGATGATCTGCTGACGGGTGGACGCCTGGCCGTAGGTCAGCGCGACCCCGGTACGGCCGTCGATGTCGGTGACGTCGTTCTCCACCCGCACCCCCGGCAGTCCGGCGAGCACGCGGTAGAGCGCGGCCCTGGTGGCCGGGGTGCTCTCGACGTCGAGGAGCAGCCATTTGCTCGCCCCCCACAACCACGCCTCCGGGGCCTCCTCGTCGTTGGCCGCCAGCATCTCGGCCTTGAGCGCCTGGGGTTCGGCGGGCAGTTCCGTCACCGGCTTCCTCGTCAACTTCAGCGGGGTGAAGTAGGTCTTTCCCGACAGGCAGCCGTCGCACAGGTCGGGCGAGCCCGCGGCCTTCCACGCCTGTTCGTCGGCGGGCGTGAGCGGCTTGGCGGAGACGGGCCCGCGCCGCGTCCGGTATCCGAGGTCCCGGTTCGCCCACAGCACGTCTCTGACCCGCTGCTCGACGGTGTAGGTCGCGGTCTTCGTCCGCAACACCTGCGTCATCTCCCGCCGCCACCACGCCCCGGTTCCCGGCGGCTGGGCGGCCAGCCGGTCGGCCGCCGCGTCGAGCACCGCGTCCGCCCGCGGGATCGTCGCGGTCTGGACGCCCGTCCCGCCCAGGAGGGGCACCGCCACGAAACCGCCGGTCAGCACCGCGCCGACCGCCGCCGCCGCGAGCGTCACCTTGGGCCAGACCGGCCGGCGCCGCCGCCGGGCGGCGCCCGTCATGCGGGCGCGGGCGGCCGTCATGGTGGCGTGCCCGGCGGGCGGCACCTGCGGCATCACCTCGTCGATGAGCTGGAATTCCTTCATCACACCTCAACTCCCAACGCGTCACGAAGTTTGGTCCTGGCCCGGCTCAGCCGGGAGGCGACGGTGCCGTAGGCGATGCCGAGCGCCGCCGCCACCTCGTCGTAGGTCAGCTCGCCGTAGGCGACGAGCAGCACCACGTCGCGCTCGCCGCGCGACAGCCCGGCAAGTGCGGCCGACAGTTGCCGGACGGTCACCCGCGCCGCGACCCGATCGACCACCCGCTGGTCGTGGTTGTCCTCGTCGGCGGGCGGCCCGGACCTGGCCAGCGCCCGGTATCGCCGGAGCTCGGCACGCCGGTGCCGGCCGATGAGCTTGGTGGCGATGCCGTACAGCCAAGGTCTGATGCCGCCTTTGGCGGCGTCGAATCCGGCACGCCGGCGGAAGGCGATCAGGAAGGTCTCGGCGGCGAGGTCCTCGGCGACGTCGAGGTCGAGGCGGCGGCCGATGTAGCTGCGGATCTCCTCGTAGTGGGCATCGAAGAGGGCGGAGAATCGCTCGGGATCGGCGACCGCTCCGTCGAGGAACGTGGTCATGCACGGGTCTCTCTCGCCGGGAATGTCGGACACTACTGATTGCCCGGTCGCCGCCCACCCTTCCACGCGAGTTCGGCCCCTCGGCTGCCGACCGATCGATCGGTAGGATCCGGCTCATGGACATCATCGCGGCCACCCGGCACGGCAAGGTGCGCGGCCGACTCCACGACGGGATCCAGGTCTTCCGGGGCATCCCCTATGCGGCGCCGCCGTTCGGCGCCCACCGATTCCGCGCCCCGGCGCCCGTCGAGCGCTGGGACGGCGTCCGTGACGCGGCGGAGTTCGGCCCGACCGCCCCCAAGCGGCCCTACCGGCCGCCGCTCGACCGGCTCATCCCCGAGCAGCAGATCCCCGGCGACGAGTGCCTCAACCTGAACGTCTGGACCCCCGGCGCGGACGGCGGCGCGCGTCCGGTGATGGTGTGGATCCACGGCGGCTCCCTGCGCAACGGCTCCTCCAGCCTGCCCCTGTACGACGGCCACGCCTTCGCCAGGGACGGCGTCGTCCTGGTCTCGATCAACTACCGGCTCGGCGTCGAGGGCTTCGGCGTCTTCCCCGACGCGCCGGACAACCGCGGCCTGCTCGACCAGATCGCCGCGCTGGAATGGGTGCGCGACAACATCGCGGCCTTCGGCGGCGACCCCGGCAACGTCACCGTCTTCGGCGAGTCGGCGGGCGCCGTCAGCATCGGCGCGCTGCTCACCAGCCCGCGCGCCAGGGGCCTGTTCCGCCGGGCGATCATGCAGAGCGGTCCGCCGCACACCGTGACGCGGGCCGAGGCCGCGCGGACAGTGCGGCTGATGGCGGACCGGCTCAAGGTGCCGGCCACGGCCGAGGCGTTCGCCGCGATCGACCGGGAGCGGCTGCTCGACGTCCAGACCGAGGTGGTCGGCAAGGCGGACCCGATCACCGGCGGCCCCGGCTTCCACATCGTGACCGAGCCGGACGCCGGTCCGGTCGAGGCCGCCCTGCTCATCGGCGCCAACCGGGAGGAGTACCGGCTCTGGTTCGTCCCGAGCGGGGCCGTGGACCGGGTCGGCCGGCTCACGCTCCGCCTGGCCCTGCTGAAGCTGCGCGTCCCGGGACGGGCCCTGCGGCTCTACCGGTCCGCCCGTCCCGGCGCCACGCCCGGGGAGCTGCTCGGCGAGATGGCCACCGACCTGCTCCTGCGCGCCCCGGTCAACCGCCTTGCCGACAGCGTGGAACGGGCCCACGTCTACGAGTTCGCGTGGCGGACGAAGGTCATGGACCTGCGCGCCTGTCACGCCCTGGAGATCGGCTTCGTCTTCGACAACCTGCGGCACTCCCGCGAGCTGGCCGGCGACGAGCCCCCGCAGGAACTGGCCGACGCGATGCACCGGGCCTGGGTCGCCTTCGCCGCGACCGGCGATCCGGGCTGGCAGCCGTGGGACTCCTCCCGTCCCGTCATGGTCTTCGACTCGCCGGGCTCGGGCGTCGTGCACGCGCCGCGCGACGAGGAGCTCAGGGTCTGGTCAGCTCGCGCGCGGTGATCGCCGCCGCCAGCAGCCGGGCCTGCGCGGGTTCGGCGAGGTCGAGCCCGGTCAGCAGGCTCACCCGGCGCAGCCGGTAGTCCAGCGTGTTGCGGTGGATGTGCAGGTCGAGCGCGGTCCGGCGGCGGTTGTGGCCGCGCTCGACGAAGGCCCGCAGCGTCTCCAGCAGGTGGGGGTGGCCGTCGAGCGGCGCGAGCTTGGCGGCCAGCCGGGCCAGCCCCGCGCCCGGACGGGCCAGCTGGTGTTCGAGCAGCACGTCGTCCAGGCGGTAGAGGCCGGGCGGCCGGGCGAGCCTGCGCACCAGGTCCAGCACCTCGCGGGCCTCCCGCGCCGCGTCGGGGATCGCCGCGGGCGTCGCGGCGCGGGCGGCGGCGGCCGGCACGGGGCGGCCCACGGCCTCGGCCAGCCTGCCCGGGAGCGCGTCCAGGGCGTGCCCGCCGGGCAGCAGCGCGACTCCTTCGACGTGGTCCATCAGCACCAGCGTCCCGGTGTGCGCGTCCAGGGCCGACTGCACGAGCCGGGCCGGCGGCGCGGGCTGTCCCAGGTCCAGGAGCAGCACCTCGTGCTCCTGGCCCACCTCGACCCCCGCCGCCGCGGCCAGGCTCTCGTACGGGTGGCCGCTCAGCAACGCGCCGATCAGCGCGCGGCGCACCCGTTTGTCCTCGCTCCTGATGTCCTCCTGGGCCTGCTGGTGCGCCAGGGCGACGGCGGGCATCGCCGCGCGCAGGCAGCCGAGCATCCGCCGGCCGGCCGCGGCCAGCTCCTCCGGCGCGGCCACCTCGGTCAGCGCCTGCCACCAGACCTCGGCGCCGATGAGGTAGGCGGTCACCGCCGCGTCCAGCGGCAGGTGGTCCTCGGCGCGGCGCGCGGACCACTCGATGACGCGGGTCAGGTCGGCCGGGCCCATGGCGTCGGGGCGGCTGAGCGCACGCAGCAGGATCGTCAGGACGGCCGAGACCGAGCCGGCCACCTCGCCGTGCAGGGTCTCGGGCGGCAACTCCCGGTAGAACGGCACTTCGGCGGCGCACCGGGCGATCACCGCGGCGGTGAGCCCGCGCACCCTCGGCTGCATCCGGCTGTGCAGGTCGGACATCCCGTGATCGTCACATTGCCCAAACCGGCCCGTCAATTCTTGGCCCGAATGCGGAGAGACGGCGGCCTCCGTCGTGTACAGGATTCGTGCAAACCCCCCAGCCAGGAGGCCGCCTTGTTACGACGCCTGCTCACCGCCCTGCTCGTCGTGCACGCACTCGGCACGGCTCCCGCCCACGCCGCGACCACGGACTGGGGCGCGCCCGGCCCCTACGCGACCGCCGTGGAGGTCGGCGTGGTCAACACCCTCTACTACCCGCGCGACATCGCGCGCAGCGACCGCCGCCACCCGGTGATCGTGTGGGGCAACGGCACGGGCGGCGCCCCGCTCGTCTACCGCGTCCTGCTGCTGCAGTGGGCCAGCCACGGCTTCATCGTCTCGGCCGCCAACACCCCGATGTCGAACCTCGGCGTCTCCATGCGGGCCGGCATCGACGCGCTCGCCCGCCGCGACGCCGACCCGTCGAGTCCCTTCCACGGCAAGGTCGACCTGACCCGCGTCGGCGCCTCCGGGCACTCCCAGGGCGGCGCGGCGGCCATCGTCGTCGGCGCCGACGCCCGGGTGGACACCGTCCTGCCCATCCAGCCCGGTCCGCTGGCCGACATCGACGGCGTCCACGGGCCCGCCTTCCTGATGGCCGGTCAGAACGACTCCATCGTCTGGCCCTGGCTGGTCAGGGCCTTCTTCGACGACGCGGACCACATCCCGGCGATCTACGGCGAGGTGCGCGGCGCCGACCACTTCACCGTCGTCGGCGACCCCGGGCCGTTCGCCGCGCCCACCACCGCCTGGTGGCGCTTCCAGCTCATGGACGACCCCGAGGCGCGGGCCCTGTTCCACGGCCCGGACTGCGGCATCTGCCTGGACCACGGCACCTGGTCGGACGTGCGCCGCAACGCGCTCGTGCCGCAGTGACCGAAGGGCCCTCCGGCCGTGGCCCCGTCGGCGTCCTGACGTGCGAGGAGACCGGCCGGAGCGGCGTCTTGGCAGAATGAGCGCGTGACTGACGACCGATCGGCCGCTCCGGCGACCCAGCGCCGGATCGCCGCCTCCGACATCCGGCTGCCCGAGCACATCCTGCTCCAGGGCACCTCCGGCCGGATCCTGCGCGAGGCGCTGCAGCTCTTCGCCGAGCGGGGCTTCTACGGCACCTCCATCCGCGACCTCGCGGTGGCCTGCGAGATCCGCTCGGCGACGCTCTACTCCCACTACCCGACCAAGGAGAACGTCCTGGCGGAGCTGGTGCGCATCGGTCACGAGGAGCACCACCGGCGGCTGACCGAGGCGGCCGCGGCGGGCCCGGCGGATCCCGCCGCGCGCCTGCGCCGGGTGGTGCGCGCCCACGTGCTGGCGCACGCGGAGTTCCCCATGCTGGCCGTCGTGGCCGACAACGAGCTGCACGCCCTGTCTCCCGAGCTGGCCGGCCCCGCGCTCATGCTGCGCGCGGCCGGCCGGCAACTGCTCTTCGACATCATCGACGAGGGCATCGCCGCGGGCGTCTTCGCCGTGCCGGACGCCTTCCTCGCGGTGACCGCGATCAGCGGGATGGGGATGCGCGTGGCGAACTGGTACGACTCCGCCCTGCCGTACGAACCGCACGAAGTCGCGGACACCTACGCGGACTTCGCGTTGCGCATCACCGGGGAGAGCCCCTGACGTCGGACGGCCCCGGGTTATTTGAGGCTGCCCGCCGTGATGCCGCTCACCACCTGACGGTTGAACACCACGTAGACCGCGATCATCGGCAGCGTGATGATCGACAGGGCCGAGAACAGCAGGCCGTAGTCGGTCACGTAGCGGCTGGAGAAGGCCAGCAGGCCGGTCGGGATCGTCTTGAGCGAGTCGTCCTGGATGTAGAGCAGGGCCAGCAGGAACTCGTTCCAGCAGGACAGCGCCGAGAACACCGCCACGGTCGCCAGCCCCGGCCGCAGCAGCGGCAGCGCGATCAGCAGGTAGACCCGCAGGTCGGAGGCGCCGTCGATGTGCGCGGCCTCGAACAGCTCCCGTGGCAGCGCGTCCAGGTAGACCTTGATCAGGTACGTGGCCAGCGGCAGCCCCATGGCCGTGTACGGGATGATCAGCGCCCACCGGGTGTCGCTCAGCGCCAGCTCGGTGAACATCGTGCTCTGGGCGATGAAGTACGACTGCAGCGGCAGCAGCAGCCCGAGCGCCAGCAGGCCCATGAACAGCCCCCGCCCGCGGAAGTCGAAGCGGCTGAACGCGAACGCCGCCGCCGACGACAGCGCCAGGATCAGCAGCACCGACACCGAGGTCACGATCACGCTGTTGAGCGCGTACCCGCCGATGCCGCCGACCTCCCACGCCTCGGCCCAGCGGCCGAAGTCCAGCGACTCGGGCAGGGCGAACGGGTCGGCGAAGATCTGCGCGTTGGACTTGAAGCTGGAGGCCGCCATCCACAGCAGCGGCAGGAAGAACGCCGCCGACACCACGGCCAGCAGCACGGTCGAGAGCCGTCTCATCGGGCCGGCCTCCTGCGCAGTCGCATGAACGCCAGGCCGATGAGCACGACGGCCGCGGTCATCAGCACCGCCATGGCCGAGCCGTAGCCGACCTCGCCGTCGCGGAAGACCACCCGGGTCAGGTACGTGGTGGGGATCTCCGTCGCGTTGTACGGCCCGCCGCCCGTCATGACGTAGAACAGGTCGAACGTCTGGAAGCCGCCCGTGACGCAGAGCAGCAGGCAGACCTCGACCGCGTCCCTGATCATCGGCACCTTGATCCGGCGGAAGATGGCCGGCTCGCCGGCGCCGTCGAGGCGGGCGGCCTCGATCACGTCCGACGGGATCTGGGCGAAGGCGGCGTAGAAGATCGCCATGTAGAACCCGGCGTACACCCACCCGGAGACGACGCAGACGGCCAGCAGCGCCGTGCTCTCGTCACCCAGCCAGACCTCGCCCGGCACGCCGACGAGCCCCAGCAACGCGTTGACCAGGCCGAAGTCGGCGTTGTAGACGAACGCCCAGAGCACGGCCACGACCACCATCGGCAACATGACCGGGGTGAACAGGGCGACCCGGAACCAGGGCGCCCCGCCGCGCCGGGTGACCAGCAGCCCGGCCAGGACGAGGCCCACGGCGACCTCCAGCACGATGGTCACAACGATGTAGATGCCGACATGGACGAACGAATCCAGAAAAATCGTGTCCTGGGCTGCTCTGAGGAAATTGTCGAGGCCGACGAACTCCATCGGCCCGAAACCGGTCCACTCTGTCAGGCTGAACGCCCCGGTCGCCAGCGCGGGCACGAGCACCGCGAAGCCGAACACCAGCAGCGCCGGGGCGGCGAACAGGTACGGCGTGAGCTTGCGTCTCATCCCGCGACGGCCAGCGCTTCCTTGGGAGACTTCACCCCGCCGAGCACCGCGGCCAGCGCGCGGTAGAGCGCGTCGGCGCGCTTGAGGTCATAGCCGGTGTCCGGCGGGGAGACCACGGTCCTGGCCTCGGCCAGCAGGTCGTTGAGCCGGGTGGTGCGCGCGTCGATCTGCCCGGCGCCCGCCGCCCTGGCCTGGGGCACCGTGCCCGCCTTGACGAACGCGGCGGCGTTGGCCGGGGAGTTCAGCAGCGCCAGGAACTCGGCCGACTCCTTGACCTTCCTGCTCCTGGCGTTGATCACGTAGCCGGTGACGACGCCGATCACGCTGTCCTGGTCGCCGGCGCCGCCGGTCATCGCCGGCAGGTTGACGTAGTCGAAGTCCAGCTTCGGGGCCTCGTCCAGGGCCCAGCTGACCAGCCACGCCCCGATCGGGTGCATGGCCGCCTTGCCCTGGAAGAACAGCTGCGCGCCCTCGTTGTCGTTGGCGGCGTTGGCGCTGCTGTTGACGCACTTGTGGTCGTGCAGCTGGGCCACGTAGCCGAGCGCGCGTTCCCAGGCGGGGTCGGTCATGGGGGCCTTGCCCGACAGCACGTCCTGGTAGGACTGCTCGCCGACGACCCGGGAGACCAGGTGGGACAGCCAGTTTCCGGCGGCCCACAGGTCCTTGTTGCCCGAGGCGATCGGGGTGACGCCCTTGGCGTTGAGCGTGTCGCAGGCCGTGAGCAGCTCTTCGAACGTCTTGGGCGGTTGCAGGCCGGCGTCGGCCAGGATCTTGGTGTTGTACCAGAGGACGTTGGTGACATCGGCCGCGAACGGCACCATGACCGTCTTGCCGTCGACCGTGGTGCGCTTGTACGCCTCGTCCGGGATGAGGCCCTTGAGGGGACCTGTGACGACTTGGGAGGAGATGTCGGCGGCGAAGCCGTCCTTGACCCGGGTGCGCAGGCGGTCGCCGGCCCACTCGAAGTAGACATCGGGCGCCTGCCGGCCGTTGAGCAGGTTCTGCAGGCCGATGGTCTGGTAGAGGTCGTCCTCCTGGAAGTTGAGCTCGACCTTGGCGCCCGGGTGTGCCTTCTCGTACTGGGCCGCGACGTCCTTCCACACCTTGATCTGCTCCTCGCCGGGGGAGCTCATCGCGATCCGTAACACCTTGTCGGTGGCCGCGCTCTGCCCGCCGCCACCGCAGGCCGACACCAGCAGCATCAGGGCGAGCGCCCCGGCCGTCCTGTTCACCATGAGAACTCCTCAAGACAGTCGCCGAACACCCGCTTGGGTGCGGGCCGACGGGGGTGCGGTCGTACGTTCCGACGAGCGGTGGCCAGCAGCGCCGGCGCGCCCCGCTCGAACTCCTCCAGCCAGGGCCGCGCCTCGGCCACCAGCGCGCCGCGCCGCGCCGGCCCGCGCAGCAGGTGCCCGGCCGCGGCCAGCAGCTCCTCCGCGTGCGCGGCCGGCAGCCGGTCGCCCGCCGCGGCGTCGCCGGACTCGCGCTCGAACGCCCACTGCTCCAGCACCCCCGTGAGCCTGGGCGCGTCGTACGGCTCCAGGCAGGAGCCGCGCACGTTGTCGGCGAAGAGCCGGTAGGCGGCCAGATCCGCGCCGTCCCCGACGACGTCGGCCAGGGCTCGCTCCCAGCTCTCCTCCGGGTCGTAGCCCTCCGGGTCGCGCAGGTAGTCGGCGACCGTGGCGAAGGCCTCCATGGCCCGCTCGAACGCCACGCACAACGCCTGGACGTCGCCGGCCTCCCGCCACGACGGCCGGTCGGCCTTGGGGGCGTGGACGTAGGTGTTCATGCCCCGGGCGCCGAGGAAGCCGAGCAGGTCGAGCCGCTGCTCGTGACTCCATGGACGGCCGTAGAACCCTTCGATGACCCCGCGGACCGCAAAGCCTGCTGACTTCATGAAGACAGTAAAGAGTCTTTATCTCATCTAGGCAAGAGTCTTTACCAGACTTCTCGAACGGGAGGACACGGTCGTGTTCATGGGCATGACGGCCGCCGAGTGGCGAATCCGGCTCTGAGCCGCCGCTCCACCGCCTCGGACGTCGCGCCGAGGCGGTCCAGCCCGTGCAGGGCCGACCCCACGATCGGCGGCGCGTCCAGCACCCGGACGTCCAACCCGGGCAGCCCCTTGCCGATCCGGGCCAGCAGCCGGGCGTCCCGGCCGGTCAGCACCCCGCCCCCGAGCACGACGGGCACGCTCACCCCGCCCCAGTCCAGCCGCTCGATCGCCGCGCCCGCCCAGGCCGCGACCTCGTCGCCCAGGCGCTCCACCAGCGACACGGCGACGGCGTCCCCTCCGCCCGCCACCTCGAACAGCACCGGCACCAGCTCGTGCAGCCGCTCCTCCGGCAGGCGCCCGAGGTGGAACCCCACGCACACCGAGGTGACGTCCGGCAGGCCGAAGCGGGCGGCCACGGCCTGGCGCAGCAGGGTGCGCGGGCCGCGGCCGTCCTCGTCGCGCACGGCCCACCACAGCACCTCCTCGCCCAGCCATTCCCCGCCGCCCCAGTCGCCCGAGCGCCGGCCCAGCGCCGGCCACCGGGCGACCTGGCCGCCGGGGCCGCGCGCCACGCAGTTCATCCCGCCGCCGCACACCACCGCCACGCCGTACGGCACGTCCGCCCCCGCCCGCAGGATCGCGAAGGTGTCGTTGTCCACGACGACCTCGGGCGCCCACTCCTGCGCCTCGACGGCCCGCTGCAGGATCTCCTGCTCGACCGGCAGGTCACAGTGCGCCAGGAACGCCGACACCCGCTCGGCCACGAAGCCGCGGCGGCCGCTGTCCGGAGGCCGGTCCGCCTGCCGTACGGCCGCCGCAACGAGGTCGGCGAGCAGGCCGATCGCGGCGGGAAGCCGCGGCCCGTGCGGCTGGAACCCGCCGCCGCGCACCCAGGCGAGCAACTCGCCGTCGGCGCCGACCAGCGCCACGTCGGTCTTGCTGTTGCCCGCGTCGATCGCCAGGACCGCGGGCCCGGTCACGAGGCCCAGACCTGGTGGGCCGCCAGCAGCCGGTCGGCCAGCCCCTGCGCCAGGTCGTACTGCCCCACCAGCGGATGGGCCAGCAGCGCCGCCTCCACGTGCGCCCGATCAGGGCGGGACGCCGCCCGCACCGCCAGCTCCTCGTACGCGCTGACGTGCGCGATCAGCCCCGCCTGCAGGGGCTCCACCGCCGGCACGGCCAGCGGGACGGCCCCGGCGGCGGTGATCCGCGCCGGCGTCTCGATCACCGCCGAGGCGGGCAGGAAGGGCAGGGTCCCCTCGTTGCGGACGTTGACCACCTGCACATCCCCCCGGTCATGGAGCAGCGAGGCGAGCAGGTCGACCGCGGCCGTCGAGTAGAACGCGCCGCCCCGCTGCTCCAGGAGCTCCGGCTTGTCGTCCAGCGCCGGGTACATCGCCAGCAGCCGCCGCTCCAGCTCCAGCACCTCCTGCGCCCGCGTCGGGCGCCCGAGCTGCTCGGCCACCACCTGGTCGTGGGCGTAGTAGAAGCGCAGGTAGTAGGAGGGCACGACGCCCAGAGCGGTGATCAACTCGGGGGGCAGCTCGCACTCGGCGGCCAGCTCGGCGACGTGCCGCTCGATCAGCCCCGGCAGCACGTCGACCCCGTCCACCCACGCCGAACGCTCCCACGACAAGTGATTGAGCCCGACATGTCCCAGCGTGAGCTCCGCGGGCGCGCAGCCGTGCAGCCGGGCGAACAGGCGCTGGAACCCGATGGCCACGTTGCACAGGCCGACGGCGCGATGACCGGCGTCGAGCAGGGCGCGGGTGACCAGCCCGACGGGGTTCGTGAAGTCGATCAGCCAGGCGGCGGGGGCGAGGGCGCGGACCCGGCCGGCGATGCGCAGCACTTCGGGGATCGTCCGCAGGGCTTTGGCCAGGCCGCCCGCGCCGGTGGTCTCCTGGCCGACGCAGCCGCACTCCAGCGGCCAGGTCTCGTCGCCGTGCCGCGCTCGCTGGCCGCCGACGCGTAATTGCAGCAGCACGGCGTCCGCGCCTTCGACGGCGTCGTCCAGGCCGGTGGTGAGCCGGACGCGTCCGATCCTGCCGCGCAGCATGCGGGTGGCCAGGCCGCCGACGACGGCGAGGCGTTCCTGGTCGGGGTCCAGGAGGACGAGTTCGTCCAGCTCCAGGGCGGCCAGGCCGCCGGCCAGCTCGGGGGTGTAGGTGGAGCCGCCGCCGACGACGGTGACCTTCATCGGGCCTCCGCCCCGGAGCCGGCGGCCTTGGCCGCCGCGGAGACCTTGGCCGCGGCCGAGATGCGGCGGGTGGCGACCGACTCCCTCAGCAGACGCGTGCCGTGGGCCAGGCCGCCGGTCAGCACGGGCGCGTTGCCCAGCGCCGAGACCTCGACGGCGGGCGGGTGGCGCAGCATGCCCGCCAGCGCGGCGCCGATCTCCGGCAGGATGCTCGCGCAGGCCAGCCCGATGCCCCCGCCGAGCACGACCAGCTCGACGTCGGCGACCCGGGAGATGGTGGCGATCCGCGACGCGATCCGCCGGGCCTCCTCGGCGACGATCGCCGAGGCCAGCCCGTCCCCCCGGGACGCGGCGGCGAAGATGGCCTCCGGCGTGGCGTCGAGCCGCAGCGTGGTGTCGCCGTCGCGCAGACCTGCCGCGATCCAGGCGCGGGCCCATTTCATCAGCGCGTCCCCCGAGGGGCTGTCGGGCAGCTCGTCCTCGCCGGGGGCGGGGTCGTCGACCTCGCCGGCGGCCCCCCGATGCCCTCGATGGGCACGGTCGCCCAGGATCAGCCCGGCCCCGACGCCGGCGCCGATCGACAGGAACGCGAAGTCGGCGACCCCCCGCCCGGCGCCCAGGGCGTGCTCGCCGATGACCGCCAGGTTGACGTCGGTCTCGACCTCGGCCGGCACGCCGAGCGCGGCCTCCAGCCCGGACCGGATCGCCATGCCCTCCAGCGCGGGCCGGTTGCTCTGCCGGATGACCCCCTCCTCGGGATCCACCACGCCCGGCACCCCGGCAGCGACCAGCTCGATCCCCCCGTCGCCCGCCGCCGGGCCGCCGGGGGACAGGGTGTCGCGGACGGCCACGGCGGCGCGCAGGATGGTCGCCGGGTCGGAGTCGTCGATGCGTTCGTCGTGCCTGGCCAGCATCGTGCCGCGCAGGTCGCACAGCGCGCCGCGGACGAAGCGGGTGCCGATGTCCAGGGCCAGGACGTGGGCCAGCGTGTGGACCGGCTCGAAGTAGACGGCGCCGTAATGCATCTCGCCGGGCGGTTCGGCCTGGCGGACCAGGCCGGCGGAGGCGAGCAGGTCGAGGGCGTTGGCCACCGTCGGCTTGGTCATGCCGGTGCGGCGGCTCACCTCGGCCCGTGAGATCGGCGGGTCGGCTCGAATGGCCTCCAGGACCACGGACGCGTTGATCTCGCGCAGGGTGGTGAGCGTCGCATGCTGGGACATGGCCCGAATTCTAGTAAAGACTCTTGCCCGGATGCAATAAAGACTCTTTACTGTATCTCGCAGCCCCCTCATCCGGAGGAACCCCATGGCACGACTCCAGAACCTCCTGCTCGCCGCCACCGTCGCGCTCGGCGCGGGACCGGCCGTCACCGCCGCACCCGCCTCGGCCGCCACGGTCGTCGACCCCTTCGTCCTCCAGGTCGGCGCCACGCTGCCGGCTCCGCAAGGCAGGATCGCCGCACTCGCGGCCGGCCCCGGCGGCGTCGTCGCCGCCGCCCACGACAAGGGCCTGGCCCGGTACGCCGCCGGCGCCTGGACCTCCCTGTCGGCCACCGCCGCCCACAAGGTCGTCTGGCGCGGCGACGACCTCGTCGCCCTCACCGCCGGCGGCCTGCTGACGATCAAGAACGCGGCGAAGGCCGGCCAGAAGGCGGGGGAGGGCGACGAGGTCGCCAAGGGCGCCGATCGGCTGCCGCCGGGCGTCGATCCGGCCACGGCCCTGCTGCTCGGCGGCGACGACGTGATCCTCGTCCAGGGCGACCGCCTCTACCGCAAGGGGCCCGGCGGCTCGTGGCGTCCCGACCGGCTGCCCGGACAGGCCACCGCCGCCGCCCGCGCCGGATCCGGGGCCGTCGCCGTCGCCACCGCCACCGGCGTCTTCGAGCACACCGGCCGGTCGTGGGCCCAGATCTCACCCGCCTCCGGCACCACCCACCTGGCCTACGACTCCAAGGGCCGCCTCTGGCTGGCCGGCCCCACCGGCCTCACGCTGCGGGACGGCGCCACGCTCAAGCAGTACGGCCCCGCCGAAGGGCTGCCCATGCTCGGCTTCACCGCGATCGCCCCCGGCGCCGGCGGCGACGTCTGGCTCGGCACGGCCAAGGGCGCCGTGCACTTCGACGGCGTCACCTGGGAGTACCGGCAGGGCCGCCGCTGGCTGCCCGACGACGCGGTCGCCGCGATCACCGTGGACGGGAACGCCAACGCCTACTTCGGCACCGCCACGGCCGCCGGCGTCATCGAGGCCCGCCGGACCACGCTGGCGGAGAAGGCGGCCGTCTACGAGCAGGCCATCGACGCCCGGCACAAGCGCACCCCGTACGGCTTCGTCGAGGGCATCGGGCTGGCCAGGCCGGGCGACCTGACCCAGTACGGCCAGGGCGCGAGCGACAACGACGGCCTCTGGACGGGCATGTACGGCGCGGCCGAGGCGTTCAGGTACGCCGCCACCAAGGACGGCACGGCCAAGGCCAACGCGCGCAAGGCGTTCGAGGCGCTGAAGTTCCTCGGCGACGTCACCCAGGCGGGCACCAACCCGGCGCCCAAGGGCTTCATCGCCCGCACGATCCTGGAGACCACCGCCACCGACCCCAACATCAAGGACAACGAGCAGCACGACCGCGACAAGCAGAAGGGCGACGCGTACTGGAAGATCCTGGTCCCGCGCTGGCCCAAGAGCGCCGACGGCAAGTGGTTCTGGAAGACCGACGCCAGCTCCGACGAACTGGTCGGCCACTACTTCCTCTACGCGCTCTACCACGACCTGGTCGCGACCGGCGCGGAGAAGGACGAGGTGGCGGGTGTGATCACCAGGCTCACCGACCACCTGATCGACCACGACTTCTCCCTGGTCGACCACGACGGCAAGCCCACCCGCTGGGGCTTCTTCAACCCGAAGGAGCTCAACGGCAACCCGTGGCGGCGGGAGGAACGCGGCCTCAACAGCCAGACGATCATCACATTCCTCACCATCGCCCAGCATGTCGCGAAAAATCCAGAAAAGTACGTGCAGGCCAAGGCCAAGCTCATCGACGAGCACGGCTACGACCTGAACACCCAGCAGCCCAAGGTCACCCCGGGCGTCGGCGGCGGCAACCAGTCCGACGACGAGATGGCGTTCATGAACTACTACCACCTGCTCCGCTACGAGCAGGACGCCGACCTGAAGGCCACCTGGGCCCGCTCCCTCTACGACTACTGGCAGCAGGAGCAGTACGAGCTCAACCCGTTCTTCAACTTCATCGCCGGCCTCACGCTGAAGGACCAGGTCTGGACCGACGCCTACGGCCCCTTCCCGCTGGAGATGACCGGGCCCTGGCTGGAGCAGTCGATCGACACGCTCAAGCGCTTCCCGATCAACATGATCGACTGGAAGCAGAGCAACAGCCAGCGCCTCGACATCGTCAACCTCGGCCGGCACATCCGGCCCGACGCCGACCCGAAGAAGCTCGGCATGCTCCGCAGCGGCACCGTGCTCCCGATCGACGAGCGGGTGATCAGCCACTGGAACCACGACCCGTACAAGCTGGACCAGGGCGGCGACGGCCACGGCGAGAACGACGGCACCTCGTACCTGCTGCCGTACTGGATGGGCCGGTACCACGGGTTCATCGCCGAGAAGTGAGCCGTCCGCGAGTTCTCATCCCCGGCCACATGTGAGCCACAAGGTCGGTGCTGAACAGTCGTCCGCATGGAACTCGACATCTTCGCGTTGGACATGCTTCCCGCCCACGAGGAGGCCCAGCTCTCCGGTTGCATGATGAGCTGCGGGTTCACCGGCTGCGGAAGGACCGTGGTGGAGGGGCTGGTGATGTTCGACGTGTACTGACGGAGCGGCGCCGGAGGAGGCGCCTTCATCCGACGGTGACGGTTCGCCGTCCCCGTCCTGGCAGGACCTTGGAATCACTTGTGGCGACCGGCCGCTCCGGGCGAGCCCGGCGGTCCAGTGCGCCGGGCTCGGCCACAAGCCGGCCACAACTCCTCGCCGTACCTTCGTCCCCGTTCCGCGCGACGCCGCGCGGAACGGGAACGGCACAGACGCGAGGACGGAAGTGAGCCCATGGACAACGGTGAGCGCCCCGAGGGGGATCGTCTCCTGCTCCAGGACGTCGCCAGGGCGGCACTGGCGCGGGCGACCGGGCAGGCGGCGATCGCCGGCTGGGAGATCCACCCCGGCACTCCGTGGACCTACGTGACCCCGGTGGGCTCCGTCCAGCGGGCGCAGGGCTGGAAGCTGCACGTGTCTGCCACCCCGCTGTCGGCGCCCCTGGTGCTGACCCGGGTCGTCGAGGTGCTGGGCCGCCACCGGTGCGCGTTCAAGTTCGCCTCCGGCCTTCAGGAGGTGGCCGCACTCCTGTCCCGGGAGACGCCGCGCGGCTCGGTCGGCAAGTTCGTCACCGTGTACCCGCCGGACGACCGCACCGCCGTGCTGATCGCCGAGGACCTGCACGCGGCCACCTACGCCCTGAGCGGGCCGCCGATCCTGTCCGATCGCGCCTACCGGCCGGGCAGCCTCGTGCACTACCGCTACGGGGTGTTCGCCGCCCCGAGCGAACTCGGCCTCGACGGCGCCTACGTCTCCCGGCTGACCGCGCCCGACGGCACCAAGGAGATCGACCGGCGTGCGGCGTGGTACTCCCCGCCGTCGTGGGCGGCGTGCCCCTTCGAGCCGGAACAGACGCCGCCGGAGGCGGCCCGCCCGGAGCAGGTGCTGCTCGCCGGCCGGTTCGTGGTGCGCAAGGCCGTCCGGCACGGCGCCAAGGGCGGCGTGTTCCTGGCCGAGGACCGGCACGAGGGTGGCGAGGTGGTCATCAAGCAGGCCCGCCCCCACCTCGGCGCGTCGATCGACGGGCGTGACATGCGTGACCTGCTCCGTCACGAGGCGCGCATGCTCGACCTGTTCGGCCCGCCGGGCGTCACGGCGCGCAAGGTGGCGCTCTTCGAGCAGGACGGCAACCTGTTCCTGGCGCAGGAACTGCTGCCCGGCACCACGCTGAGCAGCTGGGCCGGCGAGCACCGCCGCGCCGGCTCCGACGCGGCGTGGCCGGAGGACGTCCTGCGCCTGTCCAGGAGTCTGGTGGCCCTGGTCTCCACCGTGCACGACCAGGGGTACGTGCTGCGCGACCTGACGCCGAACAACGTCATGATCACTCCCGAGCGGGAATGCCGGCTGATCGACCTGGAACTGGCCGCCGTCCCCGGCACGGTCGTCCAGCGGAGCCACACGCCGGGCTACGCGGCTCCCGAGCAGCGCGCCGCCGCCGTGCACGCGCCCGCGCCCGGCCGCGCCGCCGACCTGTACGCGCTGGGCGCGACGCTGTACCACCTGTGCACCGCGTCCACGCCGATGCTGCTGGACGACGACGCCCCCGGCGGGCGGTCACGCGACGCGCGGCTGGCCACGCTGGTCGGCGTCGCCACCGCCGGCGACCCTGTGGCGACCGCGATGGCGCCCCTGCTGCTCGGCCTGATGGCGGAGGACCCCGAGGAGCGGTGGGACCTGCGCCGGGCGGAGGAGTTCCTGGGCGAGCTGTCCGGACGCGACGTGCCGTTCGTGGCGGCCGACGTCCGCCGCCTGGACGGGGCCGGCCAGGATCGCCTCCTCCACGACGGCATCGCCCACCTCCGGCGCGCGATGTCACCGGAGGCGCTCGCCGCCTCCCGGCCCACGGGCGCCCTGTGGCCCGCCTCCGGGTTCGGGGCGACGGCCGATCCGTGTGCCGTCCAGTACGGCTCGGCGGGGGTGCTGCACCTGCTGGCGTCCGTCCTCGCGGGTGACCGGGCGCTCACCCCGCAGGCGCGCGACGATGCCGGCACGGTCCTGCGGGAGGCCGCGGCCTGGACGATCCGCCGTCTGGAGGGTGAGCACCGGCCGTCCCCCGGCCTGTACTTCGGCCGGGCCGGCATCGCCTGGGGCCTGTTCGAGGCGGGACGCCGGCTCGGCGACGAGGCCGTCCGCGCCGCGGGCGTCGAGATGGCGCTCACCCTGCCGGTGACCTGGCCGAACCCGGACGTGTGCCATGGCCTGGCCGGCGCGGGGCTGGCCCTGCTGCACTTCCGGCGGGAGACCGGCGAGGCCCGCTTCGGCGACCGCGCCGGTGAGTGCGCGGACGCCCTGATCAAGGCGGCCCGGCACGCCGACGGTGCGGTGTTGTGGCCCGTCCCCGCCGACTTCGACTCCACGCTGGCCGGCCTCGTGCACTACGGCTTCGCCCACGGGGTCGCGGGGATCGCGACGTTCCTGCTGGCCGCCGGCGCCGCGCTGGATCGCGCGGACTGCCTGGAGACCGCCGTGGCGGCGGGGGAGACGCTGCTGGCCGCGGCGGAGGATCGCGACGGGACGGCCTGGTGGCCGGACTCTCCCGGCGGCGGCGGCAGGATCCCTCACTGGTGCAGCGGATCGTCGGGCATCGGGACGTTCCTCGTCCGCCTGCACGTGGCCACCGGCGACCCGCGCTTCCGGCAGGCCGCCGAGGGCGCCGCCGCCACCGTGTACGCCCGCCGCCTGGCCTCGGGCACCTCCGCCTGCCACGGCCTGGCCGGTGACGGGCAGTTCCTGCTCGACCTGGCCGCCTTCCTGGACGAGCCCCGCTACCGGGCGCAGGCCGAGGAGCTGGCCGCGGTCCTGTGGAGCCGCGCCGTCGTGCGCGGCGGCTCGCTGGTCACGCCGGACGAGGGAGGGACGGCGACGGGCGTCGGCTGGAACACCGGGCTGGCGGGCGTCCTGAGCTTCCTGGACAGGCTCCGGCACGGCGGGCCCCGCCCCTGGACGGCGGACGACGACTCCAGGGGGCCCGCCCGATGAGCAGCCACGTCACCACAGCGGAGAAGGGCCGCCTGCCCGACGTCACCCGCATCAACTTCCGGTTCTCCGGGGACGGCCGGTACGCCGCCTGCCTCGCCCGGCGGGGCCGCGGCCTCCTCGTCCCGGAGGTGTGGGACGTCGCCGGCGCACGCCCGCGCACCCTCCCCACCCGTGCCGGGGAGACCTCGGCGAGCGTGCCGACGCCCACGGACGGCGGCGACGTGCTGCTGTGCCGCGCCGGGGCGGACGGGCACCGCCTGACGCTGGTCACCGCGCCGTCGCACGACGACGCGGACGCCGAGGAGCACGAGCTGGCGGTCTTCCGCGGCGGCGTGGTCAGGGGCGTGGCGGGCGCGGCCCCGGGGATCGCCGCCCTGGCGCTGGCCACCGGCGCCGACGGTCGCACCTCGGTGTGGCGCCTGTCCGGCCGGGCGGAACGGCCGGAGCGGATCGCCACGGCGCCGTACCCGGTCAGGGGCGGGATCTGGCTCGACGCGGCCGGCCACCGGCTCGCCCTGACCAGGGCCGGGACCGAGCCGGCCACCGTGGTCCTGGACACCTCGAACGGCGTCCTCACCCCGCTGGCCGGGCCGGCGGGCGACGAGTACGTCCTGCTGGCGGCCCCCGGCGCGGGCGTGCTGCTGACGGCCGTGCGCCGCGAGGGCGCGTACCGCCTGGGCGTTCGCCACCGCGACGACGACGGGCCCACCCGCCACCCCGAGCGGCTGAACGCCTTCGACGGCGAGGTGACGCCGCTGGCGCTGAACCCCTCGGGACGGCGGCTGGCCCTCGCGGTGAACCGCCGCACCCGCTCCCACCTCGTCCTGCACGACCTGGCGGAGGACGCCGGCGCCGAGGCCGGCCTGCCCGCCGGGGTGATCCATCCGGCCGCCCGCTGGAACACCGGCGGCCTGCACCTGGTCCACAGCGCCCCCGGCCGCCCCGCCGGCCTGGTCGGCATCGCCGGCTGCTCCGTGTCGCGGCCGCCGGCCGCGGGCGGCGAGACGTCCCCGGCCCGGGTGCTGTCCTGCCCGGGGGCGGCGGGCCCGATCGAGGCGATCGTGTACGGCGATCCCGCGACCAGCCACCGGGTGGTGGTCGCGCTGCACGGCGGCCCCGAGGCCGCCTGGCGGTTCGCCCACGAACCGCTCTTCCAGCGCCTGTCCGGGGCGGGCGTCGCCGTCGTCGCGCCCAACCAGCGCGGCAGCACCGGCTACGGAGCCGCCCACCGTGACGCCATCCGCGACGCCTGGGGCGGCCCGGACCTCGCCGACGTCCTCGCCCTGGGCCACGCGCTGGCCGCCGCCCGCGACCCCGGCGAACCGCGGCCGATGGTGTACGGGGCCAGCTACGGCGCCTATCTCGCGCTGCTGGCCTGCGCCGCCCAGGCGGACCTGTGGTCCCGCGCCGCGGTCGTCGCGCCCTTCCTGTCCGGACGGGAGCTGTACGAGGACGGCCCGCCCCCGGTCCGCGCCCTGCTGGACCGCCTCGGCGGACGCACCCGCATCGACGACGAACTCGGCCCCCGCGACCTGCTGCGGCTCGCCGGCCGCATGCGGCTGCCGCTGCTCATCGTGCACGGCGACGACGACCCGATCATCCCCGTCGAGCACTCCCGCCGTCTGTACGCGCGTCTGCGCGCGGACCAGTGGCCCGAGGGCGCCGCACCGACCTACCTGGAGGTCCCCGGCGGGGGCCACGACCTGCAGCACGACGTCCGCGACACCGCGGCCCTGGACCGCGTCGTCGACTTCCTCCGCGCCGGCCCAGGCGCGTAGCTCACCGGCTCGGCCGGTACGGACGCGCTCCGGGACCGGCCGTGAAAAGGGGCGCCGCGCGAGGCGGCCGCCCGCTCACCACCATAGGGAAGGGAATTGCCATGGAGCTGAACGTCTCCGCCCTGGACATGCTGCCGGCCGCCGACGAGGCCGGCCTCATGTACTGCGACATGACCTGCTTCGACGTGAGCGTCAACTGCAGCGGGTCCACCATGAACACCCAGACGATCACCACCACCGGCGGCTGGTACTGAGCCGTCCGGGACGCCTGCGGCGTACCGGGTGATGACCGGACGGACAGCTGAATGAGGTGGGGCCCGGGGCGTCTGCCGCGGGCCCCACCGACCGCCTCGCTACTTGAGCACCTGCGCCGAACGCACCTCGTGCAGGTGGACCAGCACGTCGAAGGCGCGGGACAGGGCGGTGTCGAGCAGCGGGTACGGGTACTGCGTGCCGATGCTGCGGGTCGGGCGCGCCACCGCGAGCCAGTCGCGCGCGGCGGCCGGCGCGGTGCGCATGTCGAGGTAGAAGTCGTCGTAGCGGACCCGGTCGAGGGTGTGCTCGTTGCTGCCGGGCTCGGCGGGACCGGCGGTGAACTGCTTCCAGTCGCCGCCCAGCGCGGCGTCCTTCGACAGGAAGGATCCGCGGTCGAAGGTGAAGCCGACGGCGACGTACTTCTTGCCCAGCATGTCGCGCAGGTAGGCGCCCTGCGTCTTCGGGTAGAGCTTCGGGTCGCCGGCGACGTAACCGGCGTGGGTGTTCTGCGCGGACATGAGGATCTTGCCGCCGTGGTGTCGCAGCCACCAGACGGTGTTGTCGGCCATGACCTGGTCGCGGTAGCGCTCGATGACGCTCAGCCACGACTTGTCGGCCAGGTCGTAGCCGGCGAACTTGGCGGTCTGGGCGATGAACCGGGCATCCTGGACGGCGCTGTCGTACGCGGCCGACGCCTGCGGCCCTCCCAGGCTGACGAGCAGGTCGAGTGCCTGCTGAGCCTTGGCGGCGAGCTGCCGCCGTTCGTCCAGCGGCCGGTTCAGGTAGGCGAAGACGTCGTCGAGCGGGCGCAGCCCCTCGTACAGCGCGGCCAGGGGAGCGGTGGAGTCGGGGTGGGCGCCCCGGACGTACCGCGCGATGCGGGCGAAGACCTCCTCGCCCACCTTCGGCGCGCCGACGTCGTCGCCCATGACGTGCAGCGGGCGTCCGGGGTTGCGGCGGTTGTGCTCGCGCATCCACTCCAGCATCCCGACGAGTTCCGCACGCTCCCACGGCGAGGCCCGCAGCACCTCCTTGGCGATGGCCCGCAGGTCGCCCTTCCCCGTCCGCAGGTACTCGTCCAGCCGCACCCCTCCCGACCAGCTGGCCTCCAGCGCGAACGTGGTGAAACCCTTCTGCTCCACGAGATAACGGAAGACCCGCTCCTTCACCGTGAAGAACTCATGCGAACCGTGGGTCGCCTCGCCCATGCCGACGACCCGAGCGTCACCCACCATCCGGCCGAACGCCCTGAGGTCGCCCGACTCCGCGCCCGGCTCGGTCGAGCGCAGTTCCTGCGCCGCCGCCTCCAGAGCTCGCACGGGCTCGGCGGGCGCGGCGGGCGCGGCCGCGAAGGCCGCCTGGGCCAGGACGGGCACGAGGGTCAGGCCCGCCGCGAGGGCGGCGAGCTTCCGGCCAACGGTCATGTCACTTGCTCCTTGGTGTCGCCATTACTTGACGCCAAGAACCGTATGACGCGCCCGGATGCCCAGACGATGCCGCTGACCTGCGCATTTTTCGGCGTACGCACTGCCTGGAACAGGTAGGGCCAGCCCTACCGAGGCCGCCCTCGCGCGGCCGTGCTCCCTCTGTTCGCGCACCGCTCGTAGGACTTCTCGTCGGCGTCCCATCTCGGGTTCTCCGGGGAGGAGATCGAGCAGGTCACGGGCATGCTTCGGCGGATCATGGCCAACCTGGCCTCGTCGCTCATTGTGCCTGCTGAAACACGCGCTTGAGGCGTCCCCCCAGGCGGGCCAGCGCCTCCTGCACGGGATCGGCCGCGTCCTCGGAGTTGCCTGTCAGCACGTAGCCGTACCGAAGGAGCGCGTCCCCCCGTGCTCGGACGAACTCGTCGAGATCTTCCGCGAAACCAAGGATCAGGACGGAGGCCCTGCTGTTGCACGACGCTCCCGGGAGTGCCTCACCGGTTGGCCGGCTCGTGGCCGCCGACTTCGGCGGAGGACGCGATCAGGAGCCCGGCTGCACCAGGCCGCTCTCGTAGGCGAGGATGACCAGCTGCACCCGGTCCCGGACGCCGAGTTTCATCAGGGCGCGGGTGATGTGCGTCTTGGCGGTCAGCGGGCTGATCACGAGCCTGGCGGCGATCTGGTCGTTGGACAGCCCCTCCGCCACCAGGCGGACGACCTCGCGTTCGCGATCGGTGAGCACGGCGAGCGCGGTGAGCCGGTCGCCGCTCAGCGGGGCGGGCCGGTGCGCGAACTGCTGGACGACCCGCCGGGTGACGCTCGGCGACAGCAGCGCCTCGCCCGCGGCCACCACGGCCACGGCGTGGCGCAGCTCGGCCGGTTCGACCTCCTTGGTGAGGAACCCGCTGGCGCCGGCGCGCAGCGCGGCGAAGACGTGGTCGTCGGTGTCGAACGTGGTCAGGATGACGACCTTGGTCCCCGGACGTTCGGCCAGCACCCGGCGGGTGGCCTCGATACCGTCCATCCCCGGCATGCGGATGTCCATGAGGATCACGTCGGGCTCGGTGGCGCGCGCCTGCCGGACGGCCTCGTCGCCCGTGGCGGCCTCGCCGACCACGGTCAGGTCCTTGGAGCGGTTGAGCAGGCTGCGGAAACCCGCCCGGACGAGGGCCTGGTCGTCGGCGAGCAGCACCTTGATCGTCATGTTGCCATGGGGATGATCGCGCGCACGGCGAACCCCTCGCTCCCTTCGATGCTCAGCGTGCCGCCCAGGGTGGTGACACGTTCGCGCATGCCGGTCAGTCCGTGGCCCCCGGCCAGGACGCCATCGGCCGGTGCGGTCGCGCCGCGGCCGTCGTCGGCCACTTCGACCGTCACCGCGTCGCTCGCATAGCGCAGCCGCACCGACACCCGGGTGGCGTCGGCGTGTTTGATGGTGTTGGTCAGCGCCTCCTGGACGAGCCGGTGGGCCGCGACGGCCTGCGGGCCGGTGACCGTGGCGGCATCGCCCTCCTCGTGCAGCTCCACCTTCAGGCCGGTGGCCCGGGCGGCGGAGACGAGATCGGCGATGCCGCCCAGGTCCGGCTGCGGGGCGGCGTCACCGTCGATCCGCAGCACGCCGATGAGCGAGCGCAGGTCGGCCATGGCCTTGCCGCGCACGTCCATCGCGGTGCGCAGGGCCGCGCGCGTCTCCTCGGGAGAGTCGTCCAGCGCGTCGGCGGCCACGTTGAGATGCACGCCGACCACGGCCAGGGTGTGGGCGATGATGTCGTGCAGCTCGCGGGAGATCTCCAGCCGCTGTTCGGCGAGCCGGCGGCGGGCGTCCGCCTCGCGTGCCTGCTCCAGTTGCGCCCGCCAGCGCGCCTGGAGGTGGCGGGCGTTGCCGACCGCCAGCACCAGCGCCAGCCAGAGCACCTCGGCGCCGCCGGAGGCGAGCGCGCGGGCGGGTGAGCCGCCCGCGACGGCCCAGTCCCAGGCCGGCGCGTACAGCAGCAGGAACAGTCCCACGCCGGCGGCCCAGCGGGTCCGGCCGGCCGCGGCCACGGTGTAGGCGGCCGCGGTCAGCGGCCACACCCAGCCCCCTTCGAACAGCCCCGCTCCCTGGAAGGCGACCAGCACCAGCGCCGAGGCCAGCAGGACGCCGACCGGCCGGCGCCGCCGCGCCACCAGCAACCCGCCGAGCAGCAGCGCCATCGTGACCACCGGCCAGCCGATCGGGGCCCCGACCGCCGCCGTCCCGGTCAGGACGGCGATGGTCGTGAGTACCCCCGGCAGCACGACGGCCAGGACAGCGGAGATCATCGGCCGGTGCGGGGCAGACGGACGGCGGCCAGTGCCATCCAGCCGAGGGCGGCGGCGATGGCGATGCGCTCGGTCAGTCCCACAACGGGAGGAAGTGACCGGGAGGCCATGACATCGACAAGAGTGACCACAAACAGGATCATTCCAGACACCAAGGCCACGGTCGCACCGGTGAGCAGGCCGTCCCGCGGCCACGCCCTGGTCAGCACCACGGCGGCGGCGGTGAAGGCGGCGAAGGCCGCCCAGGCGGAGAAGCCGTGCACGCTCTCCGAGACCGACGGGTCGTCCCACCGCCCCGGCGGGTCGGCGGGGAAGATCGCGGCCAGCAGCAGCCCCAGCGACCAGACGCCCAGCAGCCAGGTGCCCGCGCGGCTGGTGCGGGTACGAGCCACCGCCACCGTCAGCGCCGCCGCGCCGAGCGCGAGGGCGACCAGCCCGAGCGGCACCAGCCAACCGGCCCCCGTGTTGACGAACCTGCTGATCGTCTCGCCGATCGGGCTCATTTCCCTGTTGACCACGTCCGAGACGGCGAATGCCGCGACGCCGATGCCGACACCGGCGAGAACTGTCTTCTTCATGGCCCAGACGTTATGAGCGGCCTCTGGTGCTCCGCGTCGTCCATGCGCGGACACCTGCGCGTACACCGATCGGTGTACGCGCATGCACCCGTTGCAGGGGTCAGCCGGGAGAACGGCGGGCCAGGCGGTCGGTGTGCGCCGAGCGGCCCGCGGGGCGGCCCGCCGCGTGCGAGGCCTCCTGGGCCAGGCCGTTGAGCGTGGTCCGGACCACGCGCGTGGTCTGGAGATCGACCGCGCGCGGGTCGTCGAAGTGCACCAGGCCATCGGCCAGCAGCACGGCCAGCCCGTGCAGCGCGGCCCAGACCACGAACTCCGCCCCCTCGCGGGCGGGCTCCGGCAGGCCGCCGGCCCCGGCGAGCCGGTCGAGCTCCGCGGTGAGGACGTCGTGCGGGTGAGGGGAGATGGCGGAGTCGGGGGCGGTGGCGCCGCCACGCAGCACGAGCCGGGCGACGGCCGGGTCGTCGAGCGACCAGCGCACGTAGCCGCACCCCAGGGCGATCAGCCGCAACTGCGGGTCGTCGGCCTGCCCGGGTGCGCGCTCACAGTCCTGCCGCAGGCGTTCCCCGAGCCAGGCGAGCGTGCGCTCGGACAGGGCGCGCACCAGCGTGTCGCGGGAGGCGAAGTGGTGGTAGGCGGCGCTGGGGCTGACGCCGACGCGGGCCGAGGCCTCGCGCAGGGACCAGCCGTCGGCGCCGCGCTCACGTACAAGAGCCTCGGCGGCGTCGAGCAGCGCGCTGCGCAGGTCACCGTGGTGGTATCGCCCTTTCGCCATCGCCCGATCTTAACACTGATCAGATCTCTGCTACGCTCGCCAGCATCTCAACAGTGTTCAGATTGGAGCCGGATCATGTGCCCCGCCGATGTGACGCCGAACCCGTCCCCTGACCTGACCGACCTTCCCGACGTGCGGACGAGCCCGCCGCCGGTCGTGCGCGGCGAGCCCGTCGAGGTCTGCGACGGCGTGTACGTCATCCCCGACAACCGCGTCGAGCTCGTCCCGAACGTCGGCATCGTCGTGGGCGAGCACGCCGCGCTGGTCGTCGACACCGGCATGGGCCCCCGCAACGGCGACCATGTCCTGGAGCAGGCCCGGCGCCTGGCCGGCGACCGGCGGCTGTACCTGACCATCACGCATTTCCACCCCGAGCACGGGTTCGGGGCGCAGGCGTTCAAGGGCGCCGCGACGATCGTCTACAACGCCGCTCAGCGCGCGGAGCTGCACCGTAAGGGCGCCGCCTACGTCGAGATGTTCAAGGGGCTGAGCGCCGCCGCGGCGGCCGAGCTCGAAGGCGTCGAGCTCGTCGATCCCGACCTGGTCTACGAGGGCCGGGCCGAGATCGACCTGGGCGGGCGCAAGGCGGCGCTGCGGGCGGTCGGGCCCGCGCACACGGGCTCCGACCAGGTCGTCGTCATCGACGACCGGGTGCTGTTCGGCGGCGACCTGATCGAGACCCGCATCTTCCCGATCGCGCCGTACTTCCCGCCGTACGACGTGGACGTGGACGGCCCCGGCTGGATCGGCGTGCTCGACGACCTGATCGCCGGCGCGCCCGAGATCGTCGTGCCCGGCCACGGGGAGGTGGGCGGCGTCTCCTTGATCCGCGACGTCCGCGACTACCTCGGCTACGTGCACGGCGAGGTCGCACGGCTGCGCGACGCCGGAGCCTCCGCCGACGAGACGGCCGCGCGGATCGACGAACAGGCGCGCGCCCGCTGGACCACCTGGGAACGCCCCGAATGGATCGGCTTCGCCGCCCGCGCCTTCCACGCCGGTGAACACCGGTGACGTGACCGGTCGTGCCCCCACCGGGGCGCTACGCGTCCGCCGTCACGCTGTAGGAGCCCGACGTGCAGCCGGTGACGCGCCAGCCGCCCGGCGCCTGCCGGACGGCGACGCCGCTGAGCCCGGTGCCGCGGACGGCCGGCCGCGCGTCGCCGGGGAACCAGACGTCGAGCCCGCACCCGCTGCCCTCGCCCCGGGCCGTGAGGCTCGCGCGGTCCGACGTCAGGCCGGTCAGGCGGCCGGGGGCGGAGCGGGGGTAGGGACGTGAGAGCTCGGCGACGTATTCGGCGGGCGGAGTCAGGTCCTTGCCGGTGGCGCAGTCCTCGATCATGAGGTTGCCGCCGGTCTCGGCGCCGGCACTGGCGTGGGCGTCGCCGCAGGACTGCTTCCAGACCCAGAACGCGCCTCCGATGCGGTGCCGGTCCTCCTGGTCGGCGTATCGCGCGATCGGGGCGGCGGCGGGGTCGCCGAACCAGCCCCACTCGCCCGACCAGAGCCCGGCGCCGTAGTACTTCGCCGCCCGGCTCGCCAGCTCGAAACCGCGCTCGATGCTCGTGACGGTGAGGCCGGTGCCCTGCTCGATGGTGATCGACTCGTTGTAGAGGTGGGGAGCGAAGACGATCAGCCGGTCGTCGGTGAAGTCCTTGGGCACCGGGACCTCGAAGCCAAGACCCGACCAGAGCACGGACGGCTCGAAGAAGACCAGGTGGGGGAAGCCGCGCCGCTCGCCCGCCCGGATGGCCTTGATCGCCCGGTCGTAGTAGCGGCCGAGCAGGACGCCGGAGGTGATCGGCGGCGCCTCGCCGAAGCCGGGCTCGTTCAGCAGGTCGTATCCGGCGACCATCGGCTCGTTCGCGAACCGCTCCGCCAGCATGCCCCAGGCGGCGACCAGGCGGGTCTGGATGCCGTCCCGGTCCTGGTAGAAGTTGGTGAAGGCGCGGGCGACGGCGGGGGAGATGTCGCGTCCGGTGAACTCGCACCTGGGGGCGCCGTCGAAGCGGTCGGCCCAGGTGGGGGCGCCGTCCCAGCCGTGCATCGGGGAGCCGGTGGCGCAGGTGGTGCCGGGGGCGGCGGCGACGCCCTTTCCCCAGGCGTCCTGGTGCATGTCGATGACCGTGCGCAGGCCGTGCCGGGCTGCGGTCTCGACGGCCCAGGAGATCTTGGCGAGGTAGGCCGGGTCGTAGTGGCCGGGCCGGGGCTCCAGCGCCGACCAGGACAGGGCGAGACGGACGACGTTGAAGCCCATCCGCGCCATGCCGGCGAAGTCGGCCTCGGTGAGCGGCCGCGTCACCGCTTTGTCCTGAAATTGCTGGAAATAGTCTTCGAGCTGGTTGACGTTCACGCCACGCAGCAGCACCTCGTTGCCGTCGGCGTCGACGATCCTGCGGTCGGCCGAGAGCGTCAGCCCCGGGGTGCGCGGCGGCGGCTGCGCGGTCGTGGCGCCGGGTTGCAGGAGCGGTAAGGCGAGCGCCGCCGCGGCCACGACGACCGCCATCGGGATCGGCGCGGCCAGGGCGACGCCCCTGCGCGCCGGACGGGTGGCGTCGAGGAGGGCGACGAGCAGTGCCGTCGCCAGGGCGAGCAGGGCGCCGAAGGAGAGCGCGGGGGCGAGGCGAAGCATGATCGCCGGCGCCCAGAACAGGCCGCCGCCCGCCAGGTCACCGGGGATCCCGACGGCCGCCTCGACCAGGCCCAGCGTCCCGGCCGCCCCCAGCGCGGAGAGCCCGGCCACGACGGCCCTGGGCGAGGTGGTGGCGCTGAACCGGCGGTGCGACGCCCAGGTCAGCACGCCGAGCAGAGTGACGGCGGCCAGGCAGCCCAGCGGTCCCGCCTCGGGCGCGGGGGCCAGCGGCGAGTCGCCGATGGCATAGCCGACGGGCGAGCCGCCCCACCACACCGCGCCGACCGACGCGGCCAGGACCACGGCAACTCCCGCCGCAACCCATCCCGGCGCCGACGCCCCCGAGCCCTCGGCGGGCTCCGTGGACGCCGACGTGGGAGGAGGTGGGACGAGGCGGCGGTGCAGAAGCTGGGCGAGCCAGGCGGCCGCCGCCACCGGCAGGCCGAAGACCGCCGCCTTGACGCCGGTGAAGCCGGTCGACCACACCAGGTAGAGCACGTCGTCGAAGGTCATCGCCAGCGACATCAGCAGCTTCGCCGCCATGGCCGACCACACCACCGCGCCCCACACCAGCAGCGCCGTACGCAGCGGGGCACGTCCACGGGCGACCGTCCAGGTCAGCGCTCCGACCCCCGCCAGCAGCAGCGGCACGTAGACGGCCGGCGCGGCCACCTGCCAGAGCCCGGCGACGGGCAGCAGATCGGCCCCGGTCCAGGTGTACGGCGCGGCCAGCCCCGACGGGTCGAACACCGCTCCCAGCGCGATGACGGCGGCCAGTACCACGACGACGATCGGCGACAACCAGCGGTTCCTCATAGTGACGGCGACCATACATGAGCATCGCTCACAAATGAAGGGCCAAGATCCACGACAGCACGTGGCCGCGCTCGGCGTGGTGCGCTGTGAATCCCGCCGCCTGGGAGAAGGCGGCGGAGGAGTTCGTCACGCGACCTTGGACTCCGGCGCCTTCCAGGTGTTGCACGCGCCCGGCGTGCCCTTGGTGTAGCCCTGCGTGAACCAGTGGAGATCGTTGGCGCTGAGCTTGTCCTTGCTGAAGCGGTCGCGCCAGCGCTTGTCCTTCGGCGTGTGCTCCTCGGCCTTCAGCGTGGCCTTCCAGTTCTTGGACTTCGCGCCCAGGGCCTTGAGCGTCACGCCGGACAGGCACAGCCGCTGCATGTCGAAGCGACGCCCCTGCTCGTCGAGCTGCTTCTCGTCGGCGTCGTTCGGCATGGCCCAGTAGGCCGCACCGATGCCTGTCTGGCCCATGACCACGCCGCTCCACGCCTGGACGACCTGGGTGCGGATCGGCAGTTCGTCCTTGGCGCCTCCAGTCGGCGGCGAGCTGGACCTGGAGCTGGGAGTAACAGGTGGTGACGAACGAGCCGGTGATCCCGATGCCGTTGTAGCAGGGGCCCTTTTCGTAGGTGGCTCTGATATCGATCTGGACCGGCTTGAAGTCGGGGATGAACGGCCCCCAGGCATCGTTCAGACAGCCGAGTAGGCGGCTGCCGTACCGGAGAACGCCATCAGTCCGGCCGCCGTGGCAGCCAGCACGCGGATCATCATGAAGCGGGATGCTAGGGGCAGGAGCTCGGCACGGTCCACAGAGATCATCCGGCCATGTCCGCCCGGCGCCCGCCACGTCGTTCTCCGGGGCCCTTCAGGGACGGGTGAACTGGGGGAGGATGTCGCCATGAGCGCCGATGCGACAGCGCACGACCTGGTCGAGGCCGCCTGGCGGGACATCCGCGACGACGGCCACGTGCGCAAGGAACTGGCCGAAGCCGCCTACGCCGAGCCCCGGCTGCGACAGCTCTTCCCCTGGACCGGCATGGGAGAACTCCACTTTAGCCGTTGCACCGGCAAGCGATGGACCTGGGACATCCCCTACGTCCAGCCCGCCGTCGGCGGCGGCTACCGGATCTGTGGCCCCCTCCGCACCCAGTCGATCGGGCCCGCCGCGACCGCCGAGGAGGCGATCGCCGTCGTCGTCGAACACCTTCCGCCCGGCTGTGGTCCCGCCTTCGCCGGCACGCCCGCGGAACTCGCCGCCTACGAGGACGATGCCCGGATCCGGTCGGCCGCCGAGGAATGAACCCGCCGCCGAACCGCCTCGTGCGCGGTTCCGTCACCTACCTCCGCCGTCGACGGCTGACGGCCAGGCGAGGAACGCCGACGACAGCCCTCGGCCTTCCTGCGTGGTGGGACGACGGGCCGGCCGGCCTGTTCACCGGCCGACGAGGAGGCCGCTCACCTCTCTGGCGAATCCGTCCACGTTGTCGATCATGATGTTGTGGCCGGTGTCCGGGACGGCGACCAGCCGCACCCCGGAGGCCGCCAGCTCGGCCGCCCCGCCGAGCTCGCCGTCCGCCTCCGGGTAGAGGTAGGCGCGCAGGATCGGCAGCCTCCGCAGCCGTTCCCGCACATCCGCGCGCGCCAGGTGGACCGCGCTCCGGTGCAGCGCCTCCCGCCCGGCGAGCCTCATCGTGGCCGCCCAGTGCGGCCCGACCCGGGTCAGCGTCTCCTCCCAGCCGTGCCGGACGAAGTCCGCCTCGGTGTAGGCGGCGATGCCCGAGCTGCCCGGCCGCGGCGCGGGATCGGCCGGGTCCAGATTGGCGTCCACCAGCACCAGCTCGGCCACCAGCTCCGGATGCCGCTCGGCCAGGTGCACCGCGACCGTCCCGCCCATGCTGTGCGCGACCACCTGCGCCGCGCGCACGTCCGCCGCCCGCAATGCGGTCGCGAGCGCGTCCGCGTGCTCCTCCATGGTGTAGCCGAACGCGGTGGGCCGGTCGCTGGTGCCGAACCCCAGCAGGTCCACGAACAGGCTCCGGTGCCCGGCCAGCTCCGGCCGGCTCGCGACCTCCAGGAAGTACGGCGCCGCCGCCGCGCCCAGCCCATGCACGTAGACGCGGACCGGCTGGCGACCGGCCACCTCGGCCCAGCGGATGCGGCTCCCGTCCGGCAGCACCTGCGCGTCCCTCATGACCATCCCCTCCGAGATACCTCGATGCCGATGTACCAAGACATCGAGATAGCATAGCGGCATGATTGAGCTGTCGATCCTGGGCTTCCTCTACGACGAACCGCTCCACGGATACGAGCTGCGCAAACGCGTCGCCGCTCTGACCGGCCACGTCCGGCCCATCGCCGACGGCACCCTCTACCCGGCGATCAAACGTCTGGAGCGCGACGGCCTGCTCCAGCGCGACCTGCAGCCCGGCGCCCAGGCCGCACCCAGGCACGTGCTCACCCTCACCGACGCCGGGCGCGCCGAGCTCCGGCGGCGGCTCGCCAAGCCGGACGAGCCGTTCATCACCGACGAGAACCGCTGGTTCACGATGCTGGCGTTCCTGCGCCACCTCGACGACCCCGCGCTCCAGGCAGGTGTGCTGCGACGCAGACTGACCTTCCTCACCGAACCGGCCAGCTTCTTCTGGGACGGCGACCGGCCCCTGCGGGCCGCCGACTTCGACGACCCGTTCCGCAAGGGCCTGTTCACGATCGCCACCGCCACCAGCAGGACCGAGATCGGCTGGCTACGGGAGACCCTGGCAGCGCTGGGCGTCTAGAGGGCGGACGCGTACCGTCCCAAGGACGTCATCCGGGCCCGCCCGAGGACAGCGCCTTCACCTCCGCGGCCGTCACCGGCTGTCCCGCCACACCCCAGTCGCCGCTCTTGATCTCCTCGATCACGACCAAGGTCAGGGGACGCATGTGCTCACCCTCGATGGCGACGATCGCGTCGGTCAGCTTCCGCACCATCTCGGCCTTCTGGGTGGCGCTGAACACACCCTCGATCACCTTCACGTTGACGAGTGGCATGGGTTCCCCTTCCCCCCGATGGCACCGCACGCCGTCCAGCCGACATGCCCCTGGGCGAAGTGGGCAAACGCCGCCTGGGCGGCGGCGCGGGTGAGGACCGCAGGCGGAGGGTATGCGCAGGTGGGAGCTGGCGTGAGGGCGAACGGGGGATCCATGCTGGGGCTGCCTGACGGCATTCGAGGGTGCCTGTTCGACATGGACGGCGTGCTGACCCGCACCGCCACCGTGCACGCCAGGGCCTGGAAGTCGATGTTCGACGACTTCCTGCGGGCCTGGAGCGAACAGACCGGGGCCGCGTTCGTCCCCTTCGACGCGGGCGCCGACTACGACCGCTACGTCGACGGCAGGAAACGGGCGGACGGCGCGCGCAGCTTCCTGGACGCCCGAGGCATCAGCCTGCCCGAGGGGACGCCGGACGACCCGCCCGGCACGATGACCGTGTACGGCCTGAGCAATCGCAAGAACGCCCTGGTGCAGGCCATCATCGACCGGGACGGCGTGGACGTGTTCCCCGGCTCCGTCCGCTACCTGGCCGCGGTCCGGGACGCGGGGCTGCGCCGCGCGGTGGTGTCCTCCAGCGCCAACACCGAGCAGGTCCTCGCCGCCGCCGGGCTCGCCGGGCAGTTCGAGGCCCGGATCGACGGCGTCGTGGCCCGGGATCGGCGGCTCGCCGGCAAGCCGGCTCCGGACATGTACCTGGCGGGCGCCGAGGCGCTGGGGCTGCGGGCGCCGGAGGCGGCGGTGTTCGAGGACGCCCTGGCCGGAGTCGCCGCCGGCCGGGCGGGAGGCTTCGGCTACGTCGTCGGCGTGGACCGGGCGGGGCAGGCGGACGCGTTGCGCGAGCACGGCGCCGACGTCGTGGTCACCGACCTGGCCGACCTGCTGGAGCGGGGCGCGCCGTCCCGGGAGGCCGGATGATCCGGCATCCGGCGTTCACCGTCGAGCCGTGGGCGGTCCGGGAGCGGCATCTCGACCTGCGGGTGCTGGCGCAGACCGAGTCGGTGTTCGCGTTGTCCAACGGACACATCGGGCTGCGCGGCAACCTGGACGAGGGCGAGCCGCACGGGACGCCGGGCACGTACCTCAACGGGTTCTACGAGGTGCGGCCGCTGCCGTACGCGGAGGCGGGCTACGGGTACCCGGAATCCGGACAGACCGTGGTGAACGTCACCAACGGCAAGGTGATCCGGTTGCTGGTCGGCGACGAGCCGTTCGACCTGCGGTACGGGACGCTCCACCAGCACGAACGGGTCCTCGACCTGCGCGCTGGCACCCTGACGCGCACGGCGCACTGGAGCTCCCCGACCGGGGCCCCGGTCCGGATCACGTCCACCCGGCTGGTGTCCTTCACCCACCGCGCGGTCGCCGCGATCCTGTACGAGGTCGAGGCCGTCGAGCGGCCGTTGCGCGTGGTCCTCCAGTCGGAGCTGATCGCCAACGAGACCCAGACCTACGAGGGCGCCGACCCGCGCGCCGCCGCCCCGTTGCACGCGCCGCTGGTCGCGGAGGAGAACGTCCCGAGCAGCGACGGAACGGCGATCATGGTCCACCGCACCCGGGCCAGCGGCCTGCGCGTGGCCGCCGGGATGTGCCACGAGATCGACGGGCCGGACGGCACCCGGATCGAGGCGCAGGGCAGCGACGACGTCAGCCGGCTGACCGTGGCCACCCGCCTGTCGCCCGGCCAGACACTGCGGCTGGTCAAGTTCTTCTCCTACGGATGGTCGGCGCAGCGCTCGCGGGCCGCGCTGCACGACCAGGTGGCCGCCGCGCTGGCCTCCGCCCGCCTGGACGGCTGGGACGGCCTGCACGCCGACCAGCGACGCTACCTCGACGACTTCTGGGAGGGCGCGGACGTCGAGGTGGAGGGCGACGCCGAGGTGCAGCAGGCGGTGCGTTTCGGGCTGTTCCATCTGGTGCAGTCGGCCGCGCGCCTGGAGGAGCGCGCCATCCCGGCCAAGGGCCTGACCGGCTCCGGCTACGACGGGCACGCCTTCTGGGACACCGAGATCTTCGTGCTGCCGGTGCTCACCTACACCCATCCCGCGGCCGTCGCGGACGCGCTGTGCTGGCGGCGGGCCACGATCCCGCTGGCCCGCGAGCGCGCGAAGCAGCTCGGCCTGCACGGCACCGCCTTCCCCTGGCGGACCATCCACGGCGAGGAGTGCTCCGGCTACTGGCCCGCCGGAGCCGCGGCCTTCCACGTCAACGCCGACATCGCGCACGCCGCGATCCAGTACGTGGACGCCAGCCAGGACCTGTCGTTCGAACAGCGGACCGGCCTGCCGCTGCTGGTCGAGACGGCCCGGCTGTGGTGCGCCCTCGGCCACCACGACCCGGCCGGGCACTACCGCATCGACGGTGTGACCGGCCCCGACGAGTACACCGCCGTGGTCGACGACAACGTGTACACGAACCTGATGGCCCAGCAGAACCTCCGCGCGGCGGCCGAGGCCGCGGACCGCCATCCGGGCCCGGCGGAACGGCTCCAGGTCACCGCCGAGGAGATCCGCCGCTGGCGGGACGCGGCGGAGGCGATGTCCGTGCCCTACGACGAGCGGCTGGGGGTCCACCCGCAGTGCGAGGGCTTCACCCAGCACGCGGCCTGGGACTTCGCGGCCACCAGGCCCGACCAGTATCCGCTGCTGCTGCACTTCCCGTACTTCGACCTCTACCGCAAGCAGGTGGTCAAGCAGGCGGACCTGGTGCTGGCCATGCATCTGCGCGGGGACGCCTTCACCCCGGAGCAGAAGTCCCGTAACTTCGCCTACTACGAGGCGCTGACCGTACGGGACTCGTCCCTGTCGGCCTGCACCCAGGCGGTGATCGCCGCCGAGGTGGGGCATCTGGAGCTCGCCTATCGCTATCTCGGCGAGGCGGCGCTGATGGACCTGGCGGATCTGGAGAAGAACACCATGGACGGCGTGCACATGGCCTCGCTGGCCGGGGCGTGGATCGCCCTCGTCTCGGGCTTCGGCGGGATGCGCGCGGGCCGGGGACGGATCTGCTTCACCCCGTCACTGCCTCCCGGCATCACCCGGCTCGCCTTCCGGCTGCGTTACCGCGGCAGCCTGCTGAGCGTCGGCGTCGCCCCGGAGTCGACGGTCTACCGGCTGCTGCGGGGGCCGTCGATCACGGTGACCCACCACGGCGAGCAGATCCTCCTGGACGGGACGGAGGTCACCCGGCCCAACCCGTCGCGACCGGCGCCGGAGCAGCGGATCCACCAGCCGCCCGGCCGCGAACCGAGCCCACGCCGTCCCCGAGCCTCCGGCAGGAGGGCGAGTGGCTGAGGCTTCCTGGCCCTGTGCCGGAGGCCCGCCATCAGTTGCAGGGGCTGGAGGACCAGGTGACGTAGCCGCTGAGCGTGCCCCAGGTCGAGACCGAACGGTCGCAGAACTGCGTCCTGACGCCCACCAGGTTGGTGCGCGCGGCGTCGGAGAAGTACTGGGTGTTGCACAGGTAACCGACCGGGCAGGCAGGCAGGGCCTGCGCGGCGGCCGGGACGGTGGCGAGCGTGGCGGCGGCCAGAACCGCGACGGCCAGTACGCGACGGATCATGGATCGTCCTTCCTGATTCGCAGGGAAACGGTACGATGCGCACGAAATGATCCGTCGCGGGGGATGAAAACGCAAGGGGATCATCCGGCCCGTCCCGCTCAGCCCTCTCCCTGGCCGGCGAGCAGGTGACCGGTCTCGGTGCGCCGATAGACCACCCGCCGGCCGGCCCGCGTGCCGACGACGAGGTCCGCGTCGCGCAGGACGGCCAGGTGGCCGCCGACGGTGCCGAGTGACAGGCCCAGGTGCGCGGCGAGCTCGCTGCTGGTCGCGGGGTGTTCGAGTTCGTCCAGGATGGCCGCTCGACCGGCGCCGATGAGCCGCTCCAGCGACCGGGCGCGGGGGGAACGGGCCGTGCCGTCGGCGGATCCGCGGGCCGGATAGACCAGCGCGTACGACGTCGGCGGCGCCTCGCACAGCCACGTGCCGCTGCTCAGCACGCTGACCGGGACGAACAGCATGCCCTCGTCGCCGACGACCCGGTCGGGGGAGGGCTGGTCGCTGAAGCGGATGGCGTCGTCGCCGACCCAGGCGCTGCGGCGGCTCATGTGCCGCAGCGCGCGCGGCCACCCGTAGGCGGCCAGCAACCCCGCCCGGTAGGTGACGTCGCGTTCCAGCAGCGCCCGCCGGCGCGGCCAGTCGGGGGCCACATGAGCGTCCCACACGTACCTGAGCAGGTCGGCGGTACGGGCCGCCCAGCCGCGTCCGGTCAGCCAGGCCAGATCGTGCTGCTTCCAGCTGTGCGCCACCGACTCCGCCAGCTCGGCGCGCACCTCCTCGTCGGGCACCCGCGCGACCGACGCGAGCTCGCTGTCCAGAGTGGTGCGCATGCCGCCCGTCGGCGGAAGCACCACGTGGCTCGGCAGCCACTTGGTCGAGCTCAGCAACCTGACCAGGCCCCCGGCGAAAGGATCGGCCTCCAGGACGGCGCGGAACGCGCCGCGGTGGCGGCCGTGCCAGGACGCCAGCCACGGATCGGCGCAGGGCCTGTCGAGCACCATCAGCGATCCCAGCGTCTCGGCGAGCGGCGACAGCGCGAACCGCGACCGCGACAGGGCCAGGGTGCTCAACCGCAGCAGCGTCATCTTTCGCCTCCTGCCGAAACGATAGTGTGCGATCCGGTATGTCGGCAGACTCCTGCCCATGCTCTCAGCCCTCCTGCGACAGACCGATTTCCGCTGGTTCCTCTCCGCGCAGGCGGTGTCGCTGCTGGGCAGTTCGATGGCGCCGGTCGCGCTGGCGTTCGGGGTGCTGGACGCCTCGGGCAACACCAGCGACCTCGGCGTCGTCCTGACCGCCTACATGGTTCCGCTGCTCGCCTTTCTCCTGGTGGGCGGGGCCGTGGCCGATCGCCTCCCGCGCCGGACGGTCCTGACGGCCGCCCATCTGGGCTCGGCCCTCACCCAGGGCGGCGTCGCCGCGCTGCTGCTCACCGGCAGGTACGCGCTGCTGCCGGTGGCCGCGCTGGGGTTCCTGAACGGCACTCTCGCCGCGTTCACCACGCCGGCCCTGCGCGGCATCGTGCCGCAGCTTGTCGCCAAAGACCGGATACGGCAGGCGAACGCGCTGCTGGGATCGGTGCGGAACGCCACGAAGATCCTCGGGCCGAGCCTGTCCGGGATCGCGGTCGCCGCCGTCGGCGGCGGCCCCGCCATCGCCTTCGACGCACTGACCTACCTCCTGGCCGCGGGATGCCTGGCCCGGCTGTCCCTCCCCGCGGCGCCGGCCGCGCCGCGGCCCTCATCCGGGATGGCGGCCGACATCCGCGACGGCTGGGGCGAGTTCCGCCGCATCCGCTGGGTGTGGACGGTGTCCGCGTGCTTCTGCGTGGTCAACCTGGTTCAGGTCGGCACCTGGCAGATCCTGGGACCCGTACTGACCAGGCAGCTCAGCGGCGAGGAGACGTGGGGGTTCGTGCTCAGCGCCCGCGGCGTCGGCATGCTGGTCATGAGCGCGCTGATCTACCGGCTGGTGGTCAGGCACCTGCTGCGGCTGGGCCAGCTGATGAGCGCGCTCGGCGCGATCCCCCTGCTCGCGCTCGGTGCGCGCCTGGACGCCCCCTGGCTGATCGCGGTCGCCTTCGCC
Organism: Nonomuraea sp. NPDC004702; assembly: GCF_053601695.1. Classification (NCBI taxonomy): domain Bacteria; kingdom Bacillati; phylum Actinomycetota; class Actinomycetes; order Streptosporangiales; family Streptosporangiaceae; genus Nonomuraea; species Nonomuraea sp. NPDC004702. Next base: position 52,597 of record NZ_JBSGCE010000045.1, read on the forward strand.
GCCGGACTGGGCTCCTCGGCCGCCGCCGTCAGCTGGGAGACCTCCCTGCAGGAGCACGTTCCCGCGCACGTGCTCTCGCGCGTCTCGTCCTACGACGACCTGCTGTCCTACCTCGCGATCCCCGTCGGCCAGCTGGCCGTGGGACTGCTGGCCGACAGGTTCGACGGCTTCCAGGTGGCCGCGACCGCCGGTCTGGTCTACGCCGTGGCGGCCGTCCTCCCGCTGGCCTCCGCCGCCGTGCGCCGGCTCCCGCACGCCCAGGACGACCGTGCCCGTAGCGGCGCATAGGACACGGCCGTCCGGGATCGCACCCGGCTGCGATCATCGGAACATGACGATCGCCGCGATCTACGCTGATTTCGCCGCGCGCGAGGCGCACGGTGTGTCGCCCACGTACGAACGCCTGGCCTCCGCGGTGGCGCGGGATCCCGGCCTCCTGGACCTGCTCGCCGGGCTTCCGCCGGCCAAACGGCAGCCCAACCTGCTGTTCGGCGTGGTCCGGCTGCTCGGCGGGCCGGTCGACGATCCGGCCGCCTTCCACGACTACACGGTGGCGAACTGGCCGGCGATCGAGGCGGAGATGCGCACCCGGACCACCCAGACGAACGAGGCCGGACGGTGCGCCGTCCTGCTGCCGGTGCTCAACGCGCTCCCGCAGCCGCTCGCGCTGCTGGAGGTCGGCGCGTCCGCCGGGCTGTGCCTCTACCCCGACCGGTACGGCTACCGCTACGGCGATCACCTGGTCGGCTCCGGCGACCCGGTGATCGCCTGCACGGCCGCCGGCCTGACGCCGCCGGCCACCCTGCCCCAGGTGGTGTGGCGGGCCGGCCTGGACCTGAACCCGCTCGACGTGACCGACCCGGCGGATCTGGCCTGGCTCGACGCGCTCATCTGGCCCGAGCACACGCACCGCCGGGCCCGGCTGCGGGCGGCGGCGGCCGTCGTCGCAGCCGACCCGCCGCTGCTCGTACGGGGCGACCTGGTGGACGACCTGCCGGCCCTGGCCGCGCAGTCCCCGCCCGACGCGACGCTGGTGGTGTTCCACAGCTCGGTGCTGTACCTCGTGCCGACGCCGCGACGGACGGCGTTCGCCGAGGCGGTACGCGAGCTCCCCGCACACTGGATCGCGAACGAGACCCCCGACGTGCTGCCCTACGACACGCTCCCGACGCCGCCGGGCGAGGCGAACCACCACGTGCTCGCGCTGGACGGGCAGCCGCTCGCCTGGACCCGATCGCACGGTCAGGAGATCATCTGGTTCGCGTGACGCGAGGAGACGGCCCAGGCGCGGGTCACCGTGCGGAGAGCCGCGGGTCCGGCCTGGGCAGCAGGCAGCCGGGGCGCTCCAGGTCGAGCTTGTTCCCCGCGCTGACGCAGGTGGCGAGCCAGTACGTCTGCGTTCCGTAGGCGGTGCCCTTGCGCACGCTGATGACGCCGTCGCGGTTCATCTCGCACGGGTTGTCCAGCGTGCACCGGCCGCCGTCGTGGTTGCTGGTGTTGTTGATGCCGACGACCTGGCCGCTCCTGGCGTGGACGACCGGGGATCCCGAGGTGCCGTGGCCGGTGTCGCACCGCGGCGTGTAACGGATGACGTCCTTGGTCACGTTGCCCACCTCCAGCACCCGGTGGACCAGCGTGTCGATCTCGCACGAGAAGACCTTCTTCGTGCTTCCGGAGAGCACCCGGATGTCCGTGCCAGGCGCGGGACGCTCCGCCGACACCGTGAGCGGCCGGACGCGGTAGGCCCGCTCCAACTGCCGGTAGGTCAGGTCCAGCTGGTACAACGCGACGTCGGTGCCGGTCAAGGTCACATAGACCGCCCTGGCCACGTGCAGGGTGGCCACCGGCTCACCGGCGCCGTCGAGCAGGTCGACCACGCGGTGGGACGGCTGGTCCACCAGGACCTCGTCCGGCACCGGCCACGTGCCCTCGTAGCAGTGCCCGTTGGTCAGGACGAAGGCCCGGTCGTCGGCCGCGCTGGCCGGCATCCGCACCAGCGATCCCGAGCAGCCGTCCACGTTGACGGTGCCCGCCAGGTCTGTGGTCGCCGCCCGCGCGGGAAAGGGCGGCAGGCCGAGGCAGAGGACGGCGGCAGCCAGTGCCGCGCCGATTCGCCGAAACACACGCATCTCATGTCCGTTCATGGGAGGGGCCGCGGTCAGCGCGTACCGGGGCAGGTGCCCGCGGCGGTACGGCCGGTGCGGAAGAAATCGATCACCTTCGCGGCGCAGGGCAGCCGGCGCAGCGAGGCGTGCGCGTCGTCCTGGACCGTCAGCAACGTCCCGCCGGCGGCCTTCGCCGTGTCCACCGCCCAGGCGTACGGCGTGACGTCTTCGTCGGTGTGGCCGGACAGCTGCAGGGGACTGGTTCCCCTGACCGGCTTCCACGGCCGCGCGGGCCACGGCCATCCCCCGCACCAGCCGCTGCGCTCGAAATAGCCGCCGGTCGCGGGGAAGGCGGCTCTCCGAGCCTGCGCGGCCGCCCACATCTGCTCGAAATCGCGGCCGCCGACCCCCTCGTTGCAGAAGATCGCCTGGTACTGGATCAGGTTCAGGCCCAGCGGGTTCTCGTCGAACCCGAACACCTTCGCCGACTCCGGGGCTGGACGCGCCGACAGCGGGACGCCGCCTTCGCGGACGGTGGCGAGGTCCCTGGCGGCGGAGATCCAGTATCCCGGCCCTCCGCCGAGCTGCTGCCTGACCCACTCGCCGTCGAGCACCGTGTTCGCGTCCACCTCACGGGGTTTGCGGCGGAGCTCGTCACGCAACGCGAAGACGGTCTCGCGGACCTTGGCGTCGGTCGTCCCGAAGTGGAACTCGCCGTCGTGCCGTGCCAGCCATGGAACGAAGGCGTTGAAGCGCTTCTCGGAGAGCGCGTCCGTCGTGGCGTCCATGGCGGCGAGGTCGATGACGGGAGGCATCACCGAATCCAGCCACATCGCGTTCACCCGGTTGTCGAACAGCGACCGGTAGTTCACGCCCACCGCGGTGCCGTAGGACACCCCGTAGAAATTGATCTTCGATTCGCCGAGGGCCGCGCGGATCGCGTCCACGTCACGCGCGATGTTCGTGGTGGTCAACTGCTGGACGAAGGCGGGATCCTTGGCGGCGCACCGCTTGTTGTACGCGGCGGTCCCGGCGAATCCGGCCTTCGCCGCCTCCTTGGGGGACATGCTGGACGACTCCTGGCCCTTGGCGGACGCGGCGGGCGACGGCTCCTCCGCGTCGCACTTGATCTTGTCGCTGTAGCCCACGCCCCTGGGATCGAACCCGATCAGGTCATGGTCGACGGCCAGCGGGCCGAGCTTGCCGGCGGCGTACGTCGCCGGCGCGTCGATGTTGCTGATGCCGGGGCCACCGGGACTGATGACCAGCACGCCACGGCGCTTGCTCGGATCGGCGGCCTTGATCCGGCTCACGGCGATCTTGATCTTGCGGCCCTGCGGGTTCGCGTGGTCCAGGGGAACCGTCAGCATGGAGCATTCGGTCCTGGTGTCGTTCTCGACGGGCCAGTCCTTGGCCGTCCTGGCGCATTCACGCCACGTCAGAGGCTCTTCGTCGGTGCGGGCGTCGGCCGCGCCGGCGGCTGCGAAGCTCGCCAGGCCGATCAGGCACGCGACCGCCACGCGCGCCGGACGACTGCCTGGTGATACACGGGTGCTGAACATGGTCGCATCTTTCGACGGTCCTGCCCGCACACCTCCAGGCGCGCGGGGCACGCCGTCAGGCGTACGTCGTCCACCCTCGGGGGCAAAGGTTCCCACTCCGTCGCACCCTCGTATCGGCGACCGCGCGGCCGTGTGTCCGTCGCGTATCCGCGCAGAAGCCGCCCCCGCCACGAGCTCGCACGGCACCCTCGCCCTGCTTAAGCAACTCCGGTTGACTGGGCCAGAATAGTCAACTAAGGTTGCTTACATGCCGGAAAACGTGCCTCGGGAGTCCGCCGACGCGCTCGTCGAGACCGATCTGACGGACCGCGTCGAGGAGACGTTCACGCGCGAAAGCCGGTAACCGGCACCCCTGACCCCCACGCTCCGGCCCCGGTGCGGGCCGCGATGCGCCATGCCCTCGCGCCGGGCTTCGCCGGCAGTCGCTCCGGCACGAGGGCATCCGATCACGAAGAGAGGTCATCTCATGACAAGGAGCACCGATGTCGTGCTCGACGTCGACGGGCTGCGCATGCGCTACGGCTCGACCGACGTCCTGCACGACGTCACGTTCCAGGCCCGCCACGGCGAGGTCCTGGCCCTGCTGGGGCCGAACGGCGCGGGCAAGACCACCACGATCGAGATCCTGGAGGGCTTCCGCGTCCGGTCGCAGGGCCGGGTCTCCGTGCTCGGCGCCGACCCCTCGCACGGCGACGAGTCGTGGCGGGCCAGGCTCGGGATCGTGCTGCAGTCCTGGCGCGACCACGGCAACTGGCCGGTACGCGAACTCCTCGCCCACCTGGGCGCCTACTACGCCCCGTACGCCACCCCCGGCATCCCGCGCCCCTGGGACCCCGACGAGTTGATCGCGAGGGTCGGCCTGGTCGAGCACGCCGGCAAGAAGCTCAAGACGCTGTCGGGCGGCCAGCGGCGCAGGCTCGACGTGGCGATCGGGCTCGTGGGGCGCCCGGAGCTGTTGTTCCTCGACGAGCCGACCACCGGTTTCGACCCGCAGGCCAGGTCCGACTTCCACGAGCTCGTACGCGACCTGGCCGACGCCCGCGAGACCACCGTCCTGCTCACCACCCACGACCTGGACGAGGCCGAGAAGCTGGCCGACCGCATCCTCGTGCTGAACGGCGGCCGGATCGTCGCCGACGGCACCGCCGCCGCGCTGGCACGACGGATCGCCGGCGAGGACGAGGTGCGCTGGCTGCACGACGGACGGCGGTACGTCGAGCGGACGCCCGACTCCACTGCGTTCGCCCGCGAGCTGTTCGCCCGTCACGGCGACGACGTCCAGGAGCTGGAGATCGTCCGGGCCTCGCTGGAGCAGACGTACCTGGCGCTGGTGCGCGAGGCCGAGGGAGCGGCCCGATGAACGCGACCGTCCTGCGCGCGGGCTGGTCCCGGGGGCTGATCGAGCTGCGGCAGTCGTTCACCAACGGCGCCGAGCTGTTCTCCCACTTCCTGTGGCCCGCCCTGATGGTGGCCACGCTGTTCTTCATCCGGGACCTGTCCGTCGGCGCCCTCCTTCTCGGCGCCCTGGCCTTGCCCGGCATCCTCGGCATGAACGCCGCGACCGGTCTGATCAGCATGAGCCAGCAGCTCACCGCCGACCGCGAGGACGGCACGCTGCTGCGGGCCAAGGCGACCCCGCACGGCATGCCCGCCTACCTGATCGGCAAGGTGATCTCGGTGTCCGGAGGTCTGCTGGCCGACCTGGCGATCTTCCTCGTGCCCGCCGTGCTGCTCGTCGAGGGCCTGCGGATCAGCCCGGGCTCCTGGCCCGCACTGGCCTGGGTGCTGGCGCTCGGCCTGGTCGCGACCCTGCCCATCGGCGCCGTCCTCGGCTCGGTGTTCGCCACCGCACGGGCCCAAGGGCTGGTCCAGCTGCCGTTCCTGGCCCTGATCGGGATCTCCGGCATCTTCTACCCGATCACCTCGCTGCCCGAGTGGCTGCAGTGGATCGCCCAGGTCTTCCCCCTCTACTGGATGGGGCTCGGAATGCGCTCGGCCCTGCTGCCGGACGCGGCGGTGGCCGTCGAGATCGGCGCGTCCTGGCGACACCTGGAGACCGTGGGAGTGCTGGGCGCCTGGGCGGTGCTCGGCCTGCTCGTGGCGCCGCTCGTGCTGCGGCGGATGGCACGCGGCGAGTCCGGCTCCACGGTGGCGGCACGTCGTGACCGTGCCCTGCGACGGGTCGGGTGAACGCCGTCATCGGCTCGCCCCGCGCAGGCCGAGAACGCGTAGGGCGTTCTCCTTGTAGATGAGTGGCTTGGCCTCGTCCTTGACGTCCAGGGCGGCGAAATCGGCCATCCAGCGGTCGGGGGTGAGGACGGGGTAGTCGGAGCCGAACAGGACCTTGTGCCGCAAGGGCCCGGCGGCCTGGCGGACGAGCTGCGGCGGGAAGTACTTCGGTGACCAGCCGGACAGGTCGAGGTAGACGTTGGACTTGTGGCCGGCGATGGACAGGGACGCGTCGACCCAGGGCACCGACGGGTGCGCGAGGATCATCGTGAGCCCGGGGAAATCGGCGGCGACGTCGTCGAGCAGCATCGGGTCGGAGTGGCGCAGCTTGATGCCGCGCCCGCCGGGCAGGCCGGCGCCGATGCCGGTCTGGCCGGTGTGGAACAGCGCGACGCTGCCCAGCTCCTCCAGCGCCCGCCAGAGCGGATAGTGGGCAGGGTCGTTGGGGGTGAAGCCCTGCAGGCTCGGGTGGAACTTGAAGCCGAGCACGCCGAAGTCCCGCACGAGCCGCCGGGCCTGGGCGACGGCGGCCGGACCGCGGCGCGGGTCCACGGAGCCGAAGGGGATGAGGACGTCGGCGTGTTCGGCCGCCTGACGGGCGATCTCCTCGCTGGACAGGGCCGGGTGGCCGAGTTCGGTGGCGGCGTCGACGGTGAAGACCACCGCGGCCATGTTGCGCTGCCGGTAGTAGGCGGCGACGCGGTCGATGGTCGGGGTGCGGTCCTGACCGGCTTTGAAGTACTTCGCCGAGGCCGCCATCAGCTCGGCGTCGAGGGACAGGCGGCCGTGGTGGTCGGCCTCGATGTGGGCGTGGACGTCCAGGGCCACGATGGCGTCCGGGTCGATGCGCGGGGTGTAGGTCATCGTTCCTTCTCGGTGTGTCAGGGAAGGGCGTGGTGCCGGCGCTTGGCCTGCAGCAGGCCGACGAGCAGCGCGTCGCGGTCGGCCGCCATGGCTTCCTGGTCGATGCCGTCGAGCTCGGCGCGCACGCCGTCGACGAGCAGGCCGGCGAGTTCGGGGGTGAGCCGCGGCGCGCCGAGGTCGTCCATCCAGGTCTGGGCGGGCGGGCCGAGGTGGCGCAGGGTGTGCGCCATCCCGCCGGGGCCGCCCGAAAGGTGCTGGTTGACCAGCGGGCCGAGCAGGGCCCACCGCAGGCCGGGGCCGTTCGCGATGGCGGCGTCGATGTCGGCGACGCTCGCGACTCCCCGTTCCACCAGCGAGTACGCCTCCCGCCACAGGGCGGCCTGGAGCCGGTTGGCGAGGTGCCCGGGAACCTCACGCCGCACGAGCACCGGCCGCTTGCCGAGGGAGCGGTAGAAGTCCATCGTCCGCCGGGTGATGTCCGGGCCGGTGCGCTCGCCGGGCACGACTTCCACCAGCGGGATCAGGTGGGCGGGGTGGAAGGGATGTCCGACGAGCACCCTTTCGGGATGCGCGGGACACATCTCCTGAAGGTGGCTGGGCATCAGGCCCGACGAACTGCTGGCGATCGGCGCACTCGGCGGAGCCGCCTCGTCCAGCGTGGCCAGCAGTGCCCGCTTGAGGTCGGCGCGCTCCGGCCCGCTCTCCTGGACGAACCGCGCTCCGGCGACGGCGTCACCGCAGGTCGCGGTGAAGGTGAGCCGGTCGCGGGAGGCGCCGTCGGTCAGGCCGAGCCGGGTGAGCGCGGGCCAGGCCAGGTCGAGCGCGGCCCGCAACCGTTCCTCGGCGTCCGGAGCGGGGTCGAAGGCGGTGACGTCGAGGCCGCGGGCGAGGAACAGCGCCGCCCATCCGGCGCCGATGACGCCCGTGCCGATGACGGCGACCGGCTGGTCCGCCGGGCTCGTCACGCCCGCCTCGCACGGTCGCGGGCGATGGCGGTGAACGCGTCGAGCGCCGCCGGGTCCATGAGGGAGCCTGCCGAGGCGACCTCGTCGGGGGCGGCGCCCAGCAGGATCTTCTTGACGGGGACTTCGAGCTTCTTGCCGGTTCGCCCGTAGGGCATCGCGGGGACGGCCAGGAGGGCGTCGGGCACGTGCCGCGGGGACAGGGTGGCGCGGATGCGCGCGATCAGGCGGGCGCGTAACGGCTCGTCCAGCACGAACCCGTCGGCGAGGGTGACGAACAGGATCAGTTCCCCCATGTCGCCCTCCTTGCTCTCCAGGTGGACGACGAGGCTGTCGGTGACCTCTTCGACGTCCTGCAAGGCCCGGTAGAACTCGGCGGTGCCCAGCCGGACGCCGCCGCGGTTGAGCGTGGCATCCGATCGGCCGGTGACGACGCAGGAGCCGTGGGCGGAGAAACGGCACCAGTCGCCGAAGCGGAAGACGCCGGGATAACGGCTGAAGTAGGTCTCGCGCATCCGGCGGCCGTCGTCGTCGCCCCACAGGCGTACCGGCATCGAGGGCATCGGCGCGGTGATGACGAGCTCACCGACGCCGCCGATCACCACGTTGCCGTGCTCGTCGAACGCCTTGGCGTCCACACCGAGGCTCGGCCCGGACATCTCCCCCTCCCACACGGGCTGCAACGGCGATCCCTGGACGAGGCCGGTGCACACGTCGGTGCCGCCGCTGCCGACGTTCAGCAGGACGGCGGGGCCGAGCTGTTCGGCCACCCACCGGAAGCCCTCGGCGGGGAAGGGGCTGCCGGCCACGCCGATCTGCCGCAGCCGGGACAGGTCGAACTCCTCGCCCGGCCGCACCCCTTCCTTGCGGCAGGCCATCAGGTAGCCGGGGCTGGCGCCCATGAGGGTGGCGCCGGTCTCCTGCGCGAGCCGCCACTGCGCGCGCAGGTCGGGGTGGAGCGGGTTGCCGTCGATCATCACGATCGAGGAGCGCACGAGCAGCGCGGAGACCAGCGTGTTCCACATCATCCACGCCGTCGTGGTGAACCACAGCAGCCGGTCGCCGGGGCCCAGGTCCCAATGGAAGGCGTGGTTCTTGAGGTGCTCCAGCAGGATGCCGCCGTGGCCGTGCACGATGGCCTTCGGCTTGCCGGTGGTGCCGGAGGAGAACAGCACGTACAGGGGGTGGTCGAAGGGCACCGGCTCGAACCGCAGCGCCTGGTCCGTGGGCGCGGCGAGCTCCGTCCAGGCCAGGGCGCCGGGGAGGTCGAGCTCGCCGTACGGGACGTGCACGACGTGCTCCAGCGAGGGCATGCCGTCCCGGATCGCCTGGACCTGCTCGCGCCGGTCGATCTTCTTGTCCCCGTAGGTGTAGCCCGCCACCGCGAGCAGGACGGCCGGCTCGATCTGGCCGAACCGGTCCACCACGGCGGGGGCGGCGAACTCCGGGGCGCAGCTCGCCCAGATGCCGCCGAGGCTCGCCGTGGCCAGGAACGCGATCAGCGTCTCCGGGCAGTTGGGCAGGTAGGCCACCACCCGGGTGCCACGCCGCACCCCGAGCCGCCGCAGGCCGGCCCGTACGCGCCGGACCTGCTCGGCGAGCTCGGCGAAGGTGAGCTCGACGCGCGGCCGGGTCTGGGAGTGGCCGACGACCGCGACCTGGCCGGCGTCCTCGGGCGTGCCGAGGCAGTGCTCGGCGTAGTTCAGGGTCGCTCCAGGGAACCAGCGGGCGCCGGGCATGCCCGGTTCGGCCAGGACGCTGTCGTAGGGCGTGTGGGCCTTGACCTCGAAGTAGGCCCACACGGCCGCCCAGAAGTCCTCGACGCCGGTGACCGACCAGTGCCGCAGCTCCGCCCAGGTCGGCACGGTCACGCCGCGCTCGCGGGCGAGCCAGCCGATGAAGCCGGTGGCGTGCGCTCGGGCGATCTGCTCGGGGCCGGGGACGTACAGCGGCTCCGCCGGGGGGAGGGGGGCGCTCATCGGGCGGCTCCCGGACGGCCGACCTTGGCGGCCCGGCCGTCGAGGAAGTCCCGTATCCGGGCCTTGGCCTCCGGGCTGCTCTGCGCCACGGCCGACATGAGCGATTCCAGCAGCAGCCCGGTCTCGGCGTCGGCGTCCGCGATGCGCGGCAGGGCGTGCAGGACGGCGTAGTTGGCGATCGGCGGGTTCCCGATGACCTGCTCGGCCAGGGCAAGGGCCTTGGTGATCCCGTCGCCTTCGGCCACCCGGTAGTCGACCAGGCCGCGGGCCTCGCCTTCCGCGGCCGTCAGGACCCTTCCGGTGAGCATCATGTCGATCATCGGCTGGGCGCCGATCAGCCGGGAGACCCGGACCGAGGCGCCGCCGCCCACGAAGAGCCCCCGGCTGCCCTCGGGGAAGGCGAAGAACGCCGACTCCTCGGCGACGCGCAGGTGCGCGGCCGCCGCCAGTTCCAGGCCGCCGCCGATGACGGCGCCCTTCAGGACCGCGATCACCGGCAGGGCGCCGTGGTCGATCCGGCCCATCGCCTCGTGCCAGCCGCGCGAGTGGTGCAGGCCGCCGGCGGCGTCTCGTACGGTGAGCTCGCCGAGGTCGAGCCCGGCGGAGAAGTGCGCGCCCTCGGCGGCGAGCACCGCGGCCCCGGCCCACGCGGGCGGGGCGGCGAAGAAGGCGCCGAGCCCGGCGATCGTGGCGTCGTCCAGCGCGTTGCGCTTGGCCGGCCGGTTCAACGACAGCACCGCGATGTCCCCACGGCGCTCCAGCGTCAGAGACGGGGGCAGGTCGGGGCAGGGAGGGATCACAAGCTCTCCAATTGACAGGAATCCTGATGAAGAAGGCTGAAGTATCATCAGGTTTCCTGTCAATGCCTGGCTGGGATACTGTTCGTCATGGCCAGCGCCCCGCCCCGCCCCACCCCGTCGCTGCTGTACGCCGTCAAACGGCTCGAACTGGCGATCAGGTCGCGCCTGGACGAGATGCTGCGCGGCGCGGCCGTGACCACGCCGCAGTACACGGCGCTCACCGTGCTGCAGCACAAGGACGGGGTGACCGCCGCCCAGCTCGCCCGCGACTCCTTCGTCACCCCGCAGGCCATGGCCGACGTGATCGGCGCCCTCGACCGGCGTCACCTCATCCGCCGCTCGCCCAACCCGGCCAACAAGCGGGAACTGCTGCTCTACCTCACCGACGAGGGCCGGGCGCTCCTCGACGCCCACGCCGAGGCCGCCGCCGAGCTTGAGGACCGCATGATCTCGGGCCTGTCGCCCGAGCAGGCCGACACCTTCCGCACCGCCCTCACCGTGGCGTGGACGACTCTGCGCCCGCCCAGAAAGTGATCACTTCCCGGCTCCCGGCACGGAGCGGGGATCGGAGGAGGCCCGGACGTCGAACCTCGCCTGGAGCAGCCGGCCGCCCGCGACACCGCGGCCCTCGATGAGGTCGACGAGCATCCCGACCGCGATGTCGGCCGTCTCGACCGGCAGGAAGCTGAGCGTGCTGACGGGCGGATCCGTGAACGGCGCCGTGGGGTCCTCCGTCGCGCAGACCAGCAGCAGGTCGCCGGGCACCGACCTGCCGAGCTTGCGGATCCGGTCCAGGAGCAGCGACGGACTGACCTCGACGAGCACGACCAGCGCGTCCGGCGGCTCGGGATCACTCAGCAACCCCTCCACCGCGGCCAGCGTCGGTTCGAACCCGGGGCCGTCGAGCTGGGCCAGCAACGGGTCGCGGCCCCTTTCCGCACTCCAGTCGAGATAGGCCCGGACGGAATCACGGTGGTAGCAGGCCGTGGTCGGGGCGCCGACCGCGGCGATCCGCCGGGCGCCCCCCTCCTCCAGGTGGTCGAGCACGCCGCGCAGGGCCGCGCCGTAGTCGAAGTCGACCCACGGCCACGGTGTCCCCGCCACGGCTCTGCGGTCGGAGACCACGGCCACCCCCGCGGCGAGAAAGTCCCCGACCAGAGGGTCTCCCTCGACCGGATCCACCACGAACACGCCGTCGAGAGGCAGGTCCGTCCAGTAGTCGTCGGGGCCGGTGGTGGGCAGCAGCACCACGCCGTATCCGTGGGTCATGCCCGCGCGGGTGGTGGCGGCGGTCAGCCGGGCGAAGTAGGCGAGCTCGGTGTAGAACCACGGATGCTCGACGAACTCGCGGGCGGCGAGGCCGAGCAGGCGTGAGCGCCCGGCGCGCAGCCGCCGCGCCGTGGCGTTCGGCCGGTATCCGAGCCGGCGCGCCACCTGCCGGACATGCTCGCGGGTGGCGTCGGGGAGGCGGCCGGCGCCGTTGAGCGCGTCCGAGACGGTGGTCTTGGACACCCCCGCCGCGCGGGCGACGTCCACCAGGCGCACGCGCGCGCCGACCTTACGCTCTGGCTCTTCCATGGGTCCGATCTTTGCAGGATGTCAGCCGATTCGCCACCTCGCTGACCGTTGCTGAATCGTTCCTTCAGTGTCTTGTGCAGGAACGTTCCTTCACCAATACTCATGGCACTTTCCCGCACGAGGATGAGGTGGTCCGATGCGTACCGCTCGACTCGCCGCCGCGGCGCTGGCCGTACTGGCGGCCACTGCCTGTGGAGGGGGCGCGGCCGCCCCGAAGGCCGCCGGCTCCGCAGCCTTCACCGTCACGGCGGACCTGCCGCCGGCCAAGGGCCCGGTGGATGCCGTGACCTGGGCGCTCTACGCCGAGCCGCAGTCGCTCGACTACGCCTACGCCTTCGATTACCCGCCCAACACCGTGCTCGCCAACGTGTGCGAGCAGCTCATGCGGATCACCCCCGGCTTCCGGGTGGAGCCGGGCCTGGCCGGCAAGGCCGAGTCCCCGGACCCCCGGCGCTGGGTGTACACGATCCGCCAGGGCGTGCGCTTCCACGACGGATCGCCGCTCACCGCCGACGACGTGGTGGCGAGCATGCGGCGGCACATGGATCCGGCGGTGGGTTCGTACTGGGTCTCGTCCTACCAGAACGTCAAATCGGTGGAGAAGACCGGCCCCATGGAGGTCACCGTCCACCTGAAGAAGCCCGACCACCTGTTCAACGAGCAGATGGGCACCTCGGCCGGGACCATCGAGAGCGCCGCGTTCCTGGCCGCGCAGGGCGCCGGGTACGGCACCCCCGACAAGGGCGTCAACTGCACCGGGCCGTACGCCCTCGACAAGTGGGAGAAGGGGCAGGCGATCAACCTGAAACGCTTCGACGGCTACTGGGACCCCGCGCTCAAGGCCAGGGCCGCGACCGTGCGGAACGTCTTCATCTCCGACCCGGCGGCCCGCGTCAACGCCCTGCTCTCGGGCGAGGCGGACGGCAGCTACCTGGTCCCCACCACCGGCTTCACCCGCCTGGGCAGCGCCTCCAGCGGCAAGCTGTACTTCGGCCCGAACACCGCGGCCGTCAGCCTCATCCCGCTCGACCTCAAGGGCACGCTCGGCGACCTGAGGCTGCGCAAGGCGCTGTCCATGGCACTCGACCGCAAGGCCATTCTCCAGGCCAGCGTGGCCGGGGTGGCCACACCGGCGAAGGCGCCCGCGGCGATCGGCGCGTGGGGCATCGCCCCCGAGGCGGCCAAGCAGTACTACGCCAAGCTCCCCGAGCTGAGCACCGACCTCGAAGGGGCCAGGAAGCTGGTCAAGGAGGCCGGCGGGACGGGCAAGAAGATCGTGATCGCCACGAGCACGATGGCTCCCGACATCGGCGTCATCGCCAACGCCGTCCAGGCCGCGGGCCAGGCCATCGGCCTGCGGGTCGAGCAGAAGGCGGTGGCCCCCGACGCCTACTCCGCGCTGTTCTCCGACCCCAAGGCCCGCCAGGGCGTCGACCTGGTCATGACCATCTGGTACGACTCCACCCCCGATCCGCTGGAGTTCTACGGAATCCTGCAGACCGGCAACTTCGCCAACTACGGCGGCTACTCCGACCCCGAGTACGACAGGCTCGTCGACCAGGCGGGCGCCGAGGCCGACCCCGCGGCCCGCGCCGCCGTGGTCGCCAAGCTCCAGGAGATCGCCGTCCGGGACATGGTGTGGATCCCGCTGTACGAGGTGCCGCACAGCATGTTCCTCAACAAGCGGCTCACCGGCGCGCCCACCGGCATCACCCAGCTCGTCTACCCGTGGGCGGCAGCGCTCGGGTCGGCGAACTGATGGGCGCCTTCCTGGCCCGCAGGCTCGCCGGGCTGGTGGCGACGCTGGCCGGGGCGTCGTTCGCGGTGTTCTCCGCCGTGTACCTGGCTCCCGGCGACCCGGCCTCCTTCCTCACCCAGGGGCGTTCGGCCTCTCCGCAGGCGATCGCGGCGATCAGGGCGCAGTACCACCTGGACGATCCGTTCCTCATGCAGTACCTCAAATGGGTCGGCGGCGCGGTGACCGGGGACTTCGGCCGGTCGGTGCAGTTCCGGCAGGACGTGACCGGGCTGCTTCTGGCCAGGCTGCCCACGACGCTCTTCCTGGTCGGCTACGCGGGGCTGCTCATCGTGGTCGCGGGGCTGGTCCTCGGCGCCCTGGCCGCGCTGCGGCCCGGCCCGCTCGACAGGATCGTCCTCATCGGCACCGGGGTGGCCACCGCGACCCCCTCCTTCGTCGCGGCGATCGGGCTGATCTCGCTGTTCTCCGTCCAGCTCGGCTGGTTCCCCGCCTTCGGCAACGGTGCGGGACCGGTCGACCGCGTCTGGCATCTGACCCTGCCCGCGGCCGCGCTCGCCCTGACGTTCGCCGGTCTGCTGGCCCGGGTCACCCGCTCGTCCATGCTGGAGGAGCTGGCCCGCGAGCACGTCGAGGTGGCACGCTCGCGCGGCGTCCAGGAGAACGCGGTGATCCGGCGCCACGTCCTGCGCAACTCTTTCGGCCCGATCAGCACGGTCACCGGCACGGTGATCGCCGGGCTGCTCGTCGCGACCTCGATCGTGGAGACCGCCTTCGGCCTGTCCGGGATCGGGCAACTGCTGGTCAGCTCGGTCACCGTCAAGGACTTCCCGGTCGTGCAGGCCGTCACCACCTTGATCGTCGTCGTCTTCGCGGCGGCCAACCTGCTGGTCGACCTGATTCAGCCGGCCATCGATCCGCGCCTGCGCAGGGCGTAGTGAAGGAGTCCTCTTGACAGCCGTGACCTTCCACCGCCGCTACCGGCTTCCCGCGGACCGGATGACCGTCGCCGGCGTCGCCGTCCTGGCCGTCCTGGTGACGGTGGCGATCCTGGCGCCGGTCGTGGCGCCGCACGACCCGCTCGCCATCGACTTCCCGGCCGCGTTGAGCGGCCCGAGCGCCGATCACCTGCTCGGGGCCGACCAGTCCGGCCGCGACATCCTGTCCCGCCTGATCCACGGCGCGCGGGCGGGACTGCTCGGCCCGCTCCTGGTGGTGACCCTGTCGACGGTGGCGGGCACCCTGCTCGGCGTCCTGGCCGCCTGGACCGGCGGTGTGCTCGACGCGGTCCTGTCCCGCGCCATGGACTTCGTCTTCGCCTTTCCCGCGCTGCTGCTGGCGATCACGCTGGTGGCCATGTTCGGCCCCGGCCTGACCGCGCCCGTCGTGGCGATGAGCATCGCCTACACCCCCTACGTCGGACGGCTGGCGCGCGGCGTCGCCCTGCGCGAGATGTCCCGCCCCTACATCCACGCCTACCGGGTGCAGGGCTGGTCCGGGTGGGTCATCTGCCTGAGACACCTGGTCCCCAATGTCGTCCCGCTGATCCTCGCCCAGTCGGCGATCAACTTCGGCTACGCGCTCATGGACCTCGCGGCGCTGTCCTTCCTCGGGTTCGGCACGCAACCGCCCGTCCCCGACTGGGGCGCCATGATCAACGAAGGGGCCTCCGCCCTGCTCCAGGGCGCCATGCTGCCCGCGCTGGCCCCCGGCGCGGCCGTCGTGATCACGGTGGTGGCCTTCAGCGTCGTCGGCGAGGGCATCGCCGACCGGGTCTCCGGGAGGGAGCGCTGATGCTCCAGATCGACGATCTGACCGTACGGCTGGCGCCCGGCCAGGCGGCCCGGCCCATCCTGGACGCGGTGTCGCTGCGCGTCGCCCAGGGCGAGGCCGTCGGGCTCGTCGGCGAGTCCGGGTCAGGCAAGTCCGTCACCTGCCGGGCCGTGCTCGGCCTGCTGCCCGGACGGACCGCCGTGAGCGGGCGCGTCCTGGTCGACGGCCAGGACGCGCTGGCGCAGACCGCCGCGGGGCTGCGCGACCTGCGCCGCCGCCGAGTAGCGATGATCTTCCAGGATCCGCGAGCGTCGATCAATCCCGTCCGGCGGATCGGCGACTTCGTCACCGAGGGACTGCGGGCGGGCGGGCTGCCGTACCGGCAGGCTCTCGATCGGGCGGAGGGACTGCTGGAGGCGGTGGGCATCGAGGACCCGAAAGCCGCGCTGCGCCGTCACCCGCACGAGTTCTCCGGCGGGATGCTGCAACGGGTGATGATCGCCGGGGCGCTGGCCGCGGAGCCCGACCTGCTGCTCGCCGACGAGCCGACGACCGCCCTGGACGTCACGACGCAGGCGGAGGTCATCGCGATCCTGTCCCACCTCAGGACCGCGCGCGGGATGGGCATGCTGTTCGTCACCCACGACCTGGAGCTGGCCGCGGCCATCTGCGACCGCATCTACGTGATGTACGCGGGCCGGATCGTCGAGGAGCAGGCCACCGGCGAGCTCTTCGCCCGGCCCCGGCACCCCTACACGGCCGGGCTGCTGGCGGCCACGCCCCGGCTGGAGTCGCACGAGCCGCCGCACGGCGTGCCCGGCAGGCCGTTGTCGCTGGCCGAGTCCCCGGCCGGGTGCGCCTTCGAGGCCCGCTGCGGTCTGGCCGTCGAGCGATGCCGGGAGCAACGGCCCGACCTGGAGATCCTGGAACGCGCGCGGGTGGCGTGCCTGAGAGCTGGAGAGCCGGTCCATGACTGAGAACGTGCTGGAGGTCGAGGGGCTGCGCAAGGCGTACGGCCACAAGGCGGCCGTGGACGGCGTCTCCTTCTCGCTGCGGGCCGGCGGCTCGCTCGCCGTGGTGGGCGAGTCGGGCTCGGGCAAGACGACGACCGCGCGGATGCTCGTCGGCCTGGAGATCCCGGACGCCGGGCGGATCAGCGTCGAGGGCCGGAATCGCTCGCGCGCCCCGCGGGGCCGCCGGGCCAGGCTGTCGCGGGCGCGCGAGATCCAGATGGTCTTCCAGGACCCCTACCTCTCCCTGGATCCGCGGATCAGCGTGAGCGAATGCGTGGAGGAGCCGCTACGGCTGCATTTCGCCCTGGACAAGCAGGCCCGGCGGGCCCGGCGCGAGGAGCTGCTGGAGCGCGTCGGGCTCGGCGAGCGTGAGGCCGCCGTACGGCCCAGGCGGTTGTCCGGCGGCCAGCGCCAGCGGGTCGCCATCGCCCGCGCGCTGGCCACCGCGCCGAAGGTGCTGATCCTGGACGAGGCCACCTCGGCGCTCGACGTGTCCATCCAGGCGCAGATCCTCGACCTGCTGGCGCGCATCCGCCGCGACCTCGACATCGCCTACCTGTTCATCACCCACGACCTGGCCCTGGTCCGGCACGCGGCCGACGACATCGTCGTGCTCCACCGCGGCAAGGTCGTCGAGGCCGGGCCGACCGCGCAGGTCCTGGCCGCCCCCCAGCATCCCTACACCCGCCTGCTGCTGCACTCCGTGCCGCGGCCGGGCTGGGATCCCGCCCAGATCGCCGCCGACCGGCGCGCCCTTCAGGAGATCATGTGAGTGAGCTCGCACACCTGTCCGCCACGCAAGCCCTGAAGCTGTTCAGGACCCGGGCCCTGTCGCCCGTCGAGCTCATGACCGCGGTCATCGAGCGGGCCGAGGCCGTCGAGCCGCGGGTCAACGCGCTCAGCGAGACGATGTTCGACGAGGCGCTCGACCAGGCCAGGAAGGCCGAGCGCGCCTACCTCGGCAACGGGTCGCCGCGACCGCTCGAAGGGCTGCCGGTCGCCACCAAGGACGAGCAGCCGATCGCGGGAATGCGCGCCAGCGACGGTTCCCTGGCCTACGCCAGCCACGTCGCCGACACCACCCATCCGGTCGTCGAACGGGTCGTCGCCGCCGGCGGGATCGTCCATGCCCGCACCACCACGCCGGAGTTCTGCTGCGCCGCCTACACGCACTCCCGGCTGTGGGGCCTCACCCGTAACCCCTGGAACCTGGACTACTCGCCCGGCGGTTCCTCCGGCGGCGCGGGCGCGGCCCTGGCGTCGGGGACGGCGACGCTGGCCACGGGGTCCGACATCGGCGGCTCGATCCGGCTGCCCGCCGCGGCCACCGGCACGGTCGGATACAAGCCGCCTTACGGGCGGGTGCCCGCGATGTCGCCGTACAACCTGGACCACTACTGCCATGACGGGCCGATGGCCCGTACCGTCGCCGACTGCGCGCTCCTGCAGAACGTCATCGTCGGGCCGCACCCGGCCGACGTCGTCTCCATCCGCCCCGCCGCGCACCTCCCCGAACGCCTCGGCGACGTCGCGGGGTTGCGCATCGCCTATTCCCCCGACCTGGGGAACTGGGAGATCGAGCCGGACGTCGCGGCCAACACCCGCGCGGTCGCCGACGCGCTGGCCGCGGCCGGCGCCATCGTGGAGCAGGTGGAGGTGCCGTTGCGGCGCGCCGACGTCATGCGCGCGGCCTTCATCCACTTCGGCGCCATCTTCGGCCCCATGGTCGCCGGCGTGGCGGAGACGCACCGCGACGAGCTCACGCCCTACGCCCTCGCCTTCGCCGAGGACTCGCGCGCCGCGCTGGCGCGGGACGGCTTCCTGGCCGGGCTGGAGCTGGAGGGCCGCATCTACGCCGTGATCGGCGACCTGCTCGACCGGTACGACGCGCTGATCTGCCCCACCGCGGGCACCGCCGCGCTGCCCGCGGGCGAGGACTACGTGGACACCAAGCTGACGGTCAACGGGGTCCAGCTCGACCACTACCTGGAGTACTCGCTGACGACCGTCTTCAACATCGCCAGCCGCTGCCCCGTGCTCAACGTCCCGTCCGGTCTCGCGTCGAACGGCGTGCCGACGGGGGCGCAGATCGTCGGCCGCAGCTACGACGACGCGACGGTCTTCCACATCGGCGCCGCCGTCGAACGCGTCCTGCCGTGGCCCACCCGCCCGCAGCTCTGAGGAGACCTACATGACTTTTGCCGACAAAACTGCCGACATCGTGTTCCTCAACGGCCGGGTGCGTCCCATGGCCGGCGCTCCCAGCCGCGCGGTGGCCGTACGCGACGGGCGGATCCTGGCGCTCGGCGAGGTCGAGGAGATGCGCGACCTGGCCGGCCCGCGGACCGAGATCGTCGATCTGGCCGGCCGCACCCTGCTTCCCGGGTTCCAGGACGCCCACGTGCACCCGGTGCTGGCCGGGCTCTCCATGACCCGGTGCGACCTGCACGAGGCGCGGGACGCCGCCGACGCCCTCGCCGTCGTCCGCGCGTACGCCGCGGCCAATCCCGAGGTGCGCTGGATCTCCGGCGGCGGCTGGTCCATGGAATGGTTCCCCGGCGGCACGCCGAGCCGGATCGCCCTCGACGAGGTCGTCCCCGACCGGCCGGTCTACCTGACCAACAGGGACGGGCACGGCGCATGGGTCAACACCGAGGCCCTGCGGCTGTGCGGCGTCCATGACGGAACCCCCGACCCGAACGACGGGCGCATCGAGCGCGAACCCGACGGAACCCCTCAAGGAACCCTGCACGAGGGCGCCGCCTCGCTCGTGGGCAGGCACGTGCCCGAGCCCACGGACGAGGACCTGCTGCGCGGCCTCCAGGCCGGCCAGCGACGCCTGCACCAGGCTGGAGTGACGGCATGGCAGGACGCGATGGTCGGCCCGGAGGTCCAGCGCGCCTACGAAGCCGCCGCCGACGCCTCGATGCTCACCGGGCGCGTGGTCGGCGCCCTGTGGTGGGATCGAGACCGGGGCGAGGAGCAGATCCCCGAACTGCTCGCCCGCCGTACCACCACCGGACGGTTCAGAGCCACCAGCGTGAAGATCATGCAGGACGGCGTGGCGGAGAACTACACCGCCGCCATGACCTCCCCCTACCTGGACGGCTGTGGATGCCGGACCGGCAACAGCGGCATCAGCTTCGTCGGGCCCGAGGACCTGCGCGCCTACGTCACCCGGCTGGACGCCGTCGGGGTCCAGGTCCACGTGCACGCCGTCGGCGACCGGGCCGCCCGGGAGGCGCTGGACGCGTTCGAGGCGGCGCTCAAGGTCAACGGGCGCAAGGGCAACCGGCATCACATCGCCCATCTCCAGGTCGTCCATCCCGACGACGTGCCGCGGTTCGCGGCCCTGGAGGTCACCGCCAACATCCAGCCGTTGTGGGCGGCGCACGAGCCGCAGATGGACGAGCTGACCATTCCCTTCCTCGGCGACCGGCGCGCCGCCTGGCAGTACCCCTTCGGCGACCTCCTGCGCTCGGGCGCCGCCCTCGCCGCGGGCAGCGACTGGCCGGTCAGCAGCCCGGACCCGTTCCTCGGCATCCACGTCGCCGTCAACCGGATGCTCCCCGACGGATCGGGGCGGCCGTTCCTGCCCGCGCAGCGCCTCCCGGTGGCGGCGGCCCTGTCGGCGTACACGATCGGCACCGCCCGGCTCAACCACCTCGACACCCGGACCGGGACCATCGAGCCCGGCAAGCTCGCCGACCTCATCGTCACCGACGCCGACCCGTTCGCCGTACCCCCCGGTGACCTGGGCGGCATCACCGTCCTCGCCACCTACGTGGAGGGACGACAGGTGCACACGCATCCGTCCTTCTGACCGCTCGCCGCCGAGTGAACCGGCCCCCCCATCGAGGATGGGGGAGCCCGGTCAGGATCACGGGGTGGTGCCCATGCCGTACTGGGCCGCCTGCAACGACCACAGCTCCGCGTATTCGCCGCCGAGATCCAGCAGCTCCTGGTGGCTGCCGC
>NZ_JBSGCE010000046.1:0-71130 GCF_053601695.1 Nonomuraea sp. NPDC004702
AAGTCCAAGAGCCGTCCCGGCCTCGGGAGCCGTCCGGGTCGGGAGCCAACAGGGGCGGGGGCCACCGAGGGCGGGGGTTATCGGGTCGCCGGAGACCCGAGGCCCCGCCGGACTCTGGGCCGCCCGTGGTCAGAAGCGTCCACCCAAGTCCAAGAGCCGTCCCGGCCTCGGGAGCCGTCCGGGTCGGGAGCCAACAGGGGCGGGGGCCACCGAGGGCGGGGGTTATCGGGTCGCCGGAGAGCCGAGGCCACGCCGGACTCTGGGGCGCCCGTGTTCAGAAGCGCCCACCCAAGTCCAAGAGCCGTCCCGCTCCCGGAACCGTCCCGGCCTCAGGAATTGGCCGGGGGCGGGGGCGGGGGCTCCCAGATCACCAGAACCAAGAGACCGCCGCCGGAGCTGCCCGAACCTCGGGCACCCCGCCGGAGTGCAGAGCCGCCCGAACCTCGGGCACCCCGCCGAAGGCCGGAAGCCGCACGGACCTCGGGAACGCCGCCGCGCTCTGGGCCGTCCGAGTCCAGGAGCCGCCCCGTCCTCAGGGGTCGCCTGGGATGGGGCTCGGGGCGGGTCGGGCGGGAGGTGCTCGGTCGCCAGAGTCCTGGGCGGCGCCGCCAAGGTCAGAGGCGGCCCGGGTCTCGTGGGCGGCCAACCCCCCAGAATCCGCCACCCACTTGGGGCCGCCCGCTCAGGAGCCGCCGCCCGCTCAGGAGCCGCCGCCCGCTCAGGAGCCGCCGCCCGCTCAGGAGCCGCCGCCCGCTCAGGAGCCGCTGGCCGCTCAGGAGCCGCTGGCCGCTCAGGAGTCGTCCTAGTGGGAGGAGTCCTCAGGGTCGGGGGCCAGTGGTGGGGTGGGGGGGAGGTGCCAGGTTGTCAGGAAGGTCTTGGCCAGGGTGCAGGCGCCGGCGTACGGGCCCTCGGTATGGGACAGGGCGGCGGCGGTGATCTCCGCGACGCGGTTCTCGACCAGGTGGCCGACCTCGTCCGCGGTGGAGACCGTTCCTGCCCGTTCGGCGAGGTAGCCGATCGTGGCACCCGCGCCGCAGACGAAGTCCGCCAGCGTCACCACGCCCCGCTCCCCCAGCGTCCGCAGCCCCCGGGCGGTGTAGGGCACGTTCGCGGCCGGCGCGACCAGGCCGGCCCGCACCGTCGCCGCCCGCCGCGCCGACAGGGTGCCGGTCCGCGCCCCGGGAACCAGCACGTCGGCGGGCACCTCGTACAACGCCTCGGGTGGCAGCACGGGCAGGCCGAGCCGGGTCACGCAGGCGTCGCCGTGCTCGGCGCGCAGTTCCTCCAGGGCCGCGACGTCCAGGCCGGCGGGGTCGCTGACGCACCCGTGCAGGGTGGACAGGGCGACCAGGCGCGCGCCGCGCCGCGCCGCCTCGCGCACGACGGCGCTGCCCACCTTGCCGAAGCCCTCCACCGCGAGCGTCCGCCCGGCCAGGCCGCCGAGCGCCGTCGCGGCGGCCACGACCACGCCCAGCCCGGTGACGACGGTGTCCACCAGCTCGCCGCCGGCCTCCCCGTGCATGATCGAGTCGACCCGGTACCCGGGCAGCGGCGCGAAGTCCTGCGTCCGCGTGCCCAGGTCCGAGGAGGTGAGGAAGGTGCCCTTCTCGACCAGCGGCGCGACCTCCCGGCAGAAGCGCGCCACCGTGCCCGCCCGGTCGGCCGGCGAGGCCCGCAGCACCGCCTTGGCCCCGCCGATCCGCTCGCCGAGCACGGCCAGCTTGTACGTCATCGCCCGCGCCAGCAGCCCCGCCTCCTCGCGGGTGACGTCCGGCGCCAGCCGGGTGCCGCCCGCGCTGACCGGGCAGTCCAGGTCGAAGGCGATGCAGCCGTCCACCGAGACGAGTTCCATGATCCTCATCCGCGCTCCCCGCGTCCGTGCGAACCGTGCCTGCCGCCCAATCTCCGCGCCGCCCGGCCGCCTGTCCATGGGTCACCGTCGATCGGAATGACCGCCCGGAACACGCTCCAGCGCCGGGCCCCCTGGCCATGGGTCAGCCCTGGCCGGGAAGCCCGGACGCCTGTCCAGGGTCAGGGAGCGTTGTATCCCAAGGTGTACGGACCGGTGCCGGAATAGGAGTGCACCCGGTAGCGGTAGTAACCGGCCGCGCCGGTGTAGGTGAGCGTCTCGTCGGCTCCCGACCCGGCGCTCTGCGCGACCGTCGCCCACGTGGACCCGTTCCAGCGCTGCAGGTACAGGTCGAAGTCGGCGCCGGACGGGCCGTCCAGGCACGCCTGGTGCGGGCCGGTGACGGTGGTCTGCAGATACCCGCCGTCGGGCTGGTACTGCTCCGCCCCGGAGGCCAGCGTCCCGGACTTGGTGGTCTCGTAGCCGGAGCAGCCGCCCGCGGCGGCCACGGACAGGGCGAAGGTGAGCGTGTGGGTGGCGGCGGGGCCGGTGGCGGTGACCGTGATCACGTACATGCCGCCGGGCGTCTGCGCGGAGGTGGAGACCGTCATGACGGACGTGCCGCCCGACTGGACGGTGGGCGGCGCGAACGTCGCGGCGGCCCCCGCGGGCAGCCCGGCGGCGGCGAACTGCATCTGCTGGGGCCCGCCGCGCGTGACGGCGGTGGAGATGGTGGTCGTGGTCGACCCGCCCGGCGTGACGCCGCCGCTCGTGGGCGAGAGCGAGATCGCGAAGTCGTCGCCGCCGCCGTTCGGCGGGGTGTTGTCGATCATGCCGGAGATCTCGTTGTACACCTCGGTGATGCGCGTCCCCCAGTTGGGGCAGCCGCCGAGGTGGTGCAGCGCGATCACCTTGTGGCTGGAGGCGGCGATCACCGGGGAGCCGGAGTTGCCGCCGGAGGTGTCGCAGCGGTAGCCGGTGTTGACGCCCGACGACACCACGTCGATCTTGCAGGCCGCGCCGCCCTGCGTGTCCTCGTACAGGGACAGGCGCTTGGGCAGGGTGTCGCCGTGGCCGGGGATGTAGATGCGCTCGCCCGCCACCGGGGGACACGGATCGAGGTACAGGGTGCCGAACTGCTGGATCGCGGCGAAGTCGGCGACGCTGAAGAGCGTGTAGTCGAGCGCTTCGAGTGCGCTGGTCTTCAGGAACTGGCCGCCGCCGACCTTCGTCCCGGCGCCCGGGTTGTCGCCGCCGCAGGTGGCGCAGTCGTAGTCGAACTGGAACTCGCTGGCGCTCAGGTCGGCGGCGCTCTCCATGCAGTGGTGGTTGGTCAGCATGCGGTTGGTGTTGCCGACCCGCCAGGCGGTGCAGTAGCCGAGGCCGTTGAGCAGCTGGCGGGCCACGGCGCGGCTGCGGGCGTACTCGGTGGGGTTGCTGTCCTTGTAGCAGACCACGTCCCGCCGCGCGTCGGTGCCGCAGACGCTGAACGTCCGCGGCGTCAGGGCCGCGGCCTCCTGGGTGGTGTAGCCGCGGAAGTACCGGTCGATGCGCACGCCGAAGCCCTGCCGGGCCAGCCGGACGGCGTTGCGCGGCCCGGACGCGTGCAGGGTGACCACCGCCGTGTCGCCGTCCACGGAGAGCGCGGCGAAGCCGGGGACGCCGTGCAGCGTGTACCCGGAGCCGGCCGGGTAGCGCCCGCGGGTGGGGTCGCCGTAGTAGGTGTGGGTCTCGCGGCCGTCCGGCGAGGCGACGGTGACGTAGTCGCCGGGCACGAGGGTGAGCGCGGCGAAGTGCACCTTGACGTACCGGGAGCCGGGCCGGGTGACGCGCGTGCTCCAGCTCCGTCCGGCGGCGCCGTAGGGCAGGGGCAGGTCGGCGAGCACCTCCTCGCCGGCCGGGGAGACCCGGCTGCCGAGCTGCGCGTGCAGGGGTGCGGCGGCGGGGGCCTGCGCGAGGGCGGGGGCCGGGGTCGCCGGCGCGACGACGGCCAGCGCGGCGATCAACGCCGTGGCCGCCGCTCTCCATCGGGAAGGACTCATGCGGGGGACACCTCACGTGAGGGGTGACCGAAGCAGGCCGCCGATCGCCGGGAGCCGGGCCCGGTCCGGGCGCGTAGGCCGCGCCGGCCAGGGGCCGGCGGAGCCGGCGAACAGGCGGCCCGCCGTGGTGGGGGGTGGGCAGAGGGTAACTCCGCCTCCCATCCGTACCGTTATCGGTAGCGATACCGATATTTCGGGTTATCGGGTGGAAAGCTCCAGCGCGTCACATCAGGCAGCCCTCCCCGAGCCGACTGATGTACAAAATCATTGACATGATGTCCGCCTTCTTTTACGTTCATCATGTCTACTTTCTTTGACATGGAGACCTGCCTTGAAGGCCATCACCCGGCACGTCTACGGCCCCCCGGCCCTCACCGACCTCGACCGTCCCGCCCCCGGCCCCGGCGAAGCGCTCCTGCGCGTGCACGCCGCCTGCCTCGACCACGGCGTCTGGCACCTCGGCGCCGGGCTGCCCTATCCCGTCCGCCTCGCCACCGGGCTGCGCCGCCCCCGCTCGCCCCTCCTCGGCCGCGACGTCGCCGGGACCGTCGAGGCCGTCGGCCCGGGGGTCACCGGTCTGGCGGCCGGCGACGAGGTCTTCGGCGTCTGCGACGGCGCACTCGCCGAGCACGCCGTCGCCCGCGCGGACCGTCTCGTCCCCAGGCCGGCCGGTCTGTCGTCCGAGGCCGCCGCCGCCGTCCCGACCAGCGGGCTGACGGCGCTCCAGGCGCTGCGCGACCACGCCCGCCTGCGCCCCGGGCAGCGCGTGCTGGTCATCGGCGCGGGCGGCGGGGTGGGGACGTTCGCCGTCCAGCTCGCCAAGGCGCGGGGCGCGCACGTCACCGGCGTGTGCGGCCCCGGCAAGGGCGACCTCGTCCGCTCACTCGGCGCGGACGAGGTCGTCGACTACACCCGCCAGGAGCCGGCCGCCGGCCGCCACGACGTCGTCCTCGACACCGCGGGCAACCGTCCCCTGCGGGACCTGCGGCGGATGCTCACCCCGCGGGGCACGCTCGTGATCGTCGGCGGCGAGAACGCCTCCGGCCGCTGGCTGCACGGCACCGGCCGCCAGCTCCGGGCGACGGCGCTGTCGCCGTTCGTCCGGCACACCCTGCGCGCCCCGATCACCCGGACCGATCCGGCGGACCTGCGACACCTGGCCGGCCTCGCCGCGACCGGCGAGCTCACCCCCGTGGTCGGCAAGACGTTCGAGCTGGCCGGCTTCCCCGACGCGATGGATCACCTGCGGTCGGGCCACGTGACCGGCAAGGTCGTCATCGTCATGCCCGGCCCGAGGTAGGTCACCAGTCGCCGGCCTCGACGCGGGTGTTGCGCAGCGGTTCGCCCGCGTCCCCGGCCGGCGTCGCCCACAACACCGCGTTGGCCAGGATCCGCCGCACGCCCGGCTGGTGGAAGACCGGGTAGTTCTGGTCGCCGGGGCTGAAGTAGAAGACGCGTCCCTTGCCGCGCCGGTAGCAGCAGCCGCTGCGGAACACCTCGCCCCCGGAGAAGGAGCTGACGAACACCAGCTCGTCGGGCGCCGGCACGCCGAACGGCTCGCCGTAGGTCTCCTGCTCGGGGATGACCAGCGGCTGGGGCACGCCCGCGGCGATCGGGTGGGCCGGCTCCACCGTCCAGACCAGCTCGCGGTCGGCGGTGTCGCGCCAGTTGACCGTGCAGGTGGTGCCCATGAGGGCGCGGAAGACCTTGGAGTAGTGGCCCGAGTGCAGCACCAGCAGGCCCATCCCGGCCCAGACGCGCTCGCACACCCGCGCCACGACCTCGTCGTCCACCTCCTCGTGCGCCGCGTGGCCCCACCAGGTGAGCACGTCGGTGCCGGCCAGCGTCGCGGCGTCGAGGCCGTGCTCGGGGTCCTGCAACGTCGCGGTGCGCACGCGCACCCGCTCCCCCAGGTGCTCGCGCAGGCCGCCGGCGACCGCGCCGTGCATGCCCTCGGGGTAGCGGCGGCGCACCTCCTCCTCCCGCTGCTCGTGTACGTTCTCGCCCCAGACGGTCACGTTGATGCTCACGCGCGATGTTCTCCCTCCGGACCTTCCGCACCTGCCGTCCGGTCCTTACCCGCCCGTCCGCCGGTTCCGCCTCCGATGGGCGGGCGGAAAATGTCTCGCGGGAGGAAGAACGGTTTGGGTAGGTTCGCCAGTGACCATGGAAGTCATGCGAAGCCGCGCGCCGGACGGCCCTCCTGTCGAGATCGCCTGCGACGAGTCCGGCGCGGAGGGCGAGAAGCTCGTCGGCGGCAACACCGACGTGTTCGCCCACGCCGGCGTCTCCCTCGACGTGGCCGCCGCGGCCGACTGCGTGCGCGAGCTGCGTCTCAGGGCGCCCTCACCGGTCACCGAGTACAAGGCCGGGCACGTGCTGCGCGAGAAGAACCGGGCCACCCTGGTCTGGCTGCTCGGCCCGTCGGGCCCCATCCTCGGGCAGGCCCGCGTGCACCTGACCGACAAGGCGTACTTCGCCGTCAGCAAGGTGACCGACCTGCTCACCGGCCACCACTCCAGCCTCGGCCTCGACCAGGACGAACGCTCGGCCGCCCTGGCGGCCACCCTCTACCAGGAGGGCCGCCACGCCTTCGGCCCCGCCCGCTGGACGGCCTTCCTCGACGCCTTCAACCACCTGCTGCGGGCCAGGAACGGCCGCGGCCCCGAGATCTCCGCCGAGTCGGCCTTCGAGCTGGTCGCCGACCTGCGCACCACCCCCGGCCCGGCCGGCGAGATCATGGACGAGCTGTGGGCCGCCCGGCCGCTCGTGGACGCCTTCACCGCGCGCCTGCTCGACGACCCGCACGTCTTCCCCGCGCTCGACCCGCTGATCCCGGCCATCGCGCACGCGGTCGCCCACTGGGGCGCGGGCGGCCGGCCCGTCTCGGTGGTGCACGACCGGCAGACGACGCTGACCGAGGAGCGCATCGAGCGGCTGCGGCTGCTGCTGGCCCGCCCGGACGGCCCCGCCGGCCCGCTGGTGCTGACCAGCCTGACGCTGGTCGCCTCGCACCTGGACCCCCGCGTCCAGGTGGCCGACATCGTCGCCGGAGTGGCGCGCAAGATCGCCTCCGAGGAGCTCAACGGCCGCGGCGACCCCGAACTGACCGGCCTGCTCCGCCCGTACGTGGACCTCGCGTCGGTCTGGCCGGACGAACGCAGCCGGGCCGCGCTGATCGCGGGTCAGCCGAGCCAGGCGCGCGCCTCGGCGGCGGCCTCCGGGTCGAGCACCGGCTGGGAGTAGACCTCGATCAGCGTGCGCATCAGCAGGCGCTCGCCCTCCGGCGTGGACAGGTCGGCGCCCATGCCGCGGCAGACGTGCGGGTACAGGACCGTGACCGACAGCGCCATCGCGGCCATCACCGCCGCCCGCGCCCGCGGCGGCACGTCGGGCGGATCGGCGCGGTCCCGGTCGGCGGCGGCCAGCCAGCGCTCGCCGAGCCGGGTCATCTCGTCGAACAGCGGCGCGGCCCAGCCCTCGGTCAGCGCCCGCGCCAGATAGGCGCGGTAGGGGCCGAGCGCGGCCACCGGGTTGAAGCCGGCCGGCGGGCGGCCGGCGGCCTCGGCGTTGAGCCGGCGCACCGTCTTCATCAGGTGCTCGTCGCACGCCTCGCGCAGCGCCTGCTTGGAGCCGAAGTGGTGGCGGACCAGGCCGAGCGAGACCCCCGCCGACTCGGCGATGTCGCGGATCGTGGCCCGCTCGAACCCGTGCTCGCCGATGTGCCGGATCGCCGCGTCGCGGATGCGGGCCCGCGCGGTGAGGTCCTCCGGGTCCTGGACGGTTGTCATCACACCACCGATTCGTACAGCGGACTGTTCACGGGAAAAGCATCCTATACCGGCGTACAGCCACGCCCGGCCCCGGTCGCGCGGGAGGGGCCGCCGGCGACTACGCTCCTGCCCTGTGCCGACGTTCGAACTGCCCCTGCGCCTGGACACCACGATCCGGCCCTACGACTGGGGTTCCGTCACCGCCATGCCCGAGCTGTTCGGCACCGAGCCGACCGGCCGCCCGCAGGCCGAGCTCTGGATGGGCGCCCATCCCGCCGACCCGTCGATCGCCGGCGGCGTGCCCCTCGACCGGCTCATCGCGGGCGACCCCGTCGCCGCCCTCGGCGCGCCGGCGGTCGCGAGGTTCGGGCCCGCGCTGCCGTACCTGCTGAAGGTGCTCGCGGTCGCGCGGCCGCTGTCGCTCCAGGTCCACCCCACGATCGCGCAGGCCGAGGCCGGGTTCGCCGCCGAGGAGGCGCGCGGCGTGCCGATCGGCGACCCGGCCCGCACCTACAAGGACCGCTCGCACAAGCCGGAGATGGTCTGCGCGGTCACGCCCTTCCACGGGCTGTGCGGCTTCCGCTCCCCCGTGATCACCGCCGGGCTGCTCGCCCGGCTCGGCGTGCCGGGCCTGCAGCCCTGGATCGACGCGCTCGCCGTCCGGCCCGCCGGGCAGGCCCTGCGCACGGTCTTCGCGCAGATGCTGGACGACGCCTCCGCGCCGCTGCGCGCCCAGGTCGAGGACGCCCTCGCCGCCGGCTCCGACCCGGACCTGGCCCCGTACGCCGACATCGCCGCGGCCTGCCCAGGCGACCCCGGAGTCGTGGCCGCCCTGCTGCTCAACCACGTCGACCTGCGGCCCGGCCAGGCCCTCTACCTCGGCGCCGGCGTGCCGCACGCGTACCTGGGCGGCGTCGGCGTGGAGATCATGGCCAGCTCCGACAACGTCCTGCGCTGCGGGCTGACCACCAAGCACGTCGACGCGCCCGAGCTGATGCGGGTGGTCGACTTCACGCCCGCCGAGCCGCACCTGGTCGAGCCCGAGCGCCCGGCCGGCGGGGAGCGGCGCTACGTCCCGCCCGCCCCCGAGTTCGCCCTCACGCGTTACGACCTCGGCGAGGCCGCCTCCTTCGAGCTGCCCGCCGGGCTGCCCCGGATCGTGTTGTGCCTGGAGGGCGAGGCCCGTCTCGGCGAGCTGACGCTGCGGCCGGGCGAGTCGGCGTTCGTCCCGGCCGTCGCGGGCGCGAGCCTGTCCGGCAAGGGCGTGGCGTACACGGCCCAGCCAGGCGCCTTTACGATGTAGATCAGCGCGACGGGGACATTTCGGCCGGCGGTTGAACGTCGTCTTCCTAGGCTCCTGCCATGAACACGGCAACCCTCGGCCACGTCGCCATCGAACCCAGCATCCTCTACTTCGGCACCCCGGTCGTGCTGCTGAGCACGGAGAACCCCGACGGCACGGCCAACCTGGCCCCGATGTCGTCGGCCTGGGCGCTCGGCCGGACCGTCGTGCTCGGCCTCGGCGCCGACGGGCAGAGCGCGCGCAACCTGGCCGAGCGGCCCGAACTGGTCGTCAACCTGCCGGCCCCGCACCTGTGGCCGCAGGTGGAACGGCTGGCGCCGCTCACCGGCCGCGACCCGGTGCCCGACACCAAGGCGGCCGGCTGCCGCTTCGAGCCCGACAAGTTCGGCGCGGCGGGCCTGCGCCCCGAGCCCTCCGAGACCGTACGTCCGCCGCGCGTGGCCGAGTGCCCCCTCCAGCTGGAGGCGGCCGCGACGCGGATCATGCCGAACGAGTCCGAGGACTTCGTCATCGTCGAGGCCGTCGTGCGCAGGGTGCACGCCGACCCGCGGATCGTGATCCCCGGCACCCAGCACGTGGACCCGTCCGCGTGGAGCCCGCTGCTGTACAACTTCCGCCACTACTTCGGCCTCGGCCCGGAGCTCGGCCACTCCTACCGGTCGCAGACGGCCTGAGCGCCGCGGCGGGTCAGCCGGCCCCCGAGGCGCACCCGGCGTACGACCCGACCGGCGACGAGACAGACGACTGTGCCGAGGCCAGCGCAGAGGGCTCCTCCAGCCCGCGCGGCGGCGGCGTGGGACGGTCGGCCGCCACGGTCAGCACGAGCGGCCCGAACCGGCGCCACCACCCGTGCGCCACCCCGCGCCCGCCCGCGCGCACGGTCAGCCCGCTCCACCCGTCGCGGGGCCGCCCGCAGCCCAGCGACACCTCCAGCGCCCGGTGCTCGGCGCGGCGCAGCACCTGCGCCGCGCTCTCCTTGGCCGACCACAGCAGGCTGCCCAGCAGCGGGTCGTCGCCGGCGATCCGCTGCTCCTGGCGGGTGAACCGGTCGGCGACGAACCCCGGGCCGCGCGGCTCGACCAGTTGCAGGTCGCAGCCGACGGCCCCCGGCTCCAGGCCCAGCAGGCACACCGCCCATCCGGCGCGGCTGGTGACCGAGATGCCCACCGGCAGCGGGCGGCCGTCCCGCCACGCCTGCGCCGCGCCGTCGGGGCGGCGCCGCACGTCGGGGTCGCCGGCGGGGCCGGGGCAGACCAGGTGCAGCGCCTGACTGACGGTCCAGCGGGCGAGCGGGTGCTCGGCGGGCCGCCCGTCGCCCGTCCGGTCCTCCCCCGCCGGGAGTTGCCCCTCCCCGCGAGCCAGCCACCTCATCGAGCCTCCATTCCGCGCTCCCGCGCTACGGATGACCTCCGGCCGCGGCACGGCGGCCGGGATCGCGTGATCGACCGACCCGGCCGCCACGCCCGGACGGCCGTCTCGCGCAGCTTCTCCGCCCGCACCTCCTCGAACGCCTCGAACGTCTCGAACGCCTCGCGCGGCGGCGGACGCGCCGAGCGCCGCCCCGCGTGCGTGCATACCCGTACGTGCCCGCGCTCCGCCGCCGGACACCCGTGGGACCTCTCGACTAGTGTGATCTTGTGACCGGAATTTTCACAGTGTTCCCAGCCTCGCCGGGCGACGGTGAGACGCTGGGAGAGATCCACGCCGAATCCTGGAAGGCCGCCTACGCCGGCTTCTTCTCCCCCGACTTCTTCGACCAGGCCGTGCGCCACCGGCGCGGCAAATGGCACGACGTGCTCGCCGAGACCCCGGCGGGCCTGGTGCTGGCCGCGCTCGACGGGCGCCGGCTGGCCTTCGCCCACTTCGGGCCCTCGCCGTCCCGGGCGGGCGCGGCGGAGCTCCTCGGCTTCTACGGCCATCCCGACGGCTGGGGCACGGGCGTGGCCGCCGCCCTGATGACCGACACCCTGCGCCGCATCCGCGACGAGGGCTTCACCCGGGTGCACCTGTGGACACTGCGCGACACGCCGCAGGCCCGCCGGTTCTACGCCAAGAGCGGCTTCACCGAGTCCGGCGCGGCCCGCACCCACGACTACGGCGACGGCAACCCCGTCGAGCAGGTCGAGTACGAGCTGTCCTTCCGCTGACCGCAGCCTCCTTCCCACGCGTGCCGACTTGACAGAGTTCCCCGGCGTATTTCGCGGTGAATACCCCGGCGCGGGCTCTTTCGTTGACCGTCTCCATGGCCCATGGCAACCATTCTTGAGTATGGCCAAGCGGGCACGAGAAACGGTCGAGTGATCGCGTGAGAGGAATGGCATGAGCGCGAATGCTTTGTACGCCGGTCGAGACTGGAAACTCGACCACGACAAGCGAGTCAAGGTCAGCAACGCGGAACTTCGTTACACCGTCGTGGGGCGCGGCGAGCCCGTCCTGTGCATCCACTGCACCTCCATTTCGGACGGTCTCATCACGCCGCTCCTGAAGTACAACCCGGAGCTGCTGGACAAGTACCAGTTCATCAGCTATTACCGCGCCGGTTACAACGGCAGCACGCTGGAGAAGGACAGCCTCAGCATCGAGGAGGGCGCCGAGCACGCCAAGCAGCTCCTCGACCACCTCGGCATCGACAAGGCGCACGTCATGTCGTACTCCTTCGGCGGGGTGATCGGCTTCCAGTTCATGCTCTCCTACCCCGAGCGCACGCACTCGGCGGTGCTGCTGGAGCCGTACCTGCCGCGTGAGGGCGCCGAGGCCGAGAAGGCCAACAACGACGCCGTGATGACGGCCATCGAGCTGGTGCAGAAGGGCGACAAGCTCACCGCCGCCTGCGACTTCATGGCCGCCGTCTGCGGCCCGAGCTACCTCGGCTCCGTGGACATGACCTGCCCCCTCGACGTGTGGGAGCGGGTCGAGGAGTGCGCGGACGTCACGTTCAAGGTCGACTTCCCGGCGCTGGGCGGCTGGGGCTTCCGCATGTCCAAGGCCGACCAGCTCGTGCCGGACAAGCCGCGGATGCCGGTGCTGGCCGTGATGGGCCTGGACAGCGAGGCGGCCATGCCCGGCTTCCGCGAGGCGCAGCACTTCCTCATGAACTGGCTGCCCCAGGCCGAGCGCTGCGGCATCGTCGGCGCCACCCACGGCCTGCAGATCATGAACCCGAGAGCGGTCGGCGAAGGCGTCTCGGCCTTCCTCGCCAAGCACCCGATGCAGTAGCACCCGAGGCAGTGAGAGGAGAGCAATGTCGGATCTGACGGCTGAGCGACTGGCGGCGGCACATCAGGCGCTGCGGTCCGGCGACCGCGAGCGCGCGCTGGAGTACTGGCACCCCGACGTGCGGTTCCAGTCCCCCGGCAACCACCCGTACGCCGGCTGGCACGACGGCCTGGACGCCTTCATGGGCTTCATCAAGACCTGGCAGCGGCTGGCCGGCGGCACCCTGCGCATGGAGCAGATCGCCTGCCTGGTCAACCCGGTGGACGGCTACACCATCGACGTCAACCGGTGCACCGCCGTGCGCAAGCGCACCGGCTCGGACGGCACCTCCTTCTACGAGCACCTGCAGATGGAGGGGGTGGACCTGATGCGGTGGGAGAACGGCCGCATCGTGGAGGGCCGCGGCGGCATCTTCGGCGACGGGACCGCCAACTTCAGCTCGTTCTTCGGCCCGATCGGCCCCGACGGGCGCAGATCCGACGACTGAGCGGGCGATCCCCGGCGGGCCGGTCGGTACCGGCCCGCTTTCTCGTGCCCGGGGCCCGTCCCGGCCCTTCTTCGTGCCCCTTTTTCCGCAGGAACGCGCCCACAGGAGAAGACATGACCCGTTTCCGTGGCGTCCTCCGCGCCTCCGCCGCCGCCCTGGCCGTCATCGCCGCGCTGGCGGCGGCGACGCCCGCCCAGGCGCTGCTGGCCCCGTCCTTCCGGGCCGTGGACCCGCCCGGCGACCCCACCACCCTCTGGGAGGTGGACGTGCTGGACGCCGCCCACGCCTACGCCGTCGGCTGGCGCGGCTACGACGGCTCGCCGGACACCTCCGTGCTGCGCTGGGACGGCTCGTCCTGGAGCAGGCTGCCGCTCACCGCCGGGTACGACGTGCCGAGCCCGTGCTGCGTCGCGGCCGTCGCGCCGGACCAGGTGTACGTCACCGGCAGCAGGACCATCGCCGACGTCTCCTGGCCGCGCTCGGCGTACTGGAACGGCTCGGCCTGGTCGGAGATCCCGCCCCCGCCCGGCTGGACGCCCCGGCTGCCCGGCGACGAGTGGACCGGCCCGATCGCCGCCACCAAGGACGGCTCGCTCTGGTCGATCAGGTACAAGAACACCGGCGGCACCGACATCCTGCGCCTGCGCCAGGGCTCCTGGACGGTCTACCCGCGCACCGAGAACCTGGGCCTGCTGCGCGCCGTGGACGGCGGCGACCAGATCGTCTTCGCCGCCGAGAACGGCGTCGTCCTGTGGGACGGCACGGCCATGCGCTCGCTGGGCAGGCCGGGCGTCAGCCCCCGGGGCGTGTACGTCGAGGGCCCCGGCCGGATCTGGGTCAGCGGCTACCAGCCCCGTCCCAACCGGCCCGCCACCCCGGCGATCGCCCGCTACGACGGCGCCCGCTGGACCGTCTCGGCGCTGCCCGGCGACGCGGACACCGCGAGCATCAGCGGCGACGGCGAGGGCCACCTGATCCTGCCGAACAGCGGCGGCACCACCGCACCCGCCTACCTGTACTTCGACGGCGCGTCGTGGACCCGGGTCAGCGGCCCGGCCCGCCCGTCGGCCGGGTACGCCGGCGCGTACGCGGTGGACCGGGTGCCCGGCACGTCCACGATCCTGTCGGTGGGCGGCGCCAACGTGACCAACCTGACCGGGTTCGCGATCAGTGAGCTGATCAGCCCCCGCTGAGCGGGCGGCACGGACCCCGTGAGCGGGGAGGGACGGCAGGCCCCTCCCCGCTCACGCGCGCCCTCGATCCGCGCCGCCGGCGCGGATCGCCGCGAGGAGCGTGCCGGCCAGCAGCAGCGCCGAGGTGACCGTCAGGACCACGCCCAGCCGGTGCAGCCCCTCGTCGGTGGCGCGCTCGCCGTAGGTCACGCTGATCAGCAGCGCCGAGCAGATGGCCCCGGCGTACTGCGAGGTGCGCAGCAGGCCGGCGGCCATGCCGATCAGGGCGGGCGGCGCCTGGGCGTACATGGCGGCCTGGTTGCCGACGATGTTGAGCCCGTTCTGCACCCCGAAGACCATGCTGAGCAGGCACAACGACAGGATGGACGCGCCGCCGTCGAGCGCCGGCAGCCAGGCGCAGCCCGCCAGCAGGGCCGCGGCGCCGGCCGGCAGCATCCAGCGCGCCCGGCCCGACGCGCCGTCGGCCCGCGCGGCCAGCCCCGAGACCACCGCGCCCACGGCCGAGGTGGGCATCAGCAGCAGCCCGGCGACCGCCGCCGTCAGCCCCCTGCCCTGCTCCAGCCACTGCGTCCAGCCGTACAGGAAGCCGTAGGTGGCCATGAAGGTCACCGCGTTGCGCAGGTAGGTGACCAGCAGCGGCCGGTTGCCGGCCAGGTCGCGCAGGCTGCCGCCGCCGCCCGCGCCGGAACGCTCGTACGGCTCGTCGCGCGGCAGCCACAGCAGCGCCGAGACCACCCCGGCCACGGCCATCGGCAGGTTGACCAGGAAGATCCAGCGCCAGCCGCCGAGCGCGTCGAGCAGCCCGCCGAGCGGCGGCCCGAGCACCATGCTGACCTGCCCGGCCATGGCCAGCGCGCCCATCACCGAGGCGGGCGCGGCGCCGCCGGACCGCTGCGACCTGCGGCGGACCATGCTCATGGCGGCCGGGTAGGCGGCCGAGGTGCCGAGGCCGATCACCACGCGGGCGGCCACGAGCAGGCCGAGGGTCGGCGCCCAGTAGCCGAGCAGCCCGCCGGCCGCGACCGTGACCAGCCCGGCCAGGTAGACGCGGCGCGGGCCGAGCCGGTCGGCCAGCCGGCCCAGCACCGGCTGGCCGACGGCGGTGGCCAGGTACAGGGCCGACACCAGCCAGGAGGTGGCGTCGGCGCCCACGCCGAAGTGGTGGGCGATGGGCACGAGCGCGATGGCGATGATCGAGGAGTTGATCGGGTTGAGCAGCGAGCCGACCGAGACCGCCGTGACGAAGCGGGGGCCGAAGGCGGCCTGGCCGGGCTCGCTGTCCGGCCGCGGCGGCGCGGTCACAGCTGGTACTTCTCCTCTAGCTTCTCGTAGATGTCGATCTTGTAGTCGATGGCGGCCAGGTCGTCCTTGAGCTGGTCGATGCGCTTGGCCACCTCCTCGCGGTGGGTGAGCAGGATCTGCTTGCGCTCGGCGGTGGTGCTCTCGCCGGCGCGGACCAGCTCGGCGTAGCGGCGGACGTCGGCGATGGACATCCCGGTGCCGCGCAGCCTGGTCAGGAAGCGGATCCAGGCCAGATCACGTTCGGTGTAGCGGCGGTGCCCGTTGCCGCCGCGCGGCGGCGTCTCCCGCATCAGGCCGGCTTTCTCGTAATAGCGCAGCGCGTGGGCGCTGAGGCCGGTCTCGGCTGCGACTTCCGCGATCGTCAGGCTCTGACTCATACCGATCATTGTCGCCCTTCGAGCGCGATCCAAGTCAAGTGCATTCGCCGGAATTCCGGTGAATGCGGGTTCGGACTTGACGGAATGGGACCGGCTACCTCCATACCGCCCGGTCACCGCCGGGCGGCGCGTTGACGCGTTTTCCGGCGGCTGAACATGATTCATCCGTAGCGCCGGACGAAATGGTGGTGCCAATGGCGAAGAGCGAATTCGTGAGATTCCTCGGCGACCTCCGGGAGAATCCGCAAAGACGCGCTGAGTATAGCGCGAGAAATCTCAGTCAATTGTTGTTCCACGCCTCCGACGAGGGCTTCCGGTTCACCGCCGAGGAGCTGGTGTCGGTGGTCGGGGCCCTGGAGATCGAGGTCATCGTCGCCAAGGACGGCGAGTCCGTCGACGGCGGCAGCACGCTCTGGCGGCACATGTGGGGCAGGCGTTACCTGGACTACCTGCTCGATCACGTGGTGGCCAGGTTCGGCGAGCAGGAGCTGCGCGGGTTCGCGGCCGACGAGAGGCGGCCGGTGGCATGAGCGGGACGAACCTGATCGCGTTCCTGCGCCTGGCGGGCTCGCGCGCCGACGTGCTGGAGTCGCTGAAGGCGAAGAGCAAGGCGGAGGTCGTCGCCGCCGCGGCCGAGCACGGGCTGCCGTTCTCCGAGGACGACTTCAACGGCGTGGTGTGGGAGCTGGAGGAGCGCCTGGCCGACCTGCGCGGCGACGCCTTCGACGCCACCTTCCCGCTCTGGCGGACGATGTGGGGCCAGCACTACCTGGAGTTCCTGGTCGGCGACCTGCTGCCCGCGCTGGAGCGGGCCCGGCTGCTGGAGCCGTCGTGAGCGCCTACGACTACATCGTGGTGGGCGCGGGCAGCGCCGGCTGCGTCCTGGCCAGGCGGCTGCTGGACGCGCTGGGCTGCCGGGTGCTGCTGCTGGAGGCCGGCGGCCCGGACGACGCCGAGTGCGTGCACCGGACCGACGTCCCGTCGATGACGTCGATGTGGGGCTCGCCGGAGTTCGTGTGGGACTACGCCAGCACCCCGCAGCGGGAGCTGGGCGGCCGCGTCGTGCCCATCCCGCAGGGCCGCGTGACGGGCGGCGGCAGCTCGGTCAACGCCATGATGTACGTGCGGGGCAACCGCCGCGACTTCGACGGCTGGGCCGCGCTGGGCAACGACGGCTGGTCCTACGACGACGTGCTGCCCTACTTCAGGCGCTCGGAGGACTACCCGGGCGGCTCGCCGGAGTACCGGGGCGGCGGCGGCCCGCTGAAGGTCGTGGACTACGGCTCGCCGTCGGACGCCTCGCGCGCCTTCGTCCGGGCGGCGATCGCCCGCGGCCGCGCCGACGGCACGGGCGACTACAACGGCCCCCGGCAGGAGGGCCTGGCCTTCTTCTACCAGTCCACCCGGGACAAGGACGGCCGCCGCTCCAGCACGTCGGAGGCGTTCCTGCGGCCGGTGCTCGGCGAGCCGAACCTCACGCTGGAGACCGGCGCCGTGGTCACCCGCCTCACCGTCGAGGGCGGCCGGGCCACGGGCGTGGAGTACGTCAAGGACGGCCGTACGCACCGGGCCACGGCCGCGCAGGAGGTCGTCGTGGCCTGCGGCGCGCTGGGCTCGCCGGCGCTGCTGCTGCGCTCGGGCCTCGGCCCGGCCGCGCACCTGCGCGAGCACGGCGTCGAGGTGGTCGCCGACCTGCCGGGCGTGGGCCGCAACCTGCAGGACCACGTGCTGTTCGGCATCGGCTACGAGAGCCTGCGCGAGCTGCCCTTCCCCGAGCTGCTGGCCGAGGCGGGGCTGTTCACCAACGTCCTGGGCGGCGACGGGCCGGACCTGCAGTTCTTCTTCGGCCCGGTGCAGTTCATCGACGACCGGTACAGGACGGACGGCCCGGGGTTCACCTTCGCGCCGATCCTGCTGCAGCCGGAGAGCAGGGGCGAGGTGCGGCTGCGCCCCGGCGACCCGCTGCGTCCCCTCGTCGACCCGCACTACCTGGAGGCCGCCGCGGATCTGCGGCTGCTGACCGAGGCCGTCGTCCTGGCCAGGGAGCTGGTCTCGGACGCCGCCTTCGACTCCCTGCGCGGGCGGGAGCTGGCCCCCGGGCCCGGCGTGACGAGCCCGGCCGCCCTGGCCGAGTACGTGCGGGCCAGCGCCTCGACCGTGTGGCACCCGGCCGGCACCTGCCGGATGGGCCGCGACGACGAGGCGGTCGTCGGGCCCGACCTGCGGGTCCGCGGCGTGGACGGGCTGCGCGTGGCCGACGCCTCGGTCATGCCGGTCATCACCCGGGGCAACACCAACGCGGCCACGATCATGATCGCCGAGAAGGCCGCCGACCTGGTCGCCGCATCGGCGCGGAGGTGAGCTGAGATGACACAGAGCTTCGACTTCGTCGTCGTCGGCGGCGGCACGGCCGGATCGGTCGTCGCCGCCCGGCTGAGCGAGCTGCCCGGGGCCAGCGTGCTGGTCCTGGAGGCGGGCGACACGAAGGTCACGGACGCGGTCGAGGACCCGAGCCGGTGGAACGAGGTGCTGCTGACCGAGCTGGACTGGGCGTACATGAGCGAGCCGCAGCCGGGGCTCGGCGGACGCCAGGTCTACTCGGCGGCGGGCCGCGGCCTGGGCGGGACCTCGAACGTCTACCACATGATCCACACGCGCGGCCGTCCGGCGGACTTCGACGCCTGGGCCTACGACGGCTGCCCCGGCTGGTCCTACGCCGACGTCCTGCCCTACTTCCAGCGCCTGGAGGGCCAGCGGGACACGACCAACCCCACGGCGGGCCACGACGGCCCCATCAAGATCGTCAACGCCCGGGACATGGGCAACCCGGTCTCCCAGACGTTCGTGGACGCCTGCGTGGAGCTCGGTTACCCGCAGGTCGAGGACTTCAACGCCGACAGCTTCGGCGTCAGCTGGCACCACGTCGACATCGACGTCGACAAGGGCACCCGCTGCGGGGTGCGCGCCTCCTACCTGGAGCCGGCGCTGGAGCGGCTGAGCGTCGAGGTGGGGGCGCTGGCCACCCGGCTGCTGTTCGAGGGCGAGCGCTGCGTGGGCGTGGAGTACCTCAAGGACGGCGAGCTGCGGACCGTCCGGGCCGAGCACGAGGTGATCGTCAGCGCGGGCGCGATCCAGTCGCCCAAGCTGCTGCAGCTGTCCGGCATCGGCGAGGCCGGGGCGCTGGCCGCGCTCGGCATCCCGGTGGTCGCCGACCTGCCCGGCGTGGGCGCCAACTTCCACGACCACCCGCTGGTCATCGGCCCGATCGGGTACATGGAGGAGGCCGCGCCCGACCCGCGCGGGCAGGTCACCGAGGTCGGCCTGTTCTGGGGGTCGGAGCCGGGGCTGCCGGTGCCCGACATGGAGATCTGCCTGGTGCACCGGGCGCCGTTCGGCGACCAGTTCTTCGCCAACGTCATCAAGCGGGTGGAGACCGGGCAGCCGCTCACGCCGGTGCGCGAGCTGGTCGACCCGAAGATCGTGCTCACCCTGCCAGGGCTGGTCCGCCCGCTGTCACGGGGCAGCGTACGGCTGGCCGGCACCGACCCGACGGCCTACCCGCGGGTCAGCGCGAACTACTTCGCCGAGCGCTCGGACCTGGAGCGCACGGTGACGATGGTGCAGATCGCCCGCGACATCTACGCCAGCTCGGCCTTCCGGCGCGACTGGGGGCTGACCGAGGTCGCGCCCGGCCCGGACGTGCGCACCCGGGAGCAGCTCAGCGCCTGGGTGGTGGAGAACGTCGGCTCGTACTACCACTTCGCCGGCTCCTGCAAGATGGGCTCGGACAGCCTCGCCGTGGTGGACACCCGGCTGCGGGTGCGCGGCGTCGAGGGGCTGCGCGTCGCCGACGCCTCGATCATGCCGACGATCGTCTCGGCCAACCCCCACACCACCACCGTGATGATCGGCGAGCGCGCGGCCGAGTTCGTCGCGGCGGACTTCCTCCCGGCCCGACAGGAGGCCACGCGATGATCCACCAGTTCATCTTCGGCGCCCCCAAGCCCGGCTTCACCGCCCAGCAGTTCCAGGACTACTGGGTCAACGTGCACGCGGTGAAGTTCGCCAGCAAGATCAAGCAGATCAGGCAGTACCTGGTCGACACCCGCATCCCCTTCGAGGGCGACGTGGGCCGGCCGGCGCTGCCGCACCAGGGCATCGCCGAGATCTGGCTGGCCAGCGCCGAGGAGCAGCTCGCCTCGCTGCAGAGCGAGGAGTTCCTCCAGGGCGCCCGGCTGGACGAGCCCAACTGGGCGGCGTTCTGGTCGACGATCGTGGTGGACACCGTCGCCCACGAGCTGGTGCCCGGCCCCAAGCCGCGACCGGACAGCTGGGTGAAGGTCACCACGCTGATCAAGCGGCGGCCCGGCCTGCCGCTGGACACCTACCGCAAGCAGTCCCTGGAGTCCTACGCCGCCGCGGTGGCCGGGCTGCCGGGCCTGCGCAGGCACCTGCACTGCCACACCGTGGACGGCGCGTACACCTTCGGCGAGGCCGGCTTCGACGCCGTGGACCAGCTCTGGTTCGACGACGTGGACGCGCTGCGCGCCGCGCTGGCCTCGGCCCACCACGCCCGCCGGGTCAAGCCGGAGCTGGAGGCGATCGCCGACCCGGCCCACGTGTTCTCCATGACCTGCAAGGAAAACTGGATCATCCCCGGGGAGTCGGCATGACCAAGCGCGTTCTCGTGATCCTCTCGGAGTTCGGCTACTGGGGGGAGGAGCTCGTCGGCCCGCTGTCGGCCTTCGACGAGCGCGGCTACGACGTCGTGTTCGCCACGCCGACCGGCAAGCAGCCGCACGCCCTGCCGCCCAGCATGGACCCCGACTACGTCGACCCGCCGCTCGGCCGCTCGGTCACCACGCCCGAGGTGGCCAAGCTGACCCGCGACCTGGACGAGTCGGGCCGCCTGGCCAACCCGCTCAACCTGTCGGCCTGGGCGCCCGAGCGTCCCTACACCAGCAGCCCCGACTACCTGCGCCGGCTGGAGTCCTACCACCGGGCGGTGGCCAAGCTGGAGGCCGAGCTGGTGCCCTACGACGCGGTGCTGATCGTGGGCGGCAGCGGGCCGATCGTGGACCTGGCCAACAACGAGCGGGTGCACGAGATCGTGCTCGCGTTCGTGCGGGCGGGCAAGCCGGTGGCGGCCGAGTGCTACGGCGTGGCCTGCCTGGCCTTCGCCCGCGACTGGGAGGACCGCAAGAGCATCATCTGGGGCAAGCGCGTCACCGGCCACTGCAAGGAGTACGACTACAAGGACGGCACCGGGTTCCTCGGCGTGCCCGACTTCAACATGGGGCCGCCGCCGTACCCGCTGGAGTACATCCTGCGGGACGCCACCGGGCCGGAGGGCCGCTACATCGGCAACTTCGGCAGGGAGACCTCGGTCATCGTGGACTTCCCGTTCGTCACCGGACGCTCCACGCCCGACTCGTTCCTGACCGGGCAGAAGATCGTCGAAGTGCTCGAGGGCGGCCTGCGCCGCTTCGGCTGGTGATGGCGGGCCATGGCCAGGGACGGCAACACCGCGATCATCGAGCAGTTCCTCAGCGACGGCATCACGTACATGTTCGGCAACCCGGGGACGGTCGAGCAGGGCTTCCTCGACGCGCTGGAGGGCTTCGAGGACTTCCACTACATCCTCACCCTGCAGGAGACGGTGGCGGCCGGCATCGCCGACGGGTACGCCCGCGCCACGGGCGGCCCCGCGCTGCTGCAGCTCCACAGCGGTGTGGGGCTGGGCAACGCGATCGGCATGCTGTACCAGGCCAAGCGGGGGCACTCCCCGCTGGTGGTGGTCGCCGG
Organism: Nonomuraea sp. NPDC004702; assembly: GCF_053601695.1. Classification (NCBI taxonomy): domain Bacteria; kingdom Bacillati; phylum Actinomycetota; class Actinomycetes; order Streptosporangiales; family Streptosporangiaceae; genus Nonomuraea; species Nonomuraea sp. NPDC004702. The sequence continues at coordinate 21,348 of NZ_JBSGCE010000046.1, forward strand.
TGAGGCCGGGGTCGGCTACGACGCGATGGACGCCCAGATGGCCGCCGATCTCGTGGCCATGGCCCGGCCCGTCACCAAGCACGCCATGCGCGTGATCGACCCGGGCTCGGTGCTGCGGGTGCTGCGCCGGGCGGTCAAGATGGCGATGACGCCGCCGCGCGGCCCGGTGTTCGTGGCGCTCCCGCTCGACGTGCTGGACCAGCCCAACCACGAGCCGGTCCAGCCGTCGGTGGTGCCGCACTCGGCCGCGCTGCCCGCCCCCGAGCTGGTCCGCCGGGCCGCCGGGCTGCTGTCCGGCGCCCGGTCGCCGATCATCCTGGCCGGCGACGGCGTGTCGGTCTCCGGCGCGCAGGCGGAGCTGACCCGGGTGGCCGAGCAGCTCGGCGCGGACGTGTGGGGCGTGGAGTTCTCCGAGGCGAACATGGACGGCCGGCACCCGCTCTTCCGCGGCCAGCTCGGCCACATGTTCGGCCAGGTCAGCGCGGACGCCGTCAAGGACGCCGACGCCGTGCTGGTGGTGGGCACGTACCTGTTCCCCGAGGTGTTCCCGTCGCTGAGCAGCCCGTTCGGCGAGGACGCGCGGATCGTGCACATCGACCTGGACTCGTACGAGATCGCCAAGAACCACCCGGTCACGCTGGGCCTGGTGGCCGACCCCCGGCTCACGCTGGCGGCGCTGTCGGCGGAGCTGGAGGGCACCCTCAGCAAGGCCGACCAGCGGGCGGCGGCGGCCCGGCTGGCCCGCCGGACGGCGGCGCCGCGCCCGGCGCCGGCCGAGGACTCGATACTCAACGCGTTCATGCGCGAGCTGGCGGCGCGGGCCCCCGAGGACGTGATCGTCTTCGACGAGGGGCTGACCGCCTCCGGCGTGATCGGCTCCTACTTCCCGCCGCGCGGGCCGGGGAGCTGGTTCCTGACCCGCGGCGGCTCGCTCGGCGTGGGCATCCCGGGGGCGATCGGCGCCAAGCTCGCCCGTCCGGACCGCACGGTGATCGGCTTCACCGGCGACGGCGGCAGCATGTACACCTTCCAGGCGCTGGCCACCGCCGTCCGGTACGACATCGCCGCCAAGTTCGTGATCTGCAACAACCACAGCTACCGGCTGCTGGACAACAACATCGAGGAGTACTGGCGCGGCCGGGGCATCCCCGGTCACCGCTTTCCTCGCTCCTTCGACCTCTCCTACCCCGACCTCCAGTTCACCGACCTGGCCAGAGGCTGCGGCGTGGACGGGCTGCGGGTGGAGAAGGCCGACCAGATCGAGGAGGCCGTCGAGCGGCTGCTCGGCCACGACGGCCCCTTCCTCATCGACCTCGTCACCGAACCGGGGAGGCCATTGTGAGCGGCATCGAGCCACGGGCCGGCGCGGCGCTGAACGGCCGCAAGATCGCTGTCCTGATGGAGAGCGACTACGTCGAGCCGGAGATCTTCTACTACGAGCGGCGCTTCGCCGAGGCCGGCGCCGAGGTGCACTTCATGACCCGCCTGTGGGGGCAGCCGTCGATCACCTTCACCGGCCACGAGTGGCGGGTGCCGTTCACCGTGGACCGCGGGTTCGAGGGCATCAGCGACCGTGAGCTGCGCTCCTACGCCGCGGTGATCGTGCCCTCGGGGATCGTCTCGGACCGGCTGCGCTTCACCGACGACGTCAACCGGCTGGCGCCGGCCACCGCGTTCGTGCGGCGGGCGCTGGAGGAGCCTTCGATCATCACGGGCGTGATCTGCCACGGCCTGTGGCTGATGGCCGCCGCCCCCGAGACGATGCGCGGGCGCAAGGTCGTCGCGCACAACAACCTCGTGGGCGACGTGCGGAACATGGGCGCCGAGTACGTGGACCAGGACGTGGTCATCGACGGCAACCTGATCACCGGGCGCAGCGTGTACCACTGCCATCTGTTCGCCCACACCATCATCGGCCAGCTCGCCGAGACGCTGTAGGAGCAACGATGAACTTCACCTTCATGGACACCGTGGCCGGGCGGGTCGAACGGTTCGACGCCGGCTCCGGCTCCTTCCGGCTGGCGACCATCGACGGCCGTACGGTCGAGGTGCGCCTGGACGGCGAGGTCTCGGCCGAGGTGCTGCGCAACCTGGGCGAGCCGTACGTGGACGCGGGCGACCACGTGCGCGACATGCTGACGCCGGGCCGCCACCTGTTCGTCTACGGGATCTTCTACCCCGAGGGCGAGGAGCCGGTCTTCTCGGCCAAGCGGCTGATCTTCCTGGGCCGCGGCTCCGGCGAGTACCGGTTCGAGCAGCCCGACTGGTGGATCAACCAGCTCGACGAGATCGCCGCGTTCTACCGCCGCGCCCAGTTCGGGCAGGGCCCGGTCGACTTCCGCGACTACCGGACGATCCTGCGCCTGGGCGGCGACAAGACCGCCAGCCACGTGCAGGAGACCGACACGATCTCGCGGCTGGTGTACGGCATGGCCTCGGCGTACCTGCTGACCGGCGACGACGCCTACCTGGAGGTCGCCGAGCGCGGCACCCGCTACCTGCGCGAGCACATGCGCTTCGTGGACCCCGAGAACGACGTCGTGTACTGGTACCACGGCATCAAGGTGGACGGCGAGCACGAGAAGAAGCTGTTCACCTCGGAGTTCGGCGACGACTACGACGCCATCCCGATGTACGAGCAGATCTACGCCCTGGCCGGCCCGACGCAGACCTACCGGGTCACCGGCGACAAGCGCATCGCCTCCGACGTCAATGCCACGCTGCGGCTGTTCGAGAAGTTCTTCCGCGACCACCGGCGCGGCGGCTACTACTCGCACGTCGACCCGATCCTGCTCAGCCCGCACCACGAGTCGCTCGGGCCGAACCAGTCGCGCAAGAACTGGAACTCCATCGGCGACCACGCCCCGGCCTACCTGATCAACTACTACCTGGCCACCGGCGACGAGCGCCACCTGGAGATGCTGGAGCGCACCTTCGACACGATCGTCGAGCACTTCCCCGAGCCGTCGAGCCCGTTCGTCAACGAGCGCTTCCACGACGACTGGAGCCACGACCTGACGCACAGCTGGCAGCAGGACCGCGCGGTCGTCGGGCACAACCTGAAGATCGCCTGGAACCTCATGCGCATGCACGGCGCCCGCCCCAAGGACGCCTACCGGGACCTGGCCGAGCACCTGGCCCGCACCATGCCGGCGGTCGGCAGCGACCAGCAGCGCGGCGGCTGGTACGACGTCGTCGAGCGGCACCGGTCCGAGGGGCAGCGGTGGCACCGCTTCGCCTGGCACGACCGCAAGGCGTGGTGGCAGCAGGAGCAGGCGATCCTGGCGTACCTGATCGTGGCCGGCGAGCTGGGCGGTGACGACCACCTGGAGCAGGCGCGCCAGGCGGCGGCCTTCTACAACGCCTTCTTCCTCGACCACGACGAGGGCGCGGTCTACTTCAACGTGCTGGCCAACGGCCTGCCGTACCTGCTCGGGACCGAGCGGTTCAAGGGCAGCCACTCGATGAGCATGTACCACTCCTCCGAGCTGTGCTATCTGGCGACCGTCTACACGCGGCTGCTGGTCACGCGGCAGCCGCTCACCCTGCACTTCAAGCCGGGCCCGGACGCCGAGCGCATCCTGCGCGTCGCGCCCGACCTGCTGCCGGCCGGGCGGGTGCTGCTCACCGAGGCCGAGGTGGACGGCAAGCCGTACGAGGTGCTGGACCCGGTGGCGATGACCGTGGAGCTGCCGGAGTCCACCGAGGCGCTGCGCGTCAAGGTGACGCTGACCCCGGTGCAGGAGTGAGCGTGCCGGCCATGGAGATCACGACGGACACGATCGGCCCGGTCACCGTGATCGGGCTCACCGGCCAGCTCGACAGCAGGTCGGCCCCGGCCGCGCAGGAGCGCATCCTGTCGCTGCTGCCGGACAGCCGGCCGGTGCTGCTCGACCTGACCGGCGTCAGCTACCTGTCCAGCGCGGGCCTGCGCACGATGCTGCTGGTCTACCGGCAGGCGCGGACCCTGGACAGCTTCATCGCCCTGGTGGGCCTGTCGGACGAGCTGCGCGGGGTGATGGCGGCGACCGGGTTCCTGCGCTTCTTCGTCGTCGCCGACTGCGTGGCGGACGCGCTGGAGATCGTCCGGGCCGCCGAGCCGCGGGAGGAGGCCACATGAGTGTGGAGACGCAGGGCGTGCCGGGCCGGATCGACTCCTTCCCGACGGCCGAGCTGGCCGGGTTCGGGGTGCGGGCGGGCCATCCGATGCCGTTCGGCGCCACGCTGGTGCCCGGCGGGGTGAACTTCTCGGTCTACTCCAGCGGCGCGAGCGCGGTGTCGCTGGTGCTGTTCCGGCGCGGCGAGCGGGAGCCGTTCGCCGAGCTGCCCTTCCCCGGCGAGTACCGGATCGGCGGCGTGTGGGCCATGACCGTGTTCGGCCTGGACCACGAGGGCGTCGAGTACGGCTACCGCGTCACCGGCCCGGAGACGCCGGCCCCTGGCGACCGGTTCGACCCGGCCAGGATCCTGGCCGACCCGTACGCCAGGGTCATGTCGGGCCGGGACGTGTGGGGCGCCGAGGTGGACTGGGACGACCCCTACCCCTACCGGTCGGTGCTGGTCTCCGACGACTTCGACTGGGAGGAGGACCGGCCGCTGCGCGTCGCGCCGGAGGACCTGGTCGTCTACGAGCTGCACGTGCGCGGCTTCACGGCGGACCCGTCCTCGGGGGTGTCGGCGCCGGGCACGTACGCCGGGCTGATCGAGAAGATCCCCTACCTGAAGGCGCTCGGCGTCAACTGCGTGGAGCTGATGCCGGTCTTCGAGTTCGACGAGTTCGACATGAGCCGGGTCAACCCGGTCACCGGCGAGCGCCTGTACAACTACTGGGGCTACTCGACGCTGGGCTTCTTCGCGCCCAAGGCCGGCTACGCGGCCACCGGCCGGTACGGCATGCAGTCCGACGAGTTCAAGAACCTGGTCAAGGAGCTGCACCGGGCCGGGATCGCGGTGGTGCTGGACGTGGTCTTCAACCACACGGCCGAGGGCAACGAGAACGGCCCGACCATCCACTTCCGCGGCCTGGACAACGCCACCTACTACATGCTCACGCCGGAGGGTTACTACTACAACTTCAGCGGCACCGGGAACACCTTCAACTGCAACCACCCGGTGGTGCGCGACTACGTGCTCGACTGCCTGCGCTACTGGGCCGGCGAGTACCACATCGACGGCTTCCGCTTCGACCTGGCCGCGATCCTGGACCGCGGCCAGGACGGCGCGCCGCTGGCCAACCCGCCGCTGATCGAGACGCTGGCCCACGACCCGCTGCTGCGCGACTGCCTGCTGATCGCCGAGGCGTGGGACGCGGGCGGCCTGTACCAGGTGGGCTCCTTCCCCGGCTACCAGCGCTGGTCGGAGTGGAACGGCCGCTACCGCGACGCGCTGCGCCGCTTCCTGAAGGCCGCCCCCGGCTCGGCCGGCGAGCTGGCCACCCGGCTGGTCGGCTCGCCCGACCTGTACGCCTCCCGCGGCACGCTGGCCTCGGTCAACTTCGTCACCTGCCACGACGGGTTCACGCTGGCGGACCTGTTCGCCTACGACGGCAAGCACAACGAGGCCAACGGCGAGGACAACCGCGACGGCAACGACGACAACCAGAGCTGGAACTGCGGCGCCGAGGGCCCGACCCAGGACGCCGAGGTGCTGGCGCTGCGCGGGCGGCAGGCCAGGAACGCGATGCTGCTGCTCCTGCTCAGCCAGGGCATCCCGATGATCCTGGCCGGCGACGAGGTCGGCCGCACCCAGCAGGGCAACAACAACGCCTACTGCCACGACGGCCCGCTGTCGTGGTTCGACTGGGGCCTGACCGAGCGCAACGGCGAGCTGCTGCGGTTCGTGCGCGAGTGCGTCGCCTTCCGCGCCGCGCACCCGATGGTGCGCGACCGCCGCCACCCGTGCGGCGACGAGGGCGCCGGCGGGCTGCCGCAGGTGTCCTGGCACGGCGAGCGGGCCGGCGAGCCCGACTGGTCGCCGGACAGCACGCTGGTGGCGATGCTGCGCAGCGGCCCGGCGGCCGGCGGCGGCGCGGAGCACCTGTACCTGGCCGCCAACACCCACTGGCAGGCGCGGGAGCTGGAGCTGCCCGCCCTGCCGGACGACGCGGTGTGGCACCTGTTCGCCGACACCGCGGCCGCCGCCCCCGGCGACGTCCACTCACCGGGCCAGGAGCCGCCGCTGGCCGACCAGCGGCGGATCGTCGTCGGCCCGCGGGCCGCGGTCGCACTGGTCGGCCGCGCCCCTCACTGAAATCCCCGAAGGAGATCCCATGTCGTTCAACGCGATCCTGACCCACGACGGCAGCACCGCACTGATCACGCTGGAGGGCGAGCTGGACGCCCTGACCGCCGAGACCTTCAGGAGGGAGGTGGAGCGCGCGGCCGAGGCCGCGGCCGAGCTGCTGGTGCTGGAGATGTCGCAGCTCAGCTACATGTCCTCGGCGGGGCTGCGCGGGCTGGTGTTCGCCCGGCAGAAGCTGGCCGACGACGTGCGCATCGTGCTGGTCGGCGCCAACGACGCCATCGAGCAGACCATCCGGCTGGTCGGCTTCCACCACAGCGTGGACTTCAGCGATGCGATCCCCGAGTAGGCAGGCGATGGAGCGGCTCAGGCGCCCCGCCGAGCCCGAGTCGCTGGACGAGCTGATGGCCTACGTGCAGACGCTGAGCGCGCTCGGCGGGCTGACCCGCACGCGCGCCCACTGGCTGCGGCTGGCCGCCGAGGAGCTGATCGTCAACATCATCACCCACGGCCACCGCGACCGGCCGGGCGAGCTGGAGCTGACCGGCGGGGTGGAGCCGGGCCGGGTGTGGCTGCGCCTGGCCGACTCGGCGCCGCCGTTCGACCCGACCGCCTACGAGGCCGTTCCCGACCTGGACCGGCCGCTGGGCGAGCGGCGGCCGGGCGGGCTGGGCGTCTACCTGGCCCGTACGGTCGCCGACCAGGTCCGCTACGAGTACAGCTCGGGTCGTAACCAGACGACCATCATCATGAACCGCGTCTAGGAGGTACCGATGGATGCGGAGGTGACCCTCGTCGTCAGTGGCCCATCACCAGCAGCGGAAGAGCTGTGCCTGCTGCTGGCCGCCGACGGCGCTCCCGTGGCCAGGCGCACCCCCGAGCAGCTGCTGGCCGAGGCGCCTCCGCCCACCGGTCTGCTGCTGGTCAACGCGAGCCTCGACGTGGAGGTCGTGCGCGAGGTGACGCGGGTCGTCCAGGCCGGCGCGCGGCCGCCCGTCGTGGTCGCGTTCACCGACGGCGACCTGCGTCAGCTCGAACCGCACGTGCTGGCGGGGCTGGACTACGTCGTCCCGCCCTTCGTGCCGGAGCTGCTGCACCGCAGGCTGCGGGCGGGCCAGGTGTTCGGCCGCTTCCCGGGCGCCGAGGAGGAGGCGCTGCTGAAGTACGAGCGCGAGCTGCAGATCGGGCGGGAGATCCAGGCGGGCTTCCTGCCCGACGCGCTGCCGGCCCGCGCCGGCTGGCAGCTCACCGTCCGGTTCCAGCCGGCCAGGGAGGTCGCGGGGGACTTCTACGACGCCCTGGAGCTGCTGGGCGGGTCGCGGATCGGGCTGGTGGTGGCCGACGTGTGCGACAAGGGCGTCGGCGCCGCCCTGTTCATGGCCCTGATCAGGACCCTGCTGCGGCACACCGCCGCGCACGTGGGGACCGGCGAGGCCGACACCGTCCAGGACGACGCCACGCCGCTGCTGCGCGCGGTGATCGCGACCAACGACTACCTGACCGCCAACCACCTGCGCCAGGGCTACTTCGCCACGCTGTTCTTCGGCGTGCTCGACCCGGTCACCGGCGCGCTGGTCTACATCAACTGCGGGCACAACCCGCCCATCATCCGCCACGCGGGCGGCGGCCACACCCTGCTGCGTCCCACCGGGCCGGCGCTGGGGCTGGTGCCCGACTCCGTCTTCGAGGTCGGCAGGGCCCACCTGGACCAGGGGGACCTGCTGTTCGCCTACACCGACGGCGTGCCCGAGGCTAGGGACGAGTCCGGCCGCTTCTTCAGCGAGGAGCTCATGCTGACCCTCGTCTCGCAGCCCGCCACCGGCGCGGACGACCTGCTGGACAGGCTCGAACGGGAGATCAGCGCGCACATCGGGTCCGCCGAGCAGTTCGACGACATCACCATGATCGCTCTACGTAGGACACCCACGGGGAAGTACGGACAATGAACGAGATCGCCGGAATCGCATTGGCGGGCGGACAGGGTCTCAGGGCCCGGCCGCTCACCCTGGAGGCCCCCGGCCACCTGCGGAGCAAGGCCACGGTCTGCTTCGCCGGACGGCCGGTCATCGAATGGCAGATCATGGCCCTGCGCGACCAGGGGGTCAGCGACTTCTACCTGATCGCCAACGGCCGGGAGAACCGCTACCAGGCCAAGGACGTGCTCGGCCACGGCGAGGGGCTGGGCGTGCGCGTGCGCTACTCGCGGCCCCGGATGGACTGGACCAACACCGGTTCCGGCGAGGCGACGCTGAGCAGCCTGGACTACTGGGAGCTCGACGGCCTGGCGCTGGTCTTCCCGACCGACTCGCTGTTCGAGTTCGACCTGGACGAGCTGGTCCGCCGCCACCGCGACAGCGACGCGGTGGTCACCGTGGCCGTGGTCGAGCGGCCGGCCGAGGAGGTGGCGGGCAAGTACGGCACGATGGTCACGGACGCGTCCGGGCAGATCCGGCGTTTCGTGGAGAAACCACCGCTGGCCGAGGTGCACGCCCTGGCCGCCGACCCGGCCCGGGTGCCCGTCAACGCCGGGCTCTACCTGGTCGACTGCGGGCGGCTGCGGAAGCTGGCCGGGGAGCCGGCGCTGGCCGAGCTGGCCCGCCACCGGCTCGACTGGGGGCACGACCTGCTCCCGTGGCTGGTGGAGGCCGGGCACCGGGTCGGCATCGCGCCCATCGCCAAGCTGGGCGACCTGGGCAACCTGCGCGACTATCTCGGCACGCTGACCGACGCGCTGAGCGGCGGCTACCCGCACGTGCTCAAGGGCATGCTGCGGGCCTACCCGGGCAACGTGCGCATCCACGAGTCCTCGCTGCGCCAGCGGGACGCGACGTCGGGCATGACGCTGGCCGAGAAGATCAGCGCGGGCCTGGTCAGGATCGGGCCGAACGTGCACATCGGCCGGGACGTCGAGATCGGCCCCGGCGTGGTCGTCTCCGACTCCGCGATCGGCGACGGCGTCGACCTGCACACCGGGTGCCGGCTGCAGCGGGTGGCCTGCCTGGACGGCGCGATCATCGGCCCCTGGGCGCGGCTCACCGACACCCACGTGGGGACGATGGTCACCGTCGAGTCGTTCGTGGACTGCGTGACCGTGCTGAGCGGCTACAGCGCGCTGGGCAACGGAGTGACGGTTCAGGCCGGCGTGCGGCTGTCCGGGGTGACGGTGTACCCGGGGCTGACCGTGCCGGCGCACTGCGAGGCCGCCGCCGGCACCTCGTTCGAGACCATCGCCGACCTGCAGGACGCGTGAGACATGACTGAGACGCTGGTGTTGACCGAGATCTCCGAGATCGCCGCGGGCCGCGTGCCCGTCGTGGGCGTCCGGCCCGTCGTGGCGGGCGGGTGCCGGCCCGCGCGCGCGGTGCCGGGCGAGCCGTTCGAGGTGTCGGCGACGCTGTTCCGGGAGGGGCACGGCGTGGTGGGCGCGAACGTCGTGCTCACCGACCCCGACGGCAAGCAGGCCGCATGGATCCCGATGGCGGCCGTCTCCCAGGGCTCCGACCGGTACGCGGCCGAGGTGTCCGCCCACCGGGAGGGCGAGTGGACGTTCCGGGTGGAGGCGTGGAGCGACCCGGTGGCGACCTGGCTGCACGTGGCCGAGGTGAAGATCCCCGCCGCGATCGACGTGGCCGTCACGATGGAGGCCGGCGCCCGGCTGCTGACCAGGGCCGCCGCCCAGCCCGAGGTGCCGCCCGCCGACGCCCGGCTGCTGCGCGTGGCCGCCGCGACGCTGCGCGACGGCGAGCTGGACCCCGAGGCGCGGCTGGCGATCGCGCTGGCCGAGCCGGTGCTGCGGACGCTGGCCCGCCGGCCGCTGCGCGACCACGTGACGGCCGGTGAGGACCTGCCGCTGCTGGTGGAGCGGGAACGGGCGCTGTACGGGGCCTGGTACGAGTTCTTCCCCCGCTCCGAGGGCGCCGTGGTGGACCCCACGGGGTGTCACCCGCCGCGCTCGGGCACCTTCCGGACCGCGGCCGAGCGGCTGCCCGCCGTCGCGGCGATGGGCTTCGACGTGGTCTACCTGCCGCCGATCCATCCGATCGGCCGGACCAACCGCAAGGGGCCGGGCAACTCGCCCATCGCCGGGCCGCACGACCCCGGCTCACCGTGGGCGATCGGCTCGGCGGCGGGCGGGCACGACGCCGTCCACCCCGACCTGGGGACGATCGACGACTTCGACTTCTTCGTGGCCAGGGCTGCCGAGCTGGGCCTGGAGGTGGCGCTGGACTTCGCGTTGCAGTGCTCGCCCGACCACCCGTGGGTACGGGAGCACCCGCGGTGGTTCGAGCACCGGCCCGACGGCAGCATCGCCTACGCCGAGAACCCGCCCAAGAAGTACCAGGACATCTACCCGATCTGCTTCGACGCCGACCCCGGCGGCATCCTGGCCGAGTCGCTGCGGGTGCTGCGCCACTGGATGGGCCACGGGGTGCGGATCTTCCGGGTGGACAACCCGCACACCAAGCCGGTGTTCTTCTGGGAACGCCTGATCGCCGAGATCAACCGCACCGACCCGGACGTCGTTTTCCTGGCCGAGGCGTTCACCCGACCGGCGATCATGCACACGCTGGCCGCGGTCGGCTTCCAGCAGTCCTACACCTACTTCACCTGGCGCAACGCCAAGCCGGAGCTGGAGAGCTACCTGGGCGAGCTGGCCGGGGAGGCGGCGGCGTACATGCGGCCGAACCTGTTCGTCAACACGCCGGACATCCTGCACGCCTACCTGCAGGAGGGCGGGCCGGCCGCGTTCCGGGTGCGGGCCGCGCTGGCCGCGACGGCCTCCCCGACCTGGGGCGTGTACGCCGGGTTCGAGCTGTGCGAGCGGGAGCCGGCCGCGCCGGGCAGCGAGGAGTACAAGGACTCGGAGAAGTACCAGTACCGGCCGCGCGACTGGTCGGCGGGTGGCACGCTGGCGCCCTTCCTGGCCGCGCTGAACCGGGTCCGCCGCCGCCATCCGGCCCTGCGCCTGCTGCGCAACCTGCGTTTCCAGCACGCCGACGACGACGCCGTGCTCTGCTTCGCCAAGCAGGCGGGCGAGGACACCGTGATCGTCGTGGTCAACCTCGATCCGCACCACGTGCGGCAGGCCACGGTGACACTGGACCTGCCCGACCTCGGGCCGTCCTTCCGGGTGCGCGACGAGCTGACCGGCGAGGTCTACCAGTGGGGGGCGCGCAACTTCGTGCGGCTGGACCCGTCCAGGCAGCCGGCGCACATCCTGACGGTGGAGCGGTGATGGACGTCCTGACCGGCGGGGGGCCGTCCGTGCTGGGCGAGCTGGACCTGCACCTCATCGGCGAGGGCAGGCACGAGGAGCTGTGGCGGGCGCTGGGCGGGCGCACCCGGACGGTGGGCGGCGTGGCGGGCGTCTCGTTCGCCGTGTGGGCGCCGGGCGCGCGCGAGGTGCGGCTGGTGGGCGACCTGAACGGCTGGGACGGCGCCGGGCACGCGCTGCGCCGGGCGCCTGGCGGCGGCCTGTGGGAGCTGTTCGTGCCCGGGGCCGGCGACGGCTGCCGGTACATGTACGACATCACCGGCGCGGACGGCCGGACCCGGCGCAAGGCCGACCCGCTGGCCCTGGCGGCCGAGCACCCGCCGCGCACCGCCTCGGTGGTCTTCACCTCGCGGCACCGCTGGCGCGACGGCGCGTGGCTGGCCGCCCGCGGCGACGGCCCGGCCCGCGAGGCGCCCATGAGCGTGTACGAGCTGCACCTGGGCTCCTGGCGGCGCGGCCTGACCTACCGCGACCTGGCCGAGCAGCTTCCCGGGTACCTGCGCGGCATGGGCTTCACCCACGTGGAGCTCATGCCGGTGGCCGAGCATCCCTTCGGCGGCTCGTGGGGCTACCAGATCTCCTCCTACTACGCGCCGAGCTCCCGCTACGGCACCCCGGACGACTTCCGCGCCCTGGTCGAGGCGCTGCACCTGGCCGGGATCGGGGTGATACTCGACTGGGTGCCCGCGCACTTCCCGCGCGACGACTGGGCGCTGGCCCGCTTCGACGGCGGCCCCCTGTACGAGCACCCCGACCCGCTGCGCGGCGAGCAGCCCGACTGGGGCACGCTCACCTTCGACCTGGGCCGCCCGCAGGTGCGCAACTTCCTCATCGCCAACGCCCTGTACTGGTGCGAGGAGTTCCACGTCGACGCCCTTCGCGTGGACGCCGTCGCCTCGATGTTGTACCTGGACTACTCCCGCCCGGACGGCGCCTGGCGGCCCAACGCGCACGGCGGCAGGGAGCACCTGGAGGCGATCGCGTTCCTGCGGGAGCTGAACGACACCGTCCACCGGCGCTGTCCCGGGGTGCTGACGATCGCCGAGGAGTCCACGGCGTGGGAGGGGGTGACCCGGCCGACGTCCGCCGGCGGGCTGGGGTTCGACTTCAAGTGGAACATGGGCTGGATGCACGACACGCTCGGCTACATGCGGCGCGACCCGGTGCACCGGCCGTACCACCATCACGCGCTGACGTTCGGGCTGACGTACGCGTACGCCGAGGACTTCGTGCTGCCGCTCAGCCATGACGAGCTGGTGCACGGCAAGGGCTCGCTGGCCGGGAAGATGCCGGGCGACGAGTGGCAGCGGCTGGCCAACCTGCGCGCGTACCTGGCCTTCATGTGGGCGCATCCGGGCAAGAAACTGCTGTTCATGGGCCAGGAATTCGCGCAGCGCGGCGAGTGGTCCCATGACCGCGAGCTGGACTGGGCGCTGCTGCGCGACCCGCGGCACAAGGGGGTGCGCGACCTGGTCAGGGACCTGAACCGGCGCTACGCCGCCACCCCCGCGCTGTGGCGGCTGGACTGCTCCCCCGGCGGCTTCACCTGGATCGACGCCGACGACGCCGGTTCCAGCGTCTACTCCTTCGTGCGCTGGGACCGGTGGGGGGCGCCGCTGGTGTGCGTGAGCAACCTGTCGCCGGTGCCGCGGCACGGGCACCGGCTGGCGCTCCCCTCCGGCGGGCGCTGGCACGAGGCGCTCAACACCGACGCCGCCTGTTACGGCGGCGGGAACCTCGGCAACCTGGGCTCGGTCACCTGCCCGGAGGGGGGTGCGGTCGCCGAGGTGCTGCTGCCGCCGCTGGCGACGCTCTGGCTGGTCCCCGGAGAGGAGGCGTCGGAGCGTCAGCGGTGACGCGGCCATGGCGGAGGAGGCGTCAGAGCGTCAGCAGTGAGGCGGCCATGGCCTTGTTCACCGCGTCGAGGCGGGAGGTGGCGTCGAGCTTGGTGAAGATGTTGCGCAGGTGACGCTTGACCGTGCCTTCGGCGATCATCAGCCGGGTGGCGATCTGGGCGTTGCTGAGGCCCTGGGCGGCCAGGGACAGCACGCTCAGCTCCCGCTCGGACAGCTTCCCGGCGCGCGGCCGGCCGGACATCATCAGGCTCTCCCGCGACACCGACAGGACCACGCGCTCGGCGTCCGCGCAGACGCCGCGGATGGCCTGCACCAGCTCCTCCCGGCCGACGCTCTTGAGCAGGTAGCCGCGCACGCCGTGGGCGATGAGCTCCTGCACCAGCACCGGGTCGTCGTACATGCTCAGCACGATGACGCGGGACCGGGGCGAGACCCGGTGGATGTGGGTGGTGGTGCGCACGACGCCGTCGCCGGGCATCTCCACGTCGAGCACCACGACGTCCGGCCGCAGCGCCTCGGCCGACTTCACCGCCGCGCGCGCGTCCCCCGCGGTGGCGACGACACGAAGGTCGGGTTCGAGCTCCAGCGTCTGCTTGAGCGTCTCCCGCAGGATCGTGTGGTCGTCGGCGATGAGGACGTCAATGCTGCCTTCTCTTTGCATCCGATGTTTCCTTCGGCCGCTCGTCCCGGACAGGCCGGACAGGGGCACGGAAGACGACCTCGGTGCCCTTCCCGGGGGTGCTCTCTATGGTCACCAGGCCGCCCAGAGCGACCCCGCGCTCGCGCATGGAGGTCAGGCCGTTCCCCTGTTTCGCGCGCCAGCCCGAGAAACCCCGGCCGTTGTCCCGCACAATTGCTGTGATCCGGTCGTGCGCAATCTTGACGCACACTTCGAGCAGGTCGGCGCCCGCGTGGGAGATGCTGTTGGTAATGGCTTCGCGTAATATCAGGAATAACTCGTCCCGAATGCGCGGAGGCAGGCCCTCGACATCGCCGATAAGGGTGATTCGATGCTCCAGCCGCGGGTCCACAATGGTCGTCATCAGCCGCACAAGCGCTTGCTCCATTCCCGGCCAATGGGCGTGAACGCGCAGGTCGGATATGACGTCGCGGATTTCCTGGTGGGCTCTCAGCAGCGCGGCCTTCGCCTCCTTCACATGCACCGGGAAACCGTCCGTACCACGTGCGTGACCGATTTCGGCGAGCTCCAGCTGCCGGCTCGCCACGCTGATCTCGTGGCCCACCCGATCGTGCAGGTCGCGGGAAATTCGCCGCCATTCCCGGGCATCGCCGCGGCCGCCGTCCGTCGCCCCGGCCAGGGCCCCGGGAGAACGGTCCGTACTGGCCTTGAGCCGGGCCACCATCAGGTCGAGGAGCTCTTCCGCCAACTCCGCGCACTCGCCGGGAGCGGCCCCGGAAGTTGATTCTTCAATTTCGCCGCACAGCTGTGCCAAGATCGCAGCCTTATGGGCCTCGATCCGTTCGGCTATCACAACCGTGGGCTGGATGTTGCACTGCACTGGTCATCCCCCGTAGTGTGTGTCGCCTTACTCAGTCACCGGCGCAGATCCCCGCATCATATGATCACATGATTCCGGCGGATGCAAGAGTGCACTCCAGACTCATCGGGCGGCAAGTCCTTTACCCGCACATCCTGACTGAGGCCGCGTGTGATGTAATACCGGGTTATCGATGAGCACCAGGCAGATGCCTCCGGGAGTACTCCCTTTAATACTCCCGGACAGCTCCGCTGCCACCTTGGTGTTACTCTCTTGTGCGAACCAAAACTTAACTGCGATCCTGACCGCGTTCGCCATTACGGATCTTCTCTAATGCAGGTGAGGGGCGGTCATGAGAGAACTCGCGGTGAACGAGCGTGAAGAGTTCGCAGAATTCTTCGGTACGATATTCGGTTCACTGCCGCGCTCCGACCAGCGTAGCGCGGCCGAGTCGTACGTGCTGGGGCTGCTGCACGCGGGCGGGCGCAAGTCCATCCAGCGCATCGCCGACGAGGTGGGCGGCCCGCACAACGGCCAGTCGCTCCAGCAGTTCGTCAACCAGAGCCGCTGGGACCCGCGCCCGGTCCGCCGCACCGTCGCCGACGTGCTGGCGGCCGGCGCGCCCCCGGCCGCGTGGCTGGTGGAGGAGGTGGCCTTCGCCAAGCACGGCCGCTGGTCGGCGGGCGTCGAGCGCCAGTACGTGCGCGGCCTCGGCCGCACGGTCAACTGCCAGGTGGGCGCGGCCGTGCTGATGAGCTCGGGCGAGGCGGCCGTGCCGGTCAACTGGCGGCTGTGCCTGCCGCAGTCGTGGGAGGCCGACCACGACCGGCGGGCCCGGGCGCACGTGCCCGACCAGGAGCGGCACCGGCCCTTCGGCGAGCACGTGATCGACCTGGTCGACGACCTGACGCTCGACTGGGGCACGCCCGTCGCGCCGCTGGTGGCCGACCTCACCCACGTCCGGGGCGTCGCCGACCTGCTGCGCGGCCTGGAGGACCGCGGCCTCGACTACGTCGTCGAGGTCGACGCCCGCCACCGGGTCCGGGCCTCGATGAGCGTGGTGCGCGGGGGCGGCCCGCGGGCCCGCGTCGCGCTGGCCGAGGCGGCGCAGGCCGCGGCCGGGGCGGAGCGGCGCACGGTGGCCTGGTGGGAGGGGCCGCGGGGGCGGTCGCTGCGTTCGCAGTTCGTCCTCCTGCCGGTCTCCGACGACCACGCGCGCTCGCGCAGGCTGCTGGTGGAGTGGCCGCTCGGCCGGCCGCGGCCGCGGGCGTTCTGGCTGACGAACATGTCCGTGCCGGCGCAGGAGCTGGTCGCGCTGGCCAAGTCCCGCTGGCGGGCCGCCCACGCCATCGGCGAGCTGGCGGGGGGCTTCGGGCTGTTCGACTACGAGGGCCGTTCCTTCCACGGCTGGCACCACCACGTCACGCTGGCCTCGGCCGCCTACGCCTTCGACGTGCGCTGGCGGCTGGCCGCGGGCGCCGAGCCCGCGCTGCTGCCCGCGTGAGCACCCGCACGACGTACGAGGAGTCACACCGCTCGATGAAGCCGAAAGCAGACAAGCAAGTCACCTGGGTCGAGCTCTTCTTCGACCTGGTGTTCGTGTTCGCCGTCACCCAGCTGTCCGACCTGCTCCACCGCGGCCACGGCTGGGGCAGCGTGGGGCAGGCCGTCGTCGTGCTGGTGCCGACGTACTGGGCCTGGGTGGGCATGGCGGTGCACGCCAACACCCGCGACGTCAACAACACCCCCGACCGGCTGGGCATCCTGGCGCTCAGCCTGTGCGGCCTGTTCATGGCGCTGGCCACCCCCCTGGCCTACGAGGAGCGCGGCCTGATGTTCGGCGCCGCCTACTTCGCCCAGCGCTCGCTGCTGGCCGCCCTGTACTTCCGCGGCCGGCCGTTCGAGCTGGTCAACCCCTTCACGCTCTCGGTGTGCGTGACCGGGCCGCTGCTGCTGGCCGGGGGCCTGCTGGACAGCGGCGCCCGGGTGTGGGTCTGGGCCGCGGCCGCCGCCATCGACCTGGCCGCGCCGGTGCTGACCCGCAGCCACCTGGTGCGGGTCAACTTCCACCCCCATCACTTACCCGAGCGGTTCGGCCTGTTGCTGATCATCGCGATGGGCGAGCCGATCCTGGCCATCGGCGCGCAGGCGTCGGCGGCGCGCCCGCTGGCCGTGGGCTCGATCGGCGCGGTCGCCGCGACGTTCGTGCTGGCCTGCGCGCTGTGGTGGGTGTACTTCATCTTCGCCGCCGAGTCGCTGCCCAAGGCCCTGGACGAGGCCGTGATCCGCACCGACCTGATCCGGCGGGTCTTCTCCTACGGCCATCTCGCCTTCATCGGGTCGATCATGGCGATGGCGGTGGGCATGGCCGAGGTCGTCTCCCATCCGGGCCAGGTCTTCGCCCCACCCGTGACCGCGCTGCTGTTCGGCGGCTGCGCCCTGTACTTCGCGACGTTCTGCTACGCCCGCTGGCACATCTTCGGCAAGTGGTCCGGGCCGCAGCTCGCCATGCCGGTGGCCAGCCTGGCGATCATCCCGATCGCGTTGCAGACGCCGGCGCTGCTGTCCGTGGCCGCCCTGGTGCTCGTGGTGATGACGTTCAACTTCCTGGAACATTCGCGGGCCAGATCCGAGTCCGACGCCTTGACTTAGCGCGCGCTCTAACCGGCAGGGTGAGGGCGGCGGCGCCCGTCGTGCGGGCCGCCACCAGGACCTGAGCCGGGTGGACAACTGAGGAGCGTCATGAAGAATCCCGCTGTTCGAGTCGCGGTCGCCTACCTGGTGTCCGCGGTCGTCGGCGCCGTGATCATCGGCTCGTTCGTCGGAGCGCTGCACCACCCGGTTCCGCACGGGGTGCCGCTCGCCGTGGTGGGTCCCGACGCCGCCCGGCTGGAGCAGGCCGCGGGCGGGGCCGTGGACGCGCGCCCGTACGCCGACGCGGCCGGCGCGCGGGCGGCGGTGCTCCGGCGCGAGGTCGAGGCCGCCTACCTGGCGGGCGAGGGCCGGCTGCTGGTCGCCAGCGCGGGCGGCGACACGGCGGCCCCGCACTTCACCGCCCTGATGCAGCGCGCCGCCGGACGGCAGCTCGCGGTCGAGGACGTGCGGCCGCTGGCCGAGGGCGACTCCTCCGGCGTGTCGGGCATGTTCTACGTGCTGGGCCTGCTGCTGACCGCGCTGGCGACGACCGTGCTCACCATGCGCATGCAGCCGATGATGCACCGGGGACTGCGCCTCGCGGTGCTCGCGCTCGGCGCGGTGACCGGCGGCCTGGCGCTCACCTGGGTCGTCGACGGCCTGCTCGGCGCGCTCACCGGCGCCCCGCTCGGGCTCCTGGCCGTCTCCGGCGCGGTGATCTTCCTGGTCTCGGTGGCGGTGAACGGGCTGATGCGCCGCTTCGGGCCGCGCGGCGTGATCGCGGCGGCCGTGCTGTTCATCCCGATCGGCCTGCCGGCCAGCGGCGGCCCGTTCGGCGCCGCGTTCATCGAGCCCTGGTACGCGGCGCTCGGCTACGTGCTGCCCACCCGGTCGGCGCTCGAACTGGTGCGCAGCGTGGTCTACTTCGACGGCGCCGCCCTGGCCGTCCCGCTGACGGTGCTCGGGCTGTGGGCCGTGCTCGGCCTGGCGCTGATGGCGCTGCCGCCGCGCCCGATGCCTCGGCCCGCCGCGCCCGCCACGCCCGCGGTGCCCGTCGCCGGGGCTCACTGACCGCCGGACCGGCCACCGGCCCCTGGACCGGCGCGGCCGCGGGTGCGGGGGTCCGCGCCCGTGGTCGCGCCCTCAGTGTCAGGTCACGCGCTCGGCGGCAGCGCGAGGACCAGCCGTACGCCGGGCCGCAGCGGCTCGGCGCGCACCGATCCGGCGTGCGCCTCGGCGATCTGACGGACGATGGCCAGGCCGAGCCCCGAACCCGGCAGGGAACGGGCCGACTCGGCGCGGTAGAACCGGTCGAACACGAACGGCAGGTCGTGGGCCGCGATGCCGGGGCCCTGGTCGGCCACCGACAACGAGCCCGAGGCGTCCACCCGTACCAGGACCACGCCGCCGGGCGGGCTCCACTTGATCGCGTTGTCCACCAGGTTGGAGACCGCCCGTTCGATCGCGTCGGCGTCGGCCGTCACCAGGCACTCGGCCAGCTCACCGCGCAACCGTACGTGCGGGGCGCGGGCCGCGGCCCTGGCCAGCACGCGTCCGGCCACCAGGTCGAGCCGCACGTCCTCCAGGTGCAGCTCGACGTCGCCGTGCCTGGCCAGCTCGACCAGGTCGTTGACCAGCACCCGCAGCTCCTCGGCCTGGACGCGGGCCTCGTGCACCAGGGCCGGGGCCTGCGGGTCGGCCGTGCCGCGCCCCTCCTCCAGCAGCTCCAGGTTCGTGGTGAGGCTGGTCAGCGGCGTGCGCAGCTCGTGGGAGGCGTCGGCGACCAGGCGCCGCTGGGCCAGCACGGACTCGCGCAGCGCGTGCGTCATCGTGGTGAACGAGCCGGCCAGGCGGGCCACCTCGTCCCGTCCGGCGCCCATGCCCTCCAGCCCGTCGGCGGTGAGGGTGCCGGTGGCGGTGGCCCGCTCCACCACGGCCGTCAGCCGGGCGACGGGCCGCAGCGCCCGGCCGGCGAGGAGACGCGCGCCCGCCGCCGCGACCAGCGCGCCGCCCAGGGTCAGCGCGGCCAGCAGCAGCTTGAGCGCGTTCAGCGTCTCTTCGTCGCGGTTCAGCGGGAACGCCGTGCGCACCAGGACGCCCTTGCCCAGGTTGAGCGGGGCGGTGTAGAGCCGGTAGCGCACGCCGTCGTGGGTGACGTCCCGGAAGTAGGGGGGCAGCTTGCCGAACGCGACCGCCTGGTCCTGCTCGGCCAGCGGCACGAACCCGTCGGTCGGGCCGGTCAGCAGCGGGTCGGGGCAGAACTGCAGCAGCGTGTTGCCCACCGGGAGGGGCCTGGCCGGCAGCGGCGAGTCGGCGGCCTTCAGCGACTCCAGCAGCCGCGGCGCCTGCCCGGCGGCCAGCACCAGCTCCCCGTCGTGCTGGCCGGCCAGCCCCGCCGCGGCCGCCGGGTAGACCACCAGCGAGACCGCCAGCAGCGCGGCGGCCACCACGGCGGCGACCGTCAGCGCGACCCTGGTGCGCAGCCTCACGGCTCCTCCCGCAGCACGTACCCCAGGCCGCGGACGGTCTGGATCAGCCGCGGCTCGCCCCCGGCCTCCAGCTTGGCCCGCAGGTAGCTGATGTAGACCCACAACGCGTTCGAGGACGGCCCGAAGTCGTACCCCCAGACCGAGTCGAAGATGACCTCGCGGCTGAGCACCCGGCCCGGGTTGCGCAGGAACACCTTCAGCAGGGTGTACTCGGTCCTGGTCAGGTCGAGCGGCCGGCCGCCGCGGCTGGCCCGGCAGGCGGCCGGGTCCAGCTCCAGGTCGGCGTGGCGGAGCAGCCCCTGCGCGGGCGCGCTGCGGCGCAGCAGCGCGCGCAGCCTGGCCCGCAGCTCCTCCAGCGCGAACGGCTTGACCAGGTAGTCGTCGGCGCCCGCGTCCAGGCCCGCGACCCGGTCGCCGACCAGGTCGCGGGCGGTGAGCATCAGGATCGGGGTGCGGTCGCCCGCGGCCCGCAGGCGGCGGCACACCTCCAGGCCGTCCAGGCCGGGCATCATGATGTCCAGCACCACCGCGTCCTGACGTCCGCCGCCGGCCGCCTCCAGGGCGCGCAGGCCGTCGGCGGCGACGCTGACGTCGTAGCCCTCGCGGGTGAGCGCGTGGGTCAGGGAGCGGCGGACCGCCTCGTCGTCGTCGGCAACAAGGACGTGCATGGTGCCACTCTCCCCTCCGCACCCCCGGCTGAGGAAGATCGGTGCCGGTCTCTATGCGGGCTCGGCACCGGCCAGCGCGCGTTTGACGTTCCGCAGGGCCTGCTCCAGCCGGTCCGGCGTGGCGCCGAGGTGCTCGGCCACCGCGCCGAACCCGGCCGAGTCCGGGTCCACGCGGCCCTTCTCCGTCAGGGCGTCCAGCTCCTTGACGGCGCGCAGGGCGCGGTCGTACCCGACGCCCAGCTCGGCCGCGAGCGCCTTGGCGAACGCCTCCTGGGAGATGCCGTGGTCCTTGTTGTCCGGTTTGCCGGGCTTTCCTGGGTGGTCCGTCTTTTCGGGGCCGCAGCCGGGCCTGCCGTCGCGCGGCTTCCCGCCGCCGGGGTCCTTCCGCACGCCGGTCCGTACATCGGTCCGGACGCCGGCCTTCACACCGGCCTTCACGTCGGCGGTCCTCTCGCCCGCGTGGTCCTTGGCCACGTCGGCGGGCGAGCACGTCGACGAGACCTGGGCACACGGGCCGGCCGCCGCGGCCGGCACCGCCCCGGAGGCGGCCAGCGTCAGGGCCGCCGCCGTCCCGAGGGCCAGCGCGGTCTTTCGTGGGTTCATGTCGGTTGCCCTTCTGGCGGCCGGTCCCCGGTGGCCCGGCCCGCTGCGGCAACTCAACCGCGGCCACCTTCACCCCACCGTCGGGGAACCTTAGGAACGCCATAGAAGCCGTCGGGAACCTTCAGGAACGCCACGGAAAGCGCGCCGTCGCGTCCCGCGCGCCGGACCTGCGCCCCGCGAACGGGTTCGGGCGGCGGGGCATTGTGCCAGGCGCCCGGGGAAGAGACCGATCCGCCCAGCGGAAGGGAAGGCGAGGACCCGTGAGACTTCTGGTGATCTGCAACCGGCAGGCCGGCGGCGTCGGCGACGACAGCACGCGGGAGGTGCTGCGGCTGCTGCGGGCGGAGGCCGACGTGCGGGTCTGTGACGGCGACGCGCGGGAGGCCGCGCGGTCGCACGACGACCGGGTCCCGGTGGTGATGGGCGGCGACGGGAGCGTGCACGCGCTGGTCGCCGCGCTCCTGGAGCACGGCCGCCTGGACGCCGGCCCGGTCGGGCTGATCCCCATGGGCACCGGCAACGACCTGGCCCGCACGCTGGGCATCCCGCTCGACCCGGCCGAGGCGGCCCGCGTCGTGCTGGCGGGACACGAACGGCCCGTGGACCTGCTGATCGACGACGACGGCGGCATCGTGGTCAACGCCGCGCACCTCGGCGTGGGCGCGCACGCCGCCGAGCGGGCCGCGCCGCTGAAGCCGCTGCTCAGCCGGGCCGCGTACGCGGTGGGCGCGGTGCTGGCGGGCGCGGGGACGGGCGGATGGCGGCTGCGGATCAGGGTGGACGGCGCCCAGGTGTGCACCGGACGCCGCCGCGTCCTCATGGCCGGCGTCGGGAACGGCGCCACGATCGGCGGCGGCACGCCACTGACCCCGTCGGCCCGGCCCGACGACGGGCTGGCCGAGGTGGTGGTCTCCTACGCCACGGGACCGCTGGCGCGGCTGGCCTTCGCCACCGGGCTGCGCCGCGGCCGCCACCCCGCCCGCCCCGACGTGCAGACCTTCCGGGGCAGGCGGATCACCGTGGCGGGCGGGCCCGTCCCGGCCAGCGTGGACGGTGAGCTGGAGCAGGTGGCGGAGCGGCGTACCTGGATCGTGCGGCCGGCCGCCTGGCGGGTCCTGGCGCCGCCGGCGTCCTGACCGGTCAGTGCTCCGGGTGCAGGGACTGGCCGAGGTACATGGCGGTGAGCATGGTGAACAGGTACGCCTGCAGGAACATGACGAAGATCTCGAACGCGGTCAGCAGGCACGTCATGAACACGCCCAGCACGCCCACCGCCACGCCGCCCACGGTCGGCCGCTCCACCAGGAACCAGTAGCCGACCGCGCTGAAGAAGGCCAGCAGCGTGTGCCCGGCGAACATGTTCGCGAACAGCCGCACGGCATGGGTGAACGGCGCGGTGACGAAGATGTAGAACAGTTCGAGCGGCGCGTACAGGGTGATCGCCAGGGCCTTGGGCAGGCCCTCGGGGAACATCGCGTTCCTGAGGTAGCCGGCCAGGCCCTGGTGCCTGAAGCCGAGGTAGAGCTTGAGCAGGTAGACCACCCCGGCCAGCACCCAGGGGAAGGCGACGTGGGCGGTGACCGGGAACTGGAGCAGCGGGATCACGCCCATCACGTTCCAGAGCAGGATCAGCAGGAAGAGCGTGAGCAGCAGCGGCATCCAGCGGTCGGCGTCGGCGCCCAGCGACGGGCGGGCGATCTGGTCGCGGACGAACAGGTAGGCGTACTCGCCCGCGTTCTGCAGGCCGCGCGGCACCAGCCTGGGCCGGGAGAAGGCGCCCCAGGCCAGCGCGCACACCACGAGCACGCCGGCGGCGGCCAGCAGCACCGGCTTGGTGAGCCAGAGCGGCGCGCCGTCCCACAGGGCGGGGTAGTCGAACAACTCCGGTCCGGGCGGGCGGAAGTCGTCGGAGGGCATGGCGAAGCTCCTCTTGAGAGGTTGCGGGGTTACGGGCTTGCGGGGTTACGGGTAACCGGCTCGCGGGGTTCCCGGGTTGCGCGCTTGCGGGCTTGCAGGGTTGCGGGCTTGCAGGGTTACGGGGTGGCCGGGGGGTCAGAGCCAGCCGCGGGACTCGGCGACGCGGGCGGCCTCGGCGCGGTTGCGCGCCCCGGTCTTGGTGATCGCCGAGGACAGGTAGTTGCGTACGGTGCCCTCGGTCAGGAACAGGGTGCGGGCGATGTCGGCGACGGTCGCGCCGCCGGAGGCGGTCCGCAGCACCTCGGCCTCGCGCTGGGTGAGCGGGCTCGGCCCGACGGTCAGGGCGGACACCGCCAGCTTGGGGTCGATCACCGTCTCGCCGGCCATCACCCGCCGCACGGCCGCGGTCAGCTCGGCCACCGGCGCGTCCTTCACCACGAACCCGGACACGCCGGCGTCGAGGGCGCGGCTGAGGTAGCCGGGGCGGCCGAACGTGGTGACGATGACCACCCGGTGGCCGCGCAGGCGTTCGGCGACCTCCAGGCCGGACATGCCGGGCATCTCGATGTCGAGCAGGACCACGTCGGGGCGGTGCTCGGCCACCGCGGGCTCGACCAGGTCACCCCGGCCGACCTCGGCCACCACCTCGATGCCGTCCTCCAGGGCGAGCAGCGCGGCCAGTCCGCCGCGGACGAGGTCCTGGTCGTCGGCGATGAGGACGCGGATCACGGCACCTCCAAGGGCACTCGGGCGTGCAGCCGGTAGCCACCGCCGGGCAGCGGCCCGGCCTCCAGACGTCCGCCGGCGGCAGCGATCCGCTCAGCCAACCCAGTCAGCCCATTACCCCCAACACCCCCGCCCCCCTGAACCACCGCTCCCCCAGCCCCGACCCCGCCGGCCGCGCCCCCTTCAGCCCTGCCCCCTTCAGCCCTGCCCCCTTCAGCACCGGAGAGGCCCCCCTCAGCCCCGGATCCGCCTCCGTCGGCTCCGATGCGGGCGGCACCGCCCCTGCCGACAAAGCCTCCGTCCCCCGTGAACCCGGCCCCTTCGGCCCTGGAACCGAGTCCTTCGGCGCGGGACCCGCCCTCTGCGGCTCCGGGGCTGGCGGCACCGCCTCGGTCGGCCACGCCTCTGAAGGCCGCAGGCCCGGCCTCCTCGGCTCTGGTCCCGAGCCCTTCGGGTCCGAGGTTGGGGGTGTCGTCGCTGTGGGCCGGGTATCCGGCGGATTCGGGGCCGGGGCCGTCGTCGCGGATCTCGACGGTGGCGGTGTGGTCGTCGACGGCGAGGTCGATGTGGCAGTGGCGGGCTCGGCTGTGGCGCACGACGTTCGTGGCGGCCTCCCGTACGGTCCAGGCCAGCAGCGTCTCGGCGGCGGCCGGGACGGGCCCGGCGGCGGGCGAGACCTCCAGCCGGATCCCGGCCAGGTCCAGGCTGTGGGCCGCCGTGCGCAGCTCGCCCGACAACGAGGGGGCACGGTAGCCGGCGACGGCGTGGCGCACCTCGTCGAGCGCCTGGCGGGCGGCGCGTTCCACGTCGGCCATCTCGCGGGCGGCCCGTTCGGGGTCGGTACGGGCCAGCCGGGCGGCCAGCTGGCTCCTGATGGTGATCGAGGTGAGCGTGTGGCCGAGCGTGTCGTGCAGGTCGCGGGCGAAGCGCAGGCGTTCGTTGTCCACGGCGAGCCGGGCGACGTGGGCGCGGGCGGCGTCGAGCCGGGCGACCATCTCGCCCAGATGCTTCAGGCTCGCCACCGTCACCGCCTCGACCAGAATCACCAGCGGTACCCACCAGACCTGCTCGAACGGCCGCCCGTACGCCGTCAGCGCGGCCACCACCACGACCATCGTCACCGCCGCCGACACGGCGAAGGCGACCCGCGAAAGGCAGGCCGACAGGGCGCTGACCACGAACACGAACCCGACGTACGCCCACGGCGCCCGCAGCACCGGCAGCAGCGCCAGCGCGGCGGCCACCAGCCCCACCGGCGCCCAGGTCAGCGTCGCCGCGCCCAGGGCGCTGAGCGCCCGCCACATGATGCGCAGCCAGCACGCCACGAAGATCGCGACCGCCGCGACCACCCACACCACGGCGAGCACGCCGGGACGCGAGGAGAAGAACGACCACAGCGGCCACACCACCAGCAGCAGCCACCCGCACGACCCGGCGCGCGCCGCCGTCCGGCCCCGGCCGAACTCCACCTCCCGCACCGCCGCCTCACCCGTCACAGGGCCCGACGGTAACGCCCGGCGGCCGGCGCGGCGACCGCGGGGAGCCGCCGTCCTTGAGTTTCAGCATGGGACCAGCCTGCTGGGAGTGGCGGCGCCGGGTGTAGTGCCGACAGTCAGAGACGCCTCCATGACAAACGTCATGATTGACTCCCGCCGGAAGCGGCACGCCCGGGGTGGGGTGCGCGGTTCGTCAGCACGAGCACGCCCGCGGTGACGAGCCCCGCCGCGTGCAGACACAACGCGGGAACGATGCCGACGACCTCGCCCAGCACCCCGGCGGCCGCCATGCCGAGCAGCGAGGTGACGGCCTGGGCACTCGCGAGCAGCCCGATGAGGCCGCCCCGGCGCTCGTCGGTGGTGGCCGTCTGGGCCAGCGTCGCGAACCCGGCCATCGCCGCCGCCGCCGGGACCCCGGCCAGCGCGATCAGCACGAGGGCGGGCCACAACGCGTCGAGGGCGAGGGGGTAGGCGAACAGCGCCAGGTCGAGCAGGCCGAACGCGACCGTGCCCCAGCCGAGGAGCACCCGTGGCGCGGGGTCGCGCCGGTGCAGGGCCACGGCCAGCCCACCGGCCAGCCCGCCGACCGCCTGCACCGACAGGAACAGCCCGTACGCGTCGCCCTGGCCGCCCAGCACATCGGCCACGAAGGGGGCGGCGAGCGTGGCGAAGATCCCCTCGCCCAGCCCCGTGATCACCATGTACGCGACCAGCAACCGGATGCCGGGACTCCCCATGGCCGACCGCAGCCCGGAGGCCCACTGGGCGCGGACGGACGGCGCCCGCGCCACGACCGGCGACCTGATCGGGACACGCAGGGTCGCCTGCAGGACCGCGGAGATCCCGAAGCTGGCCACGTCGAGCAGGACGATCGCGGGCAGCCCGCCCGCCGTGACGGCGACGCCGCCCAGCATCGCCCCCAGCAGCCGGGCGAGCTGACCGCTCTGGCCGTGCAGGGCATTGGCCCGGACCAGCCCGGACGCGGGCACGAGCTGCGGGATGAGCGCCCGTTGCGCCGGGGCGAGCAGGGTGCCGAGCACGCCGGTCCACAGGGCGACCGCGTAGACGATCCAGACCTGGGCGGGGCCGCGTACCGCCAGCAGGGGCAGCAACCCGAGCCCGAGCAGCACGTCGGTGACGACCAGCAACCGGCGGCGGTCCCAGCGGTCGGCCAGCACCCCGGCCACGGACCCGAGCAGGACGTGGGGCAGCCGGGAGACCAGCAGCATGATCGCGGTGGACAGCGTGGAGCCGGTCAGGCGGTAGACGTGGAACGCCAGCCCGGTGCTGATCACCCAGTCGCCCGTCTGGGACACGACGGACGCGACCAGCAACCGCCCGAACCCCCGCCCGCCGCCGGGCGACACCCACCCGCCACCGCCCCGCGCCGGCCACCACCGCACCCCGGCCTGCCGCGCCGACCACCACCGCAGGCCGCCGTCCCGCGCCGGCCACCACCGCAGGCCGGCCTGCCGCGCCGGCCGCCGACGAGCCGCGCCCTCCCGGCCCGGCGGCTCCTCGGCCGTTCGCCCACCGGCATGGCCGGTCTCCCTCGCCGGGGAGCGTCGCTCAGTCACCGGAGGCCGTCGGAGCGAGCGGGATCACCATCTGCGTCACCAGCACGGGCCGGGCTCCTTCCGGACGGGCCGCCGCGTCGTCCACGCGGGCCATCAGCGGCCGCAGCAGATCGGCGACGGCCTCGCCGAGCGCCGTGATCTCCTGCGGGGTGACGTAGAGGTAGGTGTTGCCGATGCCGCCGACGCCCCGCCAGGGCTCCTCCTCGCCCCGCCGCGCCTCCTGCCACTCCACCAGCCGCGACAGCGCCCGCTCGGCCAGGACCTGCTCCAGCAGACTGCGGGCGGCCGACCGCTCGGACCCGGTGACGTCGTCGTCCCACACCTGGACGCTCGCGGTCACCTTCCAGGGCCGCTCCCGCTCGTCGCGCGCCTCGGCCTGCTCCACCAGGCCGTATTTGGCCAGTTGCCGCAGGTGGTAGGAGGCCAGCGCCTGGCTGATCCCGACCTCGCGCGCGGCGTCGGCGGCGGTGGTCGCCCCCGACCGCAACAGCAGCTCGTGCAGCGCCAGCCGGACCGGATGGGCGAACGCCCGCATCGCGGCCGGATCGTCGAGCACCAGCCGCCGCCCCGCAGATTCCAAAGACATGCTTGGAATGTTCCGCCACCCGCCCCGGCGATGTCAAGGATTCCTTTGGAATGCCGGCCGGGATACCGCCGGGGTACCGCCCGCGGTTACCTCCGGGGTAATCGACGGCGTTCAGGCGGGCCGCGAGACTGGGGGCATGAAGAGGGACACGCGGGACATCGTGCAGGAGTTGTTGCGGCGGATCGGCGAGGGCGATCCGGAGCGGGTGGCCGAGTTGTTCGCCGAGCCGGTCGACTGGCAGCTCAGCTGGCCCGTCGAGGGGCATCCGGCGGTGCCGTGGATCCGGCCCAGGTCCGGGCGGGCCGAGGTGGCCGAGCACTACCGTTCGCTGGCGGCGCATCACGTGCCGGAGCTGAACGGCACCACGGTGCGGCAGATCCTGGTCGACGGGCCGGACGCCGTGGTGCTGGGGCAGATCGTGCAGACCGTGCGCGCGACCGGCGTCGCCTACACCACCCCGTTCGCGCTGCACCTGACCGTCGAGGGCGGCCTGATCACGCGCAGCCACATCTACGAGGACAGCCTGACGGTCGCGGAGGCCATGACCGCCAAGGGGTGACCCCTTGGGAATGCCGGTGGGGGGCGCGGGCGACGGCGACGGTGGGATCCTCGCCCGATGATCCGCATTCGGCAATGCCCGTCACCGTTTTGCCCCTCGACCGGCGCACGGACCACGTCGTCCCGCCCAGATGCGGGTTACCGTGATCGCCACAGTCCGTACGGCCGGAGGGATTGGGATGGACGGCCGCGCCCCGCTCCCCCTGCGCGTCAACGGCCGGCCGCACGAGCCGCCGGCGGACCCGCGCGTGTCCCTGCTCGACTTCCTGCGCGAGCACCTCCGGCTGACCGGCACGAAGAAGGGCTGCGACCAGGGGGCCTGCGGCACCTGCACCGTCCTGGCCGACGGCCTGCGGGTCTACGCGTGCCTGCTGCTGGCCGTCCAGTGCGAGGGGATGGAGATCGTCACCGTCGAGGGCCTGGCGGACGACGAGGTGGGCGCGCGGGTGCAGGAGGCGTTCGTCCGGCACGACGCCCTGCAGTGCGGGTACTGCACGCCCGGCCAGGTCTGCTCGGTCGCCGGGCTGCTGGCCGAGCTGCGGGACGGCGTGCCCAGCGCCGCGACGCCCGACCTGACCGCTCCCCCGCGCGAGCTGACCGACGCCGAGCTCGGCGAGCGCATGGCGGGCAACCTGTGCCGGTGCGGGGCGTACCACCACATCGCCGCCGTCGTCCGCGAGGTCGCCGCGAGGTGAGGGAGTTCGCCTACCTGCGGGCGGCCAGTGTGGCGGAGGCCGTCGCGATGATGGCCGCGATGATGGCCGCGACGCCGCCGGGCGGCGGCCCGGCCCGCTACCTGGCCGGCGGGACGAACCTCGTCGACCTCATGCGGGAGGAGGTCGAGCGGCCGGGCCGGGTGGTGGACATCTCGCGCCTGCCGCTGTCGGCCGTCGAGGACCTGCCCGGCGGCGGGCTGCGGCTCGGCGCGCTGGCCGGCAACACCAAGGTCGCGGCCGACCCACGGGTGCGGCGCCGCTATCCGGTGCTCGCCCGCGCCATCCTGGCGGGCGCCTCGCCGCAGTTGCGCAACCGCGCGACCGTGGGCGGCAACCTGCTGCAACGTACGCGCTGCCGCTACTTCTACGACACCGCCGCCGCCTGCAACAAGCGCGTGCCCGGCGCGGGGTGCGACGCGCTGGAGGGCTTCAACCGCGCGCACGCCGTCCTGGGGGCGAGCCCGAGCTGCGTCGCCGTCCACCCCTCGGACATGTGCGTGGCCCTGGCCGCCCTCGACGCGACCGTCAACCTGACGGGGCCGCGGGGGACGCGGAGCGTGCCGTTCACCGGCTTCCACGTCCTGCCCGGCCGGACGCCGCAGGTGGAGACCGTGTTGCGGGACGGCGAACTGGTCACGAGCGTGGACCTGCCGCCCGCGCCGCCGGGGCGCGGGGCGTACGCGAAGGTCAGGGACCGGGCCGGGTTCGCGTTCGCGCTGGTGAGCACGGCCGTGCTGCTGCACGTGGAGGACGGCCGGATCGTGTTCGCGCGGGTCGCGCTCGGCGGGGTGGCGCACAAGCCGTGGCGCGCCCACGCCGCCGAGGACCTGCTGACCGGCGCCGTCCCGGACGCGTCCGCCTTCGCGCGGGCCGCCGGCGTGGCGCTGGCCGAGGCCCGGCCGCTGCGGCACAACGCCTTCAAGCCGGTGCTGGCCGCACGGCTGCTCCGCCGCACGCTCACCGAACTCGCGCGCCCGTCGTAACTCGGCCGCGCAGCGTGAATCGGCCGCACACGCAGATCGGCCGCACAGCGTGAATCGGCCGCCCTTGCGCGAATCGGCCGCGCGCCGGGCGGCCGGGGCGAGTAGGTCTGGTAGCCATGACGCTGATGACGTTCTACCCGCCCGTCGAGCCCTACGAGAGCGGCCTGCTCGACGTCGGCGACGGCCAGGAGATCTACTGGGAGACCTGCGGCGACCCCGGCGGCAAACCGGTCGTCCTCCTCCACGGCGGTCCGGGCGGTGGGCTGCTGCCCGTGCAGCGCCGGTTCTTCGACCCCGCCGCCTACCGGATCGTCCTGTTCGACCAGCGCAACTGCGGGCGCAGCCGCCCGCACGCCGCCGACCCCGGGGTGTCGCTGGAGGCCAACACCACCTGGCATCTGGTCGCGGACATGGAGCTGCTCAGGCGGCGGCTCGGGATCGACCGCTGGCAGGTGTTCGGCGGTTCGTGGGGGGCGACCCTGGCCCTGGCGTACGCGCTCCGCCACCCCAGCCGGGTGACCGAGCTGGTGCTGCGCGGCGTCTACCTGGCGAGCGCGGCCGACGAGGCGTGGGCGTTCACCGGTTCGGGGGCGGCCCGGCTGTTCCCGGCGGAGTGGGCGGCCTTCCGGGACGCGATCCCGCAGGCCGAGCGGGACGACCTGCTCGGCGCGTACCACCGCCGCCTGTTCGACCCGGACCCCGAGGTGCACCTGCCGGCGGCGCGGGCGTGGGCGGCGTGGGAGCTGGCGGCCAACACGCTGCTGCCCGCGCCTCCCCCTCCGCTGACGGACCGGGAGGTGCTGGGCTTCGCCCGGATCGAGGCGCACTACTTCACCCGGCGCTGCTTCCTGCGGGAGGGCGAGCTGCTCGACGTGGCGGCGATCCGGGACGTCCCCTGCGTCATCGTCAACGGCCGCTACGACATGAAGACGCCGCCCGACGCCGCCTGGGAGCTGCACCGCGCCTGGCCGGAGGCCGAGCTGCGGATCGTCGAGGACGCCGGCCACGGCGGCGCCGAACCCGGCACGCTGCACGAGCTCGTCAGAGCCACCGACGGCTACCGTCCGAACGCCCGTGCACCACAGGGTTCATGATCTACAATACGAACTTGTAGTGGTTTTGCAGGACTTGCTGGTCTTGCACGCTTCTGCTCACCGTTGTTGACATGTCACCTCGTTCGCAGCCTGCCGCGGAGCAAGACGTGATCCGGATCGCCGTGATCGACGACCACGAGCTGATCCGCCATGGGCTGGAGTACCTCCTGCACCGGCACGAGGACCTGCAGGTGGTGCTGCGGGGCTCGTCCGTCGGGGACCTGCGCGGCTTCGACGCCGGGTACGACGTGCTGATCCTCGACCTCTACCTGGCCGAGGACCGGCCGTGCCTGGCCGCGGTCAAGGAGTTGTCGGCCGTCACGCGGGTCCTCATCGTGTCGGCCTCCGGACGGCCCGCCGACGTGCTGGCGGCGATCCGCTGCGGAGCCAACGGGTACGTCACCAAGGACGCCCCCTCCGAGCTCATCGTCGCCGCCGTGCGCACGGTGGCCGCGGGCGGCTTCTACCTGTCGGCGGGCCTGGCCGACATCCTGCAGAGCGAGCTGGACGACAACGCCCGCCCGCCCGCCGCGGCCGACGGCTCCGAGGACGGCTCGGACGGCGGCGAGGCCCGGCCCAGGCTGTCGGCGCGGGAGGAGGAGACACTCTCCTACATCGCCCAGGGCTTCACCCATGCCCAGGTGGGCCGCCGGATGGGCGTCAGCAAGGCCACCGTCGACACCTACGTCGAGCGCATCAGGGCCAAGCTGCAGGTCGGCAACAAGGCCGAGCTCACGCGCGCGGCGCTCAACCGGCTCGAACGCCGCGACCGGCCGTGAGCCCCCCGCGCCCGCCCGGGACGGCGGTCGCCGGCATGGAGCGCAGCCGGGCCCTCACCATGGTGGTCGTCCGGGTGGGCGCGCTGGTGTTGTGCGGGTCGCTGGAGGTGCTGGGCGACGGGCGGTGGCTGACGCTCGGGCCGCTGCCGTACCTGCTGGGGGCGATGGGCGCGGTCAGCCTGCTGGTGTGCGTGGTCACGGCGGCCCGCGCCGCGCTCGCGCCGCGCGCGCTGCTCTGCGTGGACCTCGGCCTGGTGACGGCGGCGGTGCTCGCCGCCGGTCACTACGCGGGCTCGCGGGTGACCGACGGCTGGCCGGGCACGGTCCTGCCGTACGTGCTGCTCGTCGGCATCATGGCCGGCATCTCCTTCCGCACGTTCCCCGTCGTGCTGGCGTGGACGGCGGCGTTGGGCGGCGCGCTGGTCCTCGGGTACGTCCAGGCGGACCTGGCGTGGTGGGCCGGGCTGCCGCACGTCGCCGGGCTGACCACGAACGCCACGATGGCCGCGTACGTCATGCGCATCCTGTTCAGGACCGCCGGCGACCTGGACCGCGCCAGGGCCGAGGAGCTGCGCCGCTCGGCGCAGCTGTCGCAGGAGCGCGAGCGCGGCAGGACGGCCCGCGTGCTGCACGACCGCATCCTGCAGACCATGGAGGCGCTGACCCGCGACGGCTGGATCGCCGACGACTCGGTCAGGGCGCGGGTGGCGGAGGAGTCGCAGTGGCTGCGCGCCTTCCTGCGCGGCGACGACGGCGACCCGGCCGAGGACGTCGTGGCCGCCCTGGAGGAGGTCGTGCGGCAGGCGGTCGGCAGCGGGCTGCGGGTGGAGTTCAACGCGGGCCGGCTGCGTTCGGCGCCGGAACGCGAGGGCATGCCGGCCGAGGTCGTCGAGGCGCTGAGCGGCATCCTGCGCGAGGCGCTGACGAACGTGCGCAAGCACGCGGGCGTGCGGCACGCCGTGGTGCGGGCCGAATGCCGGTCCGGGACGCTGGCGCTGAGCGTGCTCGACCACGGCAGCGGCTTCGACCCGGACGCGCCGACGACCGGCCTCGGCATCGCCCGTTCCATCCGGGAGAGCGCCCGCGCGGTGGGCGGCAGCGCCGACGTCGAGACCGCTCCCGGCGAGGGGACGCTGGTGTCGGCACGCATCCCGCTGCCCTCGGCCGAATGACGTCCCGCCAACACACCACAGGTCGCATGACAGATCTGCGCGAGCCGGCCGCCCGCAGCCGCTCCGGCCCGGCCCGCGTCGGCAGTGGCATCCACCCACCCGTGGCAGCTACTCCGACCAGGTGCACGCGCCCGAGGTCCGGGCGCGGGCCCAGCGATCAGTGACGGCTCTCGGCTGGATGACGGGGAGACAAGCGCACGGGGAGTGACTGGATGGAGTTGGAGAACAGAGACGGAACGGGGACGAGGTCGCCGGCGGGCACGGCCAGCCGCATGTCGGGGTAGCGATCGAAGAGCGCGGCCAGCGCGAGCGTGACTTCCAGACGGGCCAGTGAAGCGCCTGGGCAGGCGTGGGGGCCACCTCCGAAGGCCAGATGCCTGCTGGACGGCCGGCGCCAATTGAAGTCATCGGCATCGGCGCCGTGCTGGGCACGGTCACGGCCGAGGAGGCTGTAGGGGGCCAGGATGGCGTCACCGGCGGGGATGGTGACGCCCGCGAGGGTCAGGTCGGTGCGGGGGTAACGCGCCATGAAGTTGCCGATCGGTGCGTCCCAGCGCAGGACCTCTTCCACCACGGCGGCCCACGTGTCCGCCGGATTCGCCGCGGCCTGCTCCAGGACGGCACTGAGCTGATCCGGGTGGGTCAGCAGGGCGCGGACCGCGTTGAGGAGCAGGCTGAGGGTGGTTTCGTGACCGGCGGCGATCATCAGCCACAGCGTGCCGACGAGTTCGGCGTCGGTGAGCGCGTCAGGGTCGTCGCGTTGGAGTGCGATCAGGTCGGTGGTGAGGTCGGCTCCGGGTTCGTCGTGGTGCTGCCGGACGAGCTCCGTGAGAACGGTGGTGATCCCGGCCTGTGTCTGGATGACCTCGTGCGGGGGTGTGGTGGACCGGAAGATGGATTCGACCAGGTGACGCAGGTGGAGACGGTTGCTCTCGGGCACGCCGACGAGTTCGCAGACGACGGCCATCGGGATGGGATAGCGAAGTGCCGGCGCAGGTCGACGGCGCCGGTGCCGTCGGCGTGGGCGGGCAGCGCGTCGATGACCTCGGTGATGAGGGCGGTGATGCGGGGGCGCATCTCCTGCAGGCGCCGGGCGGTGAGGGTGCGGGTGACCGGCCGGCGCAGCCGTTGGTGGGCGGCGCCGTCGGCGGTGACCATGTTGGTGACCTTGAGCATGCCGGTGAGAGGCCAGTCGTCGGGGATGGCGCCGTTGCGGACGCAGGTCCAAAGGCGCCAGTCCTTGCTGATGCCGGGGTCGGTCAGGACACTGTGCAGGAGGTCCTGGTCAGTGATGGCCCATGCGGGGATCTCTCCGGGCAGCACGACGCGTACGACCGGTCCGGCGGCACGTAACCGGGCGGCTTCACCGTGGTGGTCGGCGCCGCTTTCGTCCAAGGTGATGACGGGGACCACGTGATCGCCGGATGCGGCCGCTGCGGCGTCGTCGGGGTTGGTGGCGGGAGTGGGCTGATGGGAAGCGGGCACCGAATCCTCCAGCACGTCGGGGTGGCGTGAGCGGCTGCGACGGGGCGGCCGCCGAGGGCGGTGGCGCGCGGGCATGTGGGTCATCGGTGTGTCCCGCCTCGGTACCTCATCGGCGCCTCGTCGATGCCCAGGCGTCCGCCGTTGACGCGGCCGGCCAGGTGTGGGTCGGTGAGCATCATCCTCAACGCTGGCGCGATCCAGATCAAGGTGGTCTCGTGCCCGGCGCCGATCGTCAGGACCGACCAGCCGAAGCCGGCGGAAGGGTGCGGATCAGCCGAAGCCGTTGGGGCACAGGAAGCTCTTGATCGACGCGGGCGCGCTCGCCACCAGCGCCGGGCGGCCCTCCAGGGAGCAGAAGTTGCTGCCGATCTGGGCGTCGAGGAACCGGGAGGCGTTCCGCCGGGCGATCAGGTCGATGGCGCCGACGCTCGGGGAGGACAGCTCGGCGGCGACCCAGGAGCCGACGCAGCGCTTGCGGGCGACCACGGCGTCCTGCGGGAGGCTGCCGCCGTTCAGCGCGGCGGCCTCGCGCAGGATCGAGCCCGAGGAGGCGCACGGCAAGGTGCGGGGCCTGCTCTTGGTGGGCGTCGCCTCGGGCGTCTTCTCCGGCGTGTCGGTCTCGGTCGGGGTGTCCTCAGGGGTGGGGGTCTCCTCGGGGGTCTCGCTCTCCTCCGGGGTGTCCGTCGGGTCCGGGTCCGCGGAGGTGGCGGGCGGGTCGGTGTAGGAGGAGGTGGGCCCGTCGTCCTGGGACGGCAGCGCGTCCGGCGTGCCGGCCGCGTTCAGCGCGAACGCCGCGCCGACCGCCACGACGGCGACGACCGCGCCCACGGCGGCCGCCACCGGCCACAACCGCGCCCGCCCGCCGGACGACGGCGGCGTCAGCGATCCCTGCCCGCCGGACGAAGATGGCCCCAGCGGCCCCTGCCCGCCGGGTGGGGGCGGTGTCAGGGGCAGTGTGCCGGGTGGAGGGGGCGGGGGTGTCAGAGGGAGCGTGCCGGACGAGGGCCGCGGCAGGAGCAGCGTGCCCGAGCGGAGCGCGCCGAGCAGCTCCGCCGCCCCGGGACGCGCCGCCCTGTCCTTGGCGAGCGCCGCCCGGACCAGGTCGCGCACGCCCTCGGGCACCCCGGACAGGTCCGGATCGACGCTCATGACCCGGTAGGCGAGCACGTCGGGCGCCCCCGTGCCGAACGGCGGCCGCCCGGTCGCGGCGTAGACCATCAGCGCGCCCCAGGCGAAGACGTCGGCGGCGGCGTCGGCCTGGTCGCCCCGGTACTGCTCGGGGCTGATCCAGCCGGGCGAGCCGATGAGCGCGCCGGTGCCGGTCAGCCCGCTCTCGTCGAGGGCGCGGGCGATCCCGAAGTCCAGCACCTTCGCCCCGGACGCGGCCAGGATCACGTTGCCCGGCTTGAGGTCGCGGTGGACGATCCCGGCCCCGTGGATGTCGGTGAGCGCCTCGGCGATGTCCACCCCGAAGGCGACCAGGTCGTCCGGCGGCAGCGGGCCGTGGTCGCGTACGTGCTCGGTCAGCGTGGGGCCGGGCACGAACTCGGTGGCCAGCCACGGCGGCGAGGCGGCGGTGTCGGCGGACAGGACCGCGACCGTGCACCGCCCGCGCACCCGCGACAACATCTCGACCTCGCGTACGAACCGGTCGTGGAAGTGCGGGTCGGCGGCCAGCCCCGGATGGATGACCTTGACCGCGACCCGCCCGCCGTCGGGCGCGACCCCGGCGTAGACCACGCCCATGCCGCCCGCGCCCATGCGGCCCACGATCCGGTAGGGACCGATGGGCTCGCGTTCGTCCATCTCCAGGGGGCCGAAGCCGCCGGGGTCGCTCATCGTGCTCCCGATCGCCGGATCTTCGCAACAGCGACGATCTTATTGACACATCGGTGTAAACCGCGCCCCCTCAGGCGGTCGCCTCGTCGAGGAGCTCCAGGAGATGCCGGTAGGTCCGGCCGGTGGCGCGGGTCAGGCCCAGCTCGCAGGTGCGGTTCACCGAGGCGTGCGCGGCGCAGCCCGCCTCGGCCACCGACGCGGCCTCGGCGCGGGTGGCCGAGGCGGTCAGCTCGGGGTGCAGCAGGCCGCGGTCGCCGGCGAAGCCGCAGCACTGCCATCCGTCCGGGATCACGACCTGCTCGGCGACCGCCTCGGCGAGGCGGGTGACGGCGGCGTCCAGGCCGAGGCGGGTGGAGGAGCAGGTCGGGTGGAGCGCCAGCGACGGCAGGCGGCGCGCTTGCGGCAGGCGGGGCAGGACGTGCTCGGCGGTGAAGGCGACCGCGTCGACCACCTGGAGGCCGGGCACCAGGTGGGCGTAGCCCTCGGTGCAGGAGGCGGCGTCGCTCACCACGGGCAGCCGGCCGCCGTCGGTGGCGCGCGCGAGCACGTCCCGGACGCGCTCGCCCATGGCCTCGTGGCCGCCGGCGAAGCCCTTGGACGACCAGGGGGTGCCGCAGCACAGGCTCGCGATCTTCTCCGGGACGTGCAGCGTCAGCCCGGCGCGGGCGGCCAGGCGCTGGAAGGCGGTCATCACGCCGGGGCCGCCGTCCGCGGGGGCGAACAGCGTGTTCAGGCAGGACGGCAGGTAGACGGCGTCGGCGTCGTCCGCCGGGGACGGGCGGCGCCTGGTGCCGCCGCGCGGCAGGTCGCGGCTCCACCGGGGGACGTCGTCCGCGCCGGCCAGGGCGCGGGCGGCGCGCGAGGCGGCCTCGGGCAGCGCGGGCGGGACCGCGGCGGCGGTGTCGAGGGCCAGGTTCATCGCGCGGGTGACGCCGTCCCAGTGGCGGGCGGCGCCCGTCCAGGCGCGGCGGGCGGCGCGGCCGTGGCGTTCGGCGCGCAGGCGTTTGGTCAGGTCGCCGGTGTTGATCAGGACGGGGCAGGCGGTGGCGCACATGCCGTCCACGGCGCAGGTGTCCACGGCGTCGTAGGCGTAGGCGTCCTCCAGTTCGCGGGCCAGGGCGTGGTCGCCGGCCGCCTGGGCCGCGGCCAGCTCGCGGCGCAGCACGATGCGCTGGCGCGGGGTGGTGGTCAGGTCGCGGCTGGGGCAGACGGGCTCGCAGTAGCCGCACTCCACGCAGCGGTCGACCTCGGGCTCGACGGTCACGACGGTCTTGAGGTCGCGCAGGTGGGCCTCGGGGTCGTCGGTGAGGACGACGCCGGGGTTGAGTGTGCCGGCCGGGTCGCACAGGCGTTTGACCTCGCGCATCACCTCGTACAGCTCGTCGCCGTACTGGCGGCGCACGAACGGGGCCATGACGCGGCCGGTGCCGTGCTCGGCCTTCAGCGTGCCGCCCCTGGCCAGGACGGCCTCCACCATGTCCTCGGTGAACTCGGCGTAGCGGTCGAGGTCGGTGGCGAAGCGCTCGTTGAGCATGAAGTGCAGGTTGCCGTCCTTGGCGTGACCGAAGACGACGCTGCGCTCGTAGCGGTGCTCGGCGAACAGCCGGGTCAGGTCGTCGCACAGGTCGGCCAGCGCGGGCACGGGGACGGCGACGTCCTCCAGCAGGGCGGTCGTGCCGCTGGGGCGGGCGCCGGCGACGGTGGCGTACAGGCCCTTGCGGATGTGCCACAGCGCGGCCCGGCCGCCGGACTCCCTGCTCAGCCGGGCGGGGGCGGCCAGGCGCAGCCCGGCGAAGACGCGCTCGGCGGTCCGCTCCCGCTCGGTGAGCGGTTCGGCGTCGGACTCCTGCCATTCGACCAGCAGCGCGGCGTGCTCGGCGACGGCCATCGCGCGCAGCGTCTCGTCGGCCTTGGGGTCGGTCTGGGCGACGCGCAGGGACTCGGCGTCCAGCAGCTCGACGGCGGCGGGCCCGGCGGCGACCAGCTCCGGCACCGTGGCCATCGCCTCGCGCAGCGTCGGGAAGACGAGCAGGCCGGTGGCGGCCAGGCGGTGGGCGGGGACGGTGCGGAAGACGGCCTCGGCGACGAAGCCGAGGGTGCCCTCGCTGCCGATGACCAGGTGGGCGAGGATCTGCGCCGGGCCGTCGTGGTCGAGGAAGCTGTTCAGGCCGTAGCCCATGGTGTTCTTCAGCGAGAACTGCTCCTGGACGCGCCGCACCGACTCGGGGTTGCCGCGGACGCGGTCGCGCAGCCGTTCCAGGCCGGCCGCGAGGTCGGGTTCCAGGGCGCGCAGCCGCTCGTCGGCGTCGGGGGCGCCGGTGTCCAGGACGGTGCCGCTCGGCAGCACCAGCGTCATCGACTCCAGCGTCCGGTAGGTGTTGGCGTGCGTGCCGCAGGTCATGCCGCTGGAGTTGTTGGCGACGACGCCGCCGATCGTGCAGGCCGACTCGCTGGCCGGGTCGGGGCCGAGCTTGCGCCCGTACGGGGCCAGGCGGGCGTTGACCTGCCGCAGCACCGCGCCGGGCTGGACCCGTACCCGGGCGCCGTCGTCGAGCACCTCGATCGAGCGGAAGTGCCGGCGGGTGTCCACGAGCAGGTGCTCGCTGACGCCCTGGCCGCTGAGGCTGGTGCCGCCGGAGCGGAAGGTCAGCGGCAGGCCGGTGCGCAGCAGCGCGGCGACCTGGCCGGCGCTCTCGGCCACCAGCACGGCCTGCGGGGTCAGCAGGTAGTGGGAGGCGTCGTGGGCCATGCCGAGCCGGTCGCTCGCGCGGGCGCGGGTGATCCCCGGGACGGCCGTCTCGACCGCCGCCAGGACGGCGGCGTCCGGCGCGTTCAGCCGTCGCGGTTCACGGTGGGTCATGCTCGTGCTCTCTTCCAGGTTCATTGCCGGGGATCGATGTGGATCTTGGGCCCCGGGCCGGCGCCGGGCGGTCGCCGTCCGGCCAGCACGCCGGCCGTCTCGGCCAGCCCGACCGTGGCGGCCACCAGCGGACGGGCGTCCACCGAGCCGCCGGCGTAGGCGTCGATGGCCCCGGCCAGCCCCGCCGAGCCGCCCAGGACGCCGACCGCGGTGACGTCTTTGAGCACCAGCTCGCGGGTGTCGAGCGTGGACGGCGTGCCGGCCAGGCCGATGTAGACGACGCGGCGGCCCGGTTCGGCCAGGTCGAGGGCGAGCGCGGGCATCGCGGCGGCGTTGGTGGCGTCGATGACGGCGTGCCAGGGCAGGGCGGGCAGCGCCGGACGGGTGTGGACGTGCCGGAACCCGAGGCCCGCGGCCAGCCGCAGATCGGGCTCGGCGCGGCCCATGAGGTGCACCTCGGCCCCGCCGGCGCGCGCGAACAGCGCGGCCAGCAGGCCGATCGTGCCCGTGCCCAGAACCAGCAACCGCTCCCCCGCCTCCAGCCCCGCCGCGCGGACGGCGCGTAAGGCGTTGCCACCGGGCTCGACCAGCGCGCCCGAGGTAGCGTCCACCGTATCGGGCAGCCGGTGGAGCGCCGCGACCGGGACGGCGAGCCGCTCGGCCAGCGCGCCCGCGACGCCCCGGCTGATGCCGAGCTCGGCCAGGTCGGGGCACACGTGGTGGCGGCCCTGACGGCAGCGGTCGCAGCGCCCGCAGCCGAGCATGGTGTCGCCGACGACCCGCCGCCCCAGCCACGACGGGTCCACGCCCGCGCCCAGCTCCGCGACGCGCCCGCACCACTCGTGGCCGGGGCGCAGCGGGTAGCGGGAGCGGCCGGTGCGCAGGTAGCTCATCCCGCCGCTGAACAGCTCCATGTCGGTGCCGCACACGCCGGCGCGCTCGACGTCCACGACCACCTGGCCGGGCCCCGCCGAGGGGGGCTCGACCTCCTGGACCTCGGCCGCGCCCGGCCCGGTCAGGACGAGCGCCCGCACTACCGGGGCTCCACGACCCGCTGGCGCTGGCTGCCGAGCCCGTCGATGCCGAGCTCCATGACGTCGCCCGGCCGCAGCCAGATCTGCGGGTCGTGGCCCATGCCGACGCCGGGCGGGGTGCCGGTGTTGATCAGGTCGCCGGGCTCCAGCACCATGAACTGGCTCAGGTGGTGCACGATGACGTACGGGTCGAAGATCATCGTCTTGGTGCTGCCGGTCTGGCGGCGCACGCCGTTGACGTCCAGCCACATGCCCAGGTTCCGGACGTCGGCCAGCTCGTCGGGGGTGACCAGCCAGGGGCCGGCCGGGTTGAACGTCTCGGCCGACTTGCCCTTGCTCCACTGGCCGCCGCGTTCCATCTGGAAGGCCCGCTCGCTGACGTCGTTGACCACGCAGTAGCCGGCGATCGCGGCCGCGGCCTCCTCGGGCGAGTCCAGGTAGGAGGTGCGGCGGCCGATCACGATGCCGAGCTCCACCTCCCAGTCGGTCTTGGTGGCACCGCGCGGGATGCGCACGTCGTCGTCCGGGCCGACCAGGGTGTTGGGCGACTTGGTGAACAGGATCGGCTCGGCGGGCACGGCCTGGCCGGTCTCGGCGGCGTGGTCGCGGTAGTTCAGGCCGATGCACAGGATCTGGTGCGGGCGGGCGATCGGCGCGCCGACGCGCTCGCCGGCGAACGCCTGCCGCGGGCCGGCGGCGACCCGCTCGGCGAGCAGGGCGGGGCCGCCCGCGGCGAAGAAGCGCTCGTCGAAGTCGGGGGTGAGGTCGGAGACGTCGACGTAGTGGTCGTCGTCCACGCGGACGACCGGCTTCTCGGCGCCGGGCGCACCGATGCGCATGAGGTACAAGGGGGTCTCTCCGGTTCTGTACGGGTCAGGGAAGGTGGCGCCCGGCGACGACGGCGCGGATGGCCGGCACGTCCTCGACGAGCACGCTCAAGGGGGTGCGGTAGGCCAGGCCGCTGATGCTGACCGCGCCGCTCGGCACGGTGGGCGAGGTCAGGTACGCCGGGACCGCCACGCAGTTGACGCCCGGCTCGTTCTCCTGGTCGTCGGCCGCGTAACCCTGCGCGCGGACGCGTACCAGCTCGGCGTGCAGCTCCTCGGCGGTGCCGACCGAGCGTTCGGTGGGCCGCTCCAGCCGCCGGTCGCCCACCCAGGCGCGCACGGCGGCCTCGTCCCGCAGCGTCCCGGCCAGCAGCATCTTGCCGACGGCGGTGCAGTGGGCCGGGTTGCGCCCGCCGACGACCGAGGTCAGCCGGACCGCGCCGGACGGCGGGTCGAGCTTGGACCGGTAGACCACGGACGTGCCCTCCAGCACCGCGTAGTGCACGGTCTCGCCGTAGCGGTCGCACAGCGCCTGGAGGATCGGGGTGACCCGGACGTGGTCGGGCCGGGCCTCGTGGTGGGCGAAGGCCATGCGCAGGAACTCGTCGCCGAGCACGTACCGGCCGTGGCCGTTCTGGACGGCGAGCCCGGCGCGGCGCAGCGCGGCCAGGGCGCGGTGGGCGGTCGGCTTCGGGCTGGACACGGCGCGGGCCATCTCCTCCAGGCCGATGCCGTCGGGGTGCCGGGCGAGCTCGGCCAGCACGGCCAGCACGCGGTCGGCCCCCACCAGCTTGGCGTCACCGTCGGACATGTTCCGAAGGTTAGACCACCGTTCCGGAAAACGGAAGTTTGCCCCGATCTCGCCCGTCGTTGACGCAACCAATCGGTTGCCATAATGTGGCAACCGATTGGTTGCTATTATTCGGAGGCCGCAATGAGTGTTCCTGTCGCGACCGTCGAGGCCGCCCCGCCGCGCCTCGACGGCAGACAGCGGTTGATCGCGTTCGTCCTGCTCGGCGCCGGTTTCATGCTGGCGGTCGACTTCTCGATCCTGAACGTCGCCCTTCCCCAGACCGGCGCGGGCGTCGGGCTGAACCCGGCCCAGTGGCCCTGGATCACCTCGGCGTACGCGTTGCCGGCGGCCGGGTTCACCCTGGTGTTCGGCCGGACGGCCGACCTGTTCGGCCGGCGGAGGCTGTTCCTCGCCGGCATGGTCGTGCTGGCCGGGGCCTCCCTGCTCGGCGGCTTCGCCGACGGGCCCGCGACGCTCCTGACCGCCCGGGTGCTGCAGGGCCTGGCCACGGCGATGACGGTCCCCGCCGCGTTGTCGCTGCTCACCACCACCTTCAAGGAGGGCCCGCTGCGCGCCCGCGTCCTCGGGCTGAACGGCGCCCTGCTGTCCGGCGGCTTCACCGTCGGCGCGCTGCTCGGCGGCGCCCTGGTCAGCCTGCTGAGCTGGCGGGCGGCGTTCCTGTTCAACGTGCCGGTCGCGGTGGCGATCGTGGTGCTGACGCCGTTCCTGATCCGGGAGAGCGTGCTGCCGGAGCGGGTGCGGCTCGACCTGCCCGGCGCGGTCACCGTGACCGGCGGCCTGCTGGCGGTGATCTACGCGGCCGTCGAGACGAACCTCCTGGCGGCCGTCGCGGGCGTGCTGCTGCTGGGCGCGTTCTGGCTGATCGAGCTGCGCGCGCCCGCGCCGCTGGCGCCGGTGCGCATTCTGCGGCGGCCCACGGTGAAGTGGGGGAACTTCGCCGGGTTCGTCATCTTCACGACGGAGCCGGCCATGATCTTCCTGGTGACGGTGTACCTCCAGCGGGTGCTGGGCCTGTCGCCCCTGGTCACCGGCCTGGTGTTCGGCGTCCCCGGGCTGGCCTCGGTGGTCGCCGGGGTGATCGCCGGGCGGTTCGTCGGACGCCACGGCAGCCGCCGCGTCCTGGTCGCCGGCATGACGGTCCAGGCGCTGGCGACGCTTCCCGCCGTCTTCCTCGGGACCGGCTGGACGGTGCTCGCGATCCTGGTCCCCGCGCTGTTCGTCGGGTTCTTCGGGCACGTCACCGCGATCGTCGCCTACACCGTCACCGGCACCTCGGGCCTGCCGGACGAGGAGCAGGGGCTGGCGACCGGGCTGACGTCGATGACGCAGCAGGTGGCCGTCACCGTCGGCATCCCGCTGCTCGGCGCGGTCGCCGCCACGCGCGCCGGGGAAATGGCCGGCATCCGCCTGGCCCTGCTGGTGGACGTCGCGGTGACGCTCGCCGCCGTCGTCCTCGTCTCCTACGGCCTGCGCCGGCACGCACGCCCGGAGCGGTGACCGTCCACCTGTCGCCGCGAGGTGTGGCAACCTTTTCCCTGCCGCATATGGAGGTCGTCATGGGATTCCCCGATCGGGTCGAGCGCACCGTCGAGCTCGCCCATCCGCCAGGCAAGGTGTGGGCGGCGCTCACCACCCCCGAGGGCCTGGCCGCCTGGTTCGGCCAGGAGGCGGTGATCGAGCTGCGTCCCGGCGGGCCGGCGCGGCTGAGCTGGAGCGACGGGCACACCGTCGACCTGCGCGTGGAGCGCGTGGAGGAGCCGTCGGTGTTCGGCTTCACCTGGCCGGTCTTCGGCATGCCGGAGGGCGACCCGCGCCGCACGTACGTCGAGTTCACCCTCGAACCGGCCGGCACGGGCACCCGGCTGACCGTCGTCGAGACCGGCTTCGCCCAGTTGCCGGACGACCACCACCGCAAGGCGTACGACGCCCACACCGAGGGGTGGGCGAGCGAGCTGGGCGAGCTGGCCGGGCACCTTGACGCCGCGTGACATCGAGGCGGTGGCCGAGCAGGTCTTCGTCGCGCTGGCCGACCCGAGCCGGCGCGCCGTCCTGGCCGAGCTGGCCGCCCGGGGCCCGGCCACGGCGACCGACCTGGCCGCCCGCCTGCCGATCACCCGGCAGGCGATCGCCAAGCACCTGACGCTGCTGGGCGAGGCCGGTCTGGTGACGGCCGAGCCCGGTGAGCGCCGCCGCGTCCGCTACCGGCTGCGCTCGGCCCCGATGCGGGTGGCCCAGCAGTTCCTGGCCGCGCTGGCCAGCGACTGGGACGGCCGCCTCGACGCCCTGCGCGACCACCTCGACGGCTGACCGCCCGTCCCCCCGCTCACGCGGCCCGGCGGGGACGGGTGAGCCAGGAGAACGACCCGGCCATCACGAGCGCCACCAGCCCGCCCGCGACCATCGCGGCCGAGACTGAGAAGGCGTCGACGACCGTGCCGCCCAGGAGCGCGCCGAGCGCGAAGGTCGCCTGGAACGACGAGGTGAACACGACGGTCGCCGCCTCAGGCGCGCCGGGCGCGGCCCGCAGGAACCACGCCTGGGAGCAGACCGGCACTCCCCCGTAGGCCAGCCCCCACACCACCAGCAGCACGACCGCGCCCGCCGGCGAGCTGCCGGCCAGGGGCAGCAGCAGGGTGGCCGCCGCGATCAGGCCGCCGCAGACGGCGAAGGCCAGGCGGGGTGCGGTGGCCACGGCCCGGCCGGCCAGGAAGTTGCCCGCGATGCCCGCCGCGCCGTAGGCCAGCAGGACGGCGCTGACGGCGGCCGGGGACAGACGGGTGACGTGCTCCAGGAAGGGCGTGACGTAGGTGTAGGTGCCGAAGTGCGCCAGCACGACGAGGAACGTGCCCAGCAGGGCGATCCCGGTGCCGCGCACCCGCAGCAGGTCCAGCA
Organism: Nonomuraea sp. NPDC004702; assembly: GCF_053601695.1. Lineage (NCBI taxonomy): Bacteria > Bacillati > Actinomycetota > Actinomycetes > Streptosporangiales > Streptosporangiaceae > Nonomuraea > Nonomuraea sp. NPDC004702. The sequence goes on from NZ_JBSGCE010000046.1 coordinate 65,967, forward strand.
GGACGCGCGCGCCGGTGACCTGGCGGGCGGGCAGCGGCGGCAGCACGCGCAGCAACGCGACCAGCACGAGGACCGAGAGCCCGGCCAGGACCAGGAACGCCGTCCGCCAGCCCGCCAGGTGGCCGATGAAGGTTCCGGCGGGCACCCCGAGCACCGAGCCCAGCGGCACGGCCGAGAAGATCACCGCCGTCGCGGCGCCCACGGCGGCCGGCGGCACCAGCCGGGACGCCAGCCCCGCCGCGATCGACCAGAAGCCGCCGATGGTGAGCCCGACGAGCACCCGCGAGGCCAGCACCACCCAGTAGGCCCCGGCCACGGCCGCCAGCACGTCGGCGGCGGCCAGCACCGCCATCAGGACGCAGAGCATCACCCGGCGGTCCAGCCGGGCGGTGGCCACGGTCAGGACGGGCGCCGCGACGGCGGCCACGAAACCCGGCAACGTCATGGTCAGCCCCGCGGTGCCGTCGGTGACGCGGAAGTCGGCGCCGATGGTCGTCAGCAGGCCGATGGGCAGGATCTCGCTGGTGACGATGGCGAAGATGCCCAGGGTGATCGAGGCGACCGCGAGCCAGGAGATCAGCGGCGGGCGCGGCGGGGCGAGGGTGGTGGTGGCCATGGTTCCGTTCCAGGACAGGGGTTGATCTACGGCGAACCAGCCAACCAGCCACGACGTCCCCGGCACCGGCCGATTTCGGACCACACCGTCAACCGCCCCCGGACCACACCGTCAACCCTCGGACCACACCGTCAACCGCGTTCAGGCCCACGCCGTCAGTCGGCGTGCAGCGCGGTCCGCAGGCCGGCGAGCAGGTCGGGGGTCGCGGCGCCCGGCGTCCTGAGCCGGACCGAGAGCAGCCGCCCGTTCCACCGGGCCGGGACGCGGTACCGGCCGGAGACGGGCAGCCCGAGGTCGTGGCCGAGCCGCAGCCCGGCCCCGCCGTGCTGGAGCGCGACCGGCAGCAGGCCGTCGAACGCCAGGGCGCCCACCACGACCCCGCCCTGCGACAGGTGGAACGCCGAACCCGCGGGGCCCGTCGTGTGCACGACGTCCACGGACTGGCGGCCGGCGGGCAGCGGGCGGTCGGCGGTGAGCTCCAGCGGCTCCCCGGCGCGGGAGAACGTGAAGGCCAGGCGGCCTCCGGTGACGTACAGGGCGAAGCCGCCGTTCCAGTCGCCCAGCGCGAACAGCACGCCTTCGGGCTCGCGGGCCGCCTCGATCTCGGCCGTCCAGCGGAAGCCGCCGAACAGCAGCGGCAACGACTCGTCGCACACGGGCGAGGCCCCGGGCCGGAACGTGCGGTCGTCGCCGGGCGGCCAGGCCGGCCCGATGAGCGCGCCGAGGCGGGCCACGAGGTCGTCGTACAGCGGCAGGACGTTGTTGCGCCCGGCCTCCCGGTCCCACAACCGCCGCAGCTCGGCGACCACCTCCGGATGCCTGGCGGACACGTCGGCCGCCTCGGAGAAGTCGGCCGCCAGGTCGAACAGCGCCCAGTGGTCGGCGTCGAGGTCGCGGCTGCCGGTGAGCAGTTCCTCCTCGTCCAGGACGCCCGTGGACACGTGGTCGGTGGTGACCTTCCAGCGGCCGTGGATGAGGGAGCGCGAGCCCAGCATCTCGAAGTACTGGGTGGTGCGCGGCGCGGGTGCCCCGGGGTCGGCGAAGGTGGCCAGGAAGCTCGCCCCGTCCACCGGCTGCTGCTCGATCCCGTCCACGACGTCGGGCGCCTGGATGCCGATCGCGTCCAGCAGGGTCGGGAACAGGTCGTTGACGTGCACGATCTGGTCGCGCACCGCGCCGCCGCCGCCGATCCGGGCCGGCCAGTGCACGATGAGCGGCGTCCGGGTGCCGCCGAGCCAGGTGTAGCGCTTCCACAGCCGGAACGGCGTGTTCCCGGCCCACGCCCAGCCCCACGCGTAGTGGTTGTAGGTGCGCGGCCCGCCCCAGTCGTCGTGGTGGGCCAGGTTGTCCTGCGGGGACTCACGGATGCCGGCGGAGAAGCGGTGCTCGTTGACGCTGCCGTCCACGCCGCCCTCGGCGCTGGCGCCGTTGTCGGAGAAGATCACGATGATGGTGTCGTCGAGCCGCCCGGTCTCCTCCAGGTGGGCGATCAGGCGGCCGAGCTGGGCGTCGGCGTGGGTGAGGAAGCCCGCGAAGACCTCCTGCTGGCGGGCGTACAGGCGGCGGCGGTCGGCGGTGAGGCCGTCCCAGGCGGGCACCCAGTCCGGGCGCGGGGTGAGCACGGTGCCGGGCGGGACGACGCCCGTCGCGGTCTGGCGCCGGAAGATCTCCTCCCGCCAGGCGTCCCACCCCTGGTCGAAGCGGCCCCGGTAGGGCTCGCTCCACTCGGGCGCGACGTGGTGCGGGGAGTGCGTGGCGCCGAGGCCGAGGTGGAGGAAGAAGGGTTTGCCCGGGGCGGCGTGGCGCTGGTCGTCGAGGTGCCGGACGGCCTGCGTGACGAGGTCCTCGGTGAGGTGGTAGCCCTCCTCGGGGGTGGCGGGCGGCTCCACGTGGTGGTTGTCCCGGACGAGGTTGGGCGCGTAGTGGTTGGTGTCGCCCTGCAGGAAGCCGTAGTAGCGCTCGAAGCCCTGGCCGAGCGGCCAGTGGCCGAACGGGCCGGCGGCCGAGCGCTCGTAGCGCGGCGTGAGGTGCCACTTGCCGATGGCGATGGTGGAGTAGCCGTCGTCGCGCAGGATCCGCGGCAGGGTCGCGGCCGAGCGCGGGATGCGGGCGGTGTAGCCGGGGTGGTCGAGCGGGATGTCGGCGAGGAAGCCCATGCCGACGGCGTGGTGGTTGCGTCCGGTGAGGAAGCAGGCGCGCGACGGCGAGCACAGGGCCGTCACGTGGAACCGGTTGTAGCGCAGGCCGCCGGCCGCGAGCCGGTCGATGTGCGGCGTGGCGATGCCGGAGCCGAAGCAGCCGAGCTGGGCGAAGCCGGTGTCGTCCAGGACGACGGCGAGGACGTTCGGAGCGTGCTCCGGCGGGCGGCCGGCCCGCCGGAAGATCGGTTCTGCGGTCACGGCGAGGCTCCTGCCAGGAGAGGCGTACGGTCTTGGACAGCAGACGGCACGAGAGTAAGACAGGTTGTCTTAATTCGCGACGATACCTCGGTGATCCGGAAAAGGTGGGAATGCAGGCCAAAGAGAAGATTCTCCTGGCGGCCGAACGGCTTTTCGCCGAGCGCGGCCTCGACGTCTCGCTCCGGGAGATCGCCGTCGCGGCCGGGCAGGGCAACCATTCGGCCGTCCAGTACCACTTCGACGGCAAGGCCGGCCTGATCGACGCCCTGTACGCGCACCGCATGACCCCCCTCAACGAGCGCCGCCGCGAGCTGATCGGCGACCTGCGCGCCCGCGGCCTGGAGGAGGACCTTCCCGCCCTGGTCGCGGCGTACCTGGCCCCGCTGGCCGAGCACGTGCTCGCCCACCCGGGCACGAGCTGGTACCTGCGCTTCACCAGCCGTTACGTGTTGTCCGGCGGCTACCGCTCCTGGCCCTACTCCAGCGACCACCATCCCGGGGTCGCCGAACTGGCCGTGCTGCTGCGGCGGCGGCTGCCCGGCCTGACGCGGGAGCGCCTGCGGGTGCTCAACCTGCACGTCGTCGTGGTGCTGGCCGACCTGGAGCAGCGCCTGGGCGACCCCGCCTTCGACGCCGGGCGGGCCGCGGCGGCCGTCGCCGACCTGCACGTCACCGCCCAGGCCCTGCTCACCGCCTGACGTCCGGGAGGGCCCGCGCCGGGGCGGGAGGCGTCCCGGCCCGCCACGCGGGCCGCCGGGCACGCGGAACGCCCGGGGCGGCCGCCCCGGGCGTTCCGGTCAGGCTCAGGCCAGGTCGAACCGGTCGAGGTTCATGACCTTGTCCCACGCCGCGACGAAGTCACGGACGAACTTCTCCTTGGCGTCGTCGCTGGCGTAGACCTCGGCGACCGCGCGCAGCTCGGAGTTCGCGCCGAAGACGAGGTCGGCGCGGGTGCCGGTCCACCGCACCTCGCCGGTGGCGGCGTCGCGGCCCTCGAAGACGTTGGCGTCCTCGGTCGAGTGCCACGTCGTGCCCAGGTCGAGCAGGTTGACGAAGAAGTCGTTGGTCAGCGTCCCCGGGGTCGTGGTGAGGACGCCGAGCGTCGACTGCCGGTGGTTGGCGCCCAGCACCCGCAGGCCGCCCACGAGGACGGTCATCTCCGGCGCGCTCAGCGTCAGCAGGTTGGCCCGGTCGAGCAGCAGGTACTCGGCCGGAAGCCGGTTGCCCTTGCCGAGGTAGTTGCGGAACCCGTCGGCGACCGGCTCCAGCGCGGCGAACGACTCCACGTCGGTCTGCTCCTGCGTGGCGTCCGCGCGTCCCGGCGTGAACGGCACCTGGACGTCGAAGCCGGCCTCCTTGGCGGCCCGCTCGACGCCCGCGCACCCGGCCAGCACGATCAGGTCGGCCAGCGAGACCTGCTTGCCGCCGGTCTGGGCGCCGTTGAACGCCTTCTGGACGCCCTCCAGCGTGCCCAGCACGGTCGCCAGCCGGTCGGGGTCGTTGACCTCCCACGCGCTCTGCGGCTGCAGGCGGATGCGCGCGCCGTCGGCGCCGCCGCGCTTGTCGCTGCCGCGGAAGGAGGAGGCCGAGGCCCACGCGGTGGAGACCAGCTCGGACACCGACAGCCCCGTGGCGAGGATCTGCTCCTTGAGCGCGGCGACGTCGGCCGCGTCCACGAGCTCGTGCGTCACCTCGGGCAGCGGGTCCTGCCACAGCAGCGTCTCGGCCGGGACCTCCGGGCCGAGGTAGCGGGCGCGCGGGCCCATGTCGCGGTGGGTGAGCTTGTACCAGGCGCGGGCGAAGGCGTCGGCGAGCTCGTCGGGGTGCTCCAGCCAGCGGCGGGTGATCTGCTCGTAGATCGGGTCCACGCGCAGGGCCAGGTCGGTCGTCAGCATCGTCGGGGCGTGCCGCTTGGCCGGGTCGTGGGCGTCGGGCACGGTGCCGGCGCCGGCGCCGTCCTTCGGCCGCCACTGGTTGGCTCCCGCGGGGCTCTTGAACAGCTCCCACTCGTAGCCGTAGAGGATCTCCAGGAAGCTGTTGTCCCAGGTCGTGGGCAGGTTGAGCGCCACACCAGCGACAGCCGGGGCGCGACGTCGAACGCCGGCCCATCGGCAGGCTTGACGACGACGTGATCGAGGAGCAGGGCCAA